>JAGHER010000202.1 GCA_017889125.1 Lachnospiraceae bacterium
AAAAAGCTGCCGCGCCGTGAATTTCTCACTCACTGGCGCAGCAGCCCTGTCTTTCCTTCTGTCGAAACGCTTCCGCTTCGGCCTCTATGCAGCCTCCCGGCTTTCGCGGATCAGACGACGAACTTCCTTCTTCAGTTGGTTCTCCAGGGTCCACTCCTGAAAGCGGTAGCCTCCGATTGACAGAATCACTTCATAACAGCTCTTTTTTAACTGGTTCATCATAGTCATCACCCCGTCTTTTGAAATCTGGTGAAAGGATGGAGGCTCTTTGCCTCCTCCCCTTGCTTACGTGACTATAATACCATACTTTTCCTGTTTGTTTATTACAAAATCCTAAAGGTTTCCCGTCGATTTTTCCTCTTTTTTCTTAAGCGAGAGCATCGATCAGCTCATTGCAGCAGACAGCGCCGTAGGGCCGGATGCTCATCCGGTAAGCACTGCCCTCTCCCATGGCCTTCTCAATGTAGGCAATGTACTCGTCAACCATCTCGTTAGGAAGCATAGCCATGATAACACCGGCAAATCCGCCGCCGTGAACACGGCAGGCTCCGGCCTTCTTTTCTGCAAGGAACAGCTCCGTCAAAGCCAACGCTACAGTGATTCCCTGCTCCTGGCATGCTGCATTGGTAAAGCAGTTCTGGAGCCACTTCCAGGAGGAATTTCCTGAAGCGGTGATGCCGGCCAGGAACTCATCAAAACGGTTCTCCTTAAGGGCGGCCACCATCGCCTCCACCCGCTTGTTCTCCTCAAAGAAATGAAGGGCGCGCAGCACGGAGCGGTCTCCAGCCTTCTCGCGGACTGCACTGATCTCCCGGATCACATCCTCCTCTGCCACATCGGCCAGCACCTCTTTCCCGAAGCAGGCAGCCACAGCCTTCATCTCCTGGGGTACGGAGGAATAATCTGCACTTAAATCCGCATGTCCCTTTCCGGTCTGCACGATAATCAGGCTGTGTCCTGCGGAAGCAAAGTCAAAATCAATCTTTTCCACTGCCGGCTCTGCAGGATTCTTAAAGTCAATGGTAATCAGTCCGCCTACGGCACAGGCCATCTGGTCCAACAGGCCTGAAGCCTTGTTCCAGTACTTGTTCTCTGCGTATTTACCTACGTGGGCGTAGGCTACGGTGTCCATCTTTCCTTCATTAAAGAAGGTATTTAACATGGCGCAGAGAAGCATCTCGTAGGATGCCGAGGAGCTGACTCCTGCTGCGCTGATGACATTGCTGGTTATGTAGGCATTGAAGCCGCCGATCTGGCATCCGGCCTCTAAAAATCCCTTTAACAATCCCTTGGTCAAATCAATGGTTCCCGCCATCTTCGGGCCGGGAGCCAGGTCATCCAGATCAATGGTAAAATCCTGTCCATAGGTCTCGCTGACGATCCGGACCTTCCGGGAATCATTCTTTGCCGCTACGCCTACGCAGTCCAGATTGATGCTGCCTGCCAGCACCTTTCCGTGATTATGGTCGGTGTGATTGCCGCTGATCTCCGTCCGTCCCGGAGAGGAAAAGAGAAGGATATCCTGCTGGCCGAAGGTCCTCTCAAAACCCTTCACCAGCTCCTGGTAGCGGGTAATATTTTCAGCCGCCTTGTCCGCTCCATAAAGCTTCTCCATAAATGCCCGGCTGGCACTGCTCTCTAAATATGCTGTAGTTTCATTGATTTTCATAGGTTTCGCTCCTTTTCCCGTGGAATTTTCCGAAAATCCGAATCTTATTCCGGTGCAGCACCAGCAGGTACTGCCTTAAGGCTAAGTATAGCAGACTTTCCCCCGGGCAACAATAGAATCTTGTACAAAAAACCTGTATTTTTGTTTTCCTTTTTCTTTACCCGGAAGGGCTTTTCCGTTATAGTATAGAGAAGCGGCATCCGAAAGGATCTGCAAACTTTTTCCGGAGGTACATGCCATGACGGAAGATTCCCGTCTCTGGGGCCAGCGCCCCTACCACACGCTAAGCTACGAGCTGAACCGTCAATTTGGATGCCGGGTATACAAGCTGTCCCTGGACGGCGGGATGACCTGCCCGAACCGGGACGGGAGCCTGGGAAGAGGCGGCTGTATTTTCTGCAGCCAGGGCGGCTCCGGCGATTTTACACCGGGCTTTCGCAATTACCCGGATATCGGCGCCCAGATCGAGGCCGCCAGAAAAAAGATCGCCCACAAGGCCCCAGATGGCCCTTATATTGCTTATTTCCAGTCCTTTACCAACACTTATGCCCCGGTATCCTACCTGTCGGAGCTCTTTTCCCAGACGCTTTCTCATCCGCAGATCGCGGCTCTCTCCATCGGCACCCGGCCAGACTGCCTGGAGGAGGAGAAAATCCAGCTTCTGGCCCGGCTGAACCGACAGAAGCCGGTGTGGGTGGAGCTTGGGCTCCAGACCATCCATCCGGACACGGCAGAGCTTATCCGGCGCGGCTATCCCTTAAGCTGCTTTGCGGATACGGCAGCCCGTCTTAAGGATAAGGGCCTCACCGTAATCGTTCATCTGATCCTGGGACTCCCTGGAGAAAACCGGAAGCAGATGCTTCAGTCTGTGGATTACATAAGCCGCTTTTCCCCGGCTTTGGACGGCATCAAGCTGCAGCTTCTCCACATCCTTAAGGGCACGGATCTGGCCGCCATGTACCAGAAAGAGCCCTTCCCCCTTTTTTCTCTGGAGGAGTATGCGGATTTCATCGTCACCTGCATCGAGCGTCTTCCGCCGTCCATGACGGTGCACCGCATAACCGGCGACGGGCCAAGGTCCCTCTTAATCGCCCCGGAATGGAGCCTTCACAAGCGCCTGGTGCTCAATACCATCGACCGGCGTTTCCGGGAGCGGAACACTTATCAGGGCCGGTTGTGTTTTTTCTGAATTTATGCTATTCTTTTATGTAAATGCTACATTACTTTTTGTTAGGAGAGATGTTTTTGAAAATTCAAGAGTCAGCAGAAAATTACCTGGAGACCATCCTGATGATCAGTGAACGGAAGCCACAAGTGCGCTCCATCGACATCGTGAACGAACTGGATTTCTCCAAGCCCAGCGTCAGCATCGCCATGAAAAATCTCCGGGAAAACGGATACATCCACATGGACAAGGAAGGCCACATCACCCTTACCGATGCGGGACGGGAGATTGCCGAGACCATGTATGAGCGCCATAAGCTTTTGTCCCGGTGGCTGATGAAGCTGGGGGTCAGCGAGCAAACCGCCCTTCAGGATGCCTGCCGCATGGAGCATGTGATCAGCGCAGAAAGCTTCCAGGCCATCAAACGTCATGCCAACGGACATCTGGGAGCAGAAAATGAACAGCCGTAATTTTCCCACCAGACGAAAGAGCCGGGGTTGCTGCCCCGGCCTTTTGTCTGTCCATTATCTGCCTTTCGTCTGCCCTCCAGCCGCCTTTTATCATCGGTCAGCTCCGCAGGCTCTTCTCCGCCAGCAGGCTTTCCACCCAGTGGCTGTACTCCGCCAGGCTCTGAGCCTTGCGGATCTTCTTTCCATACTTTTCCCCGTCCTCAAACAGGAGAATCAGGTAGCTCCACAGCTCCTTAAGCTTAAATAATACATTCCGGTCACCGGACATGGTTTCCTCATACCCCTCCTGCAGCTCTTTAAGGAACCGGGAAAGCACTTCCTTTTTGGCTGCCTCATGGTCTCTTTCCTGCAGCCGTCCCAAAAGAAAGGGATCCATGAGAAGCCCCCGGCCAAGCATCACCGCATCCACCTTGGGGAACGCTTCCCGGAAATCCGCAAAATCCCTTTCCGTAAATAAATCGCCGTTATAGCAGAGCGGATTGCCGCTCTCTCTGACTGCCTGGGCAAACACCTCCAGGTGAGGCTTTCCCTTATAAAACTCTTTACGAATCCTGGGATGGATAATCAGGCTGCAGATGGGATAGCGGTTAAAAATTTCCAGAAGCCGCGGAAATTCCTCCGGGCTCTCCACGCCGATTCTGGTCTTTACAGAAATCCGCATATCCAGATTCCGAAAAGCCGCATCTAAGAACCGGTCAAGCTCCTCTGGATCAGCCAGAAAACCGCTGCCCTTTCCCTTGGCCGTCACCGTGCCGGAGGGGCAGCCCAGATTCAGGTTCACCTCATTGTATCCCATTTGCTGCAGCTCCCTGGCCGCCCAGATAAAGTCTTCACTGTTTCGGGTCATCAGCTGGGGAACCGTCTCCATTCCCTGATTATGTTCAGGCAGTATCTGCGCCAGCTCCCGGCTGGTAAAGCAGCGATCCGCCCCCGGCGATAAAAAGGGCGTAAAATACTGATCTGCCGGGCCAAAATACCGGTGAAAGGCACTTCGGTAAACCCAGCCGGTAATGCCCTCCATCGGTGCAAAATAATACTTCATGTGCTGTCCTCTCTTGAATAAAATGATAGGATGAAATCCCTTCTGTCTTTACCGGTACTTCTTTTTCATGGAAAATCCCCTTCCACGCACCTCCGTCACCCGGCTTACGATCATAAAACATTCCGGGTCAATGGCCCGGATCAGCCGCTCGATGTAGGGAAGCTCCCGGTTGGAAATCACGCTGAGGAGCACCGGCGCGCTTTTGTGGAGATATCCCCCTTCCGCCTGAAGGACGGTGACGCCCCTGTCCATTTGATGGAGAATTGCCTCCTGGATAGCCTCCGGCTGGCTGCTGATGATCTTCACCTCCGTCTTTGCCGCACCCATAAGGATCAGCTTGTCCAGAACGATGGTGTACACCAGCACCAGAAGAATTCCGTAGAGAACCTTTTCCGGCACATTATAAAAGGCCTGGGCCAGCAAAATACACAGGTCAAAAACGTAAAGGCTCACCGACACCGGGATCTTAAAAAACCGGTTCAGCACCAGAGGCGGGATATCCATACCTCCAGTGGACGCTCCCGCCCGAATCACGATACCCAGAGCAAGGCCGATTCCCAGTCCGGAAAACAGGGAGCACAGCAGGGGATCCGTTGTCAGCGTCACATCCCCCAAAAGCAGGTCAAAAAATCCCAAAGCTGCCGGGTAGGTAAAGGTGCTGACCACCGTCGTCAGGGCAAACTGTTTTCCCAAAAGGAAAAATCCCGCCGCCAGCATACATACATTAAACACCAGCACAAACAGGGAGATGGGTACTCCCGTCAGGTCATTGACCACCAGGGCAATACCCGTAGTCCCGCCGGTCACCAGATCCGCCGGAAGCAAAAACAGCTTCACCGCCAGGGCATAAAGAAGGTTGCCTCCGACCACAAGCACCAGGCTTCCCAGAAAAGAAAGCCACTTCTCTCGATCCTTTATCATGTCTCTTTTCTCCTTGCTCGTTTCTCTTTTTCCTGTAAAATCCAACGGACTCCCGGCCACATTAATCACCGTTCCCAGTCCTGCCACGGATCTTATCTCCTTCCTGCCCCGGCCCATCTGCCGCAGCAACGCATTACAGAGAGATTATACCAGAAGACCGGGAGAATGCAAGTTGAAGATACCGGTTACTGTTCAAGCTTGGCATTTTCACTTGCTGAAAATGCCAGACCAGTACATGAAAAGCGGCCAAAGAATCCAGCCCATCGCCGCAGGCGATTTGGAATGGGCTGGATTCCGTTGCAGTTCACGTCCAGCGTGAACTGTAACAGATACCGGAAGATCACCCGGAAAAAGCGCCGGAAACTCTTGTTTGACCGGCTGATTCGTTGTATACTATATGGCAAACCAATACGCAAAACAGGAGGATATCGACATGGATAAGATTAAGATGACTACCCCCATCGTGGAGATGGACGGGGACGAGATGACCCGGATTCTCTGGCAGATGATTAAGGACAACCTGCTGCTGCCCTATATTGACCTGAAGACCGAGTACTATGACCTGGGCTTAGAGCACCGTGACGAGACCAATGACCAGGTGACCATCGACTCCGCCAACGCCACGAAGAAATATAAAGTGGCCGTAAAGTGCGCCACCATCACCCCCAACGCCGCCCGTATGGACGAGTACCACTTAAAGGAGATGTGGAAGAGCCCCAACGCCACCATCCGTGCCATCCTTGACGGAACCGTATTCCGCGCCCCCATCGTGGTCAAAGGCATCGAGCCCTGCGTGAAGAACTGGAAAAAGCCCATTACCATCGCAAGACATGCCTACGGCGATGTGTACAAGGCTGCTGAGATGAAGATTCCCGGCCCCGGAAAGGCTGAGTTAGTCTACACCGCCGCTGACGGCACCGAGACCAGAGAGCTGGTTCATGAATTTACCTGCCCCGGCATCCTTCAGGGCATGCACAACATCACCCCCTCCATCGAAAGCTTTGCCCGCAGCTGCTTTAATTACGCGCTGGATACGAAGCAGGAGCTGTGGTTTGCCACTAAGGACACCATCTCCAAGAAGTATGACCATACCTTCAAGGATATCTTCCAGGAAATCTTCGACAAGGAATACGCCGACAAGTTTAAGGAAGCCGGCATTACCTATTTCTACACCCTGATTGACGATGCGGTAGCCCGGGTAATGAAGTCTGAGGGCGGCTACATCTGGGCCTGCAAGAATTATGACGGCGACGTGATGAGCGACATGATCTCCTCCGCCTTCGGTTCCCTGGCCATGATGACCTCCGTGCTGGTTTCTCCCGACGGAAACTTCGAGTACGAGGCCGCTCACGGCACCGTGCAGCGCCATTATTACAAGCACTTAAAGGGCGAGGAGACCTCCACCAACTCCGTGGCTACGATCTTTGCCTGGACCGGCGCCCTGAGAAAGAGAGGCGAATTAGACGGCAATGCAGAGCTTTCCGCCTTTGCTGACCGCCTGGAGAAGGCCACCATCGACACCATTGAAAGCGGCGAGATGACCAAGGATCTGGCACTCATCACCACCCTGGACAATCCCACCGTATTAAACAGCGAGGACTTTATCAAGGCTATCGCAAAGCGGCTGTAGGATAACCGACGGCAGGACAGCCGGAAGGCCCGGCCGGGGAATCCTTAGATGGATACCCTGGCCGGGCCTTTCTGTTTTGCCTTTTGTTTTAACGTTCTTGCCTTTAATGGCCTGTCCGCCTTTACAGGCCGGAACGCTTTTTGTCCAGATACATATGCTGGTCCGCTTCCTCATACATGGAGCGGATCTGTGCTTCCTCTCCATTAAAATGCTCCCGGTAGGAAATGCCGAAATTTACCGTAGCGTAAAGCGCTTTCTCCCGGTCATACACCAGCTCATCCTTAAAGGCTCTCCGGATATTGTCAATGATCCGCCCGGCAGCGTCCGGATTGCAGTTATTCAGCACAATCAGGAATTCATCCCCACCCATACGGATGATGGAGTCATCAGACCGCACCGTCTTCTTCATCAGGCGGACCGCCTGCTTCAGAACATAGTCCCCGGTAGAATGGCCGTAAGTGTCATTGATCTTCTTAAAATCCTTTAAATCTGAGGCGATGAACACCATCTCCCGGTCCTTTCCGTCCCGGATGCAGAAAAGGCGCTCATCAAAATAACGCCGATTGTATGCCTTCGTCAGAGAATCCTCGTAAAGCTCATGCTCGCTGGCAATAATATTTTCAATCAGCGCGCCTTCCTCAAGGACTCTGTTGGAAAACCGTCCGGAATTTTCCACAACCAGCTCCAGAATCCAGCGGTTTATCCCGCCTTCCGGCTGCTCCACCAGCACAGGCGAGGCAATTACATAATAAATCTTTCGATTCATCATCTCAAATTTTGCCAGCCGCTTTTCCTGCTGAAGTGCCATCTTGCTGGTACAGTTCCGGCACCGGCGGTTCCTGTCCCACAATGCGTAGCACGCCTCCTGGCTCTGATCCGGATCGCTGGGAAGACGCACTACCTGACAGCACTCCGGATCCACCAGCCGTACATAATCAAAAAAAGGGCGCAGATTTTCCATCACATGGCTGATTTCTTCCGGACTGTAGACCCGAGGCTCTTTTATTTGATTTGATTGTTCTTTTTGATACATGCTTTTCCCCTCGCCAATCATTCCTTTTTCCGCATCCTATTGTATCAAATTTCCCGGCCTTTTACAAGCTTGGGTCAAGAAATCGCAAAAGGACCTGATTTTTAAGGGATTCGCAGGGAATTTTACCCGGCAATGGCCTTTCCGGTGTAAAGCTGATAATATTTTCCTTTCTCTTCAATCAGCTGGTCATGGGTGCCCCGCTCGATGATGCGCCCCTGCTCCAGTACCATGATGCAGTCGGAATTGCGCACTGTGGAAAGGCGGTGGGCGATGACAAAGGTAGTACGGCCCTGCATCAGCCGGTCCATACCCTGCTGCACCAGCATCTCCGTCCTGGTGTCGATGGAGGATGTAGCCTCATCCAGAATCAGTACCGGCGGATCTGCCACGGCGGCCCGGGCGATGGCCAGAAGCTGTCTCTGGCCCTGGCTTAAATTAGAGCCGTCTCCCGTCAGCATGGTATTGTACCCCTCCGGCAGACGCTTGATGAAATCATGGGCATTGGCCAGCTTTGCCGCTGCAATGCACTCCCCGTCTGAAGCATCCAGACGGCCATAGCGGATATTTTCCATAACCGTGCCGGTAAACAGGTGGGTATCCTGAAGCACCATTCCCAGAGAACGGCGCAGGTCCGCCTTTTTAATCTTGTTGATATTGATGTTGTCATAGCGGATCTTTCCGTCCTGGATATCATAGAACCGGTTGATCAGGTTGGTGATGGTGGTCTTTCCGGCGCCGGTGCTGCCCACAAAGGCAATCTTCTGCCCCGGCGTAGCGTACATCTTGATATTGTGCAGGACAATCTTATCCGACGTGTAGCCGAAATCCACATCATTGAAGGTCACATCGCCCTCCAGCTTCGTGTAAGTTACCGTACCCTCCGCCTTGTGGGGATGGCGCCATGCCCACAGGCCGGTGCGCTCGATGGTTTCGGTCAGGGAGCCGTCCGGCAAAACCTTGGCATTCACCAGCTCCACATAGCCATTGTCCTCCTCCGACGTCTCATCCATCAGATCAAAGATACGCTCGGCGCCTGCCATAGCCATGACAATGCTGTTCATCTGCTGGCTTAACTGGGTGATGGGCTGGGTAAAGCTCTTGCTGAGCATCAGGAAAGAAACCAGAGTACCCAGGGTCAGGCCGAATCTGCCGCTTAAGGACAGAGTAGCGCCCACCACGGCGCAGAGCACGTAGCTGATGTTGCCGATATTGGCGTTAATGGGCATCATGATGCTGGCAAATTTATTGGCATTGTATGCACATACCCGCAGCTCCTCATTCAGCGCCTTAAACTGCTCCAGGCTCTTTTCCTCATGACAGAAGACCTTTACCACCTTCTGTCCCTCCATCATCTCCTCAATGTAGCCGTTTACCGTGCCGAGAGCCTTCTGCTGACGGGAAAAGTAAGCCCCGGATTTGCCGCCGATCTTGGAGGCACAGAAGGCCATGATGCACACCATCACCAGTGAAACCGCCGTCAGGTGCGGACTCAGCACAATCATGCTCACAGCCGTGGTCACCATGGTAATTACCGAATTGATTACCTGGGGAATACTCTGGCTCATCAGCTGGCGCAGGGTGTCCACATCATTGGTGTACACCGACATAATGTCGCCGTGGGCGTGCGTATCAAAGTAGCGGATGGGCAGGGACTCCATGTGGGAAAAGAGCTGGTCACGGAGCTTTTTCATGGTTCCCTGGCTGACGTTTACCATGATCCGGTTGTAGCCGTAGGAACAGACCATGCCGATCAGATAAATCCCCGCCAGCAGGCACAGGGCACCTGCTAAAGGCCCGTAATCCGGCTCTGCCATCTTCGTCAGAGGAAGGATGTAATCGTCAATCAGGTCCTGCATAAACAGTGTGCCTCTTCTGGTGGCCAGGGCCGAGCCGAAGATGCAGACTACCACCAGGGCAAACTGCCATTTATAGCTTCCAATCATATAGTTCAGGACACGGCCCAGGATGCGGCCCATCTCCTTGGGGCTGACCCTCCGCCGGTCGTTTCGTTTATTCTGTCTTTCCATATCTGTTTCGCACCGTCCTTTCGCTTATGATGGCTGGTCAAAATCGCCGCCGCCCTTCTGCTGGGTCTCATAGATTTCCTGATAAATCTTATTGGTTTTCAGCAGATTTTCGTGGGTGTCAAAGCCATTGATCTGCCCATCCTCCAGAACCATGATCCGGTCTGCATCCTGGACGCTGGAGATTCTCTGGGCGATGATGATTTTCGTGGTGCCGGGGATCTTTTTCCGGAAGGCTTCACGGATCCGGGAGTCGGTGGCCGTATCCACGGCGCTGGTGGAGTCATCCAGAATCAGCACCTTAGGCCGCTTTAACAGCGCTCTGGCAATGCAGAGGCGCTGCTTCTGGCCGCCAGAAACATTGGTGCCTCCCTGCTCGATCCAGGTATTGTACCCATCCGGGAAGCCCTCGATAAAGTCATCGGCGCAGGCCTGGCGGCATACCTCCTTACACTCCTCCTCAGTGGCATCCTCCTTGCCCCACCGCAGGTTATCCAGAATAGTGCCGGAGAACAGCACATTTTTCTGAAGGACCACAGCTACCTGATTCCGCAAAGCTTCCATATCATAGGTACGCACATCCCGTCCGCCTACCAGCACCTGGCCTTCGTCCACATCGTAAAGGCGGCTGATCAAATTCACCAGGCTGGATTTGCCGCAGCCGGTGCCGCCGATAATGCCGATGGTCTCGCCTGCCTCCACATGGAAATCAATATCGTGAAGGGTCTCCTCTCCGCTTCCGTGCTTATAGGAAAAGCTCACATGGTTAAAGTCAATCCGGCCGTCATCCACGTCCATAACCGGCGCCTCGGGATTCGTCAGATCCGGCTTCTCCTCAAGCACCTCAGCGATTCGGTTGCAGCTGGCGGCGCTCATGGTAATCATGACGAATACCATGGAAAGCATCATTAAGGACATCATCATGCTCATGACGTAGCTGAACATGGAGGTCAGCTCGCCTGTAGTCAGATCTCCGATGACGATATGCTTGGCGCCAAACCAGGACAGGGCGATCATGCAGCCGTAGATTACCAGCATCATTACCGGGTTATTGAAAGCAAGCCTTGCCTCAGCACGCACCGACAAATCGTAAAGCTTCTGCGCTGCCTGCTTGAATTTTTCTACCTCGTGCTCCTCACGGACGAAGGCCTTCACCACCCGGATCGCCGTCACATTTTCCTGCACCTCGGCATTCAAATCATCGTAGCGGCGGAATACCTGCCGGAAGATGACGGTAGTCTTGCTCATGATCACGTACAGGGCCCCTGCCAGCACCGCAATAGCCACCAGGAAAATGACGCTCAGGCGGGCGTTGATCAAGAAGCACATGCCCATGCTTAAGATCAGCATTAACGGCGCCCGGGAAGCAATCCGCAGAACCATCTGCACCGCGTTCTGCACGTTGGTCACATCGGTGGTCATCCGGGTCACCAGACCGGCTGTGCTGAATTTGTCAATGTTTGAGAAGGAAAAGGTCTGGATATTTTCGTACATCTGGTTGCGCAGGTTGCAGGCAAATCCAGACGAGGCCTCCGCCGCGTTCTTTCCTGCCAGCACGCCCAGACACAGACTTAAGAAAGCCATAACCAGCATGATTCCTCCATAAAAATAAACCCTGCTCAGGTTTCCCGCCTGGATTCCCTCATCGATAATCTTTGCGGTGATAAAGGGAATCAGAAGCTCCATCAGTGCTTCCAGGCCGGTGAATACCGGAGTCAGAAGAGCAGCCTTTTTGTACTGCTTAAATTGTGAAATCAAGATTTTATACATGCTTCATCCTCCTGCTGCGATCTGTTTTTATGTTCATACTCATCCTTTCCAGCCCCCTTTGGATGATTTCCATTTCCCCTTCTCCAATCCCTGCACAGAGAACCTGCGTAATCTGCGCCCGGTGATTCTTAAGCGGCTCGGAAAGCCCATAGGCCTTTGGAGTCAGCCGGATGCGCTTTTTGCGCTCATCCTCGGAAACCTCCTCCATAGTCAGGTATCCTTCCTTTTTCAGCCCTTTAAGTATACTGGATACGGTAGCCTTGGATAAGCCTGCTTCCTGGTAAATCTGTGAAGCGAAATATTCCTCCTGCTGCTGCGCCAGAAGGTACTCCAGGAAAAAGCTCTGTGCAGGCGTAATGTCATCCGCTAACCGCCGGCAGTTCTCATATTCCCGCAGAGAGCTGCCAAGCTGCTTAACGAGACGGAGAATATCGCCGTCATTGTCCATGTTCTGCGCTCCTTTCCGTTTCTGTCGGCAGACGGGCCCAAACCTTTTGCAGCCTGATTGTTCAGTACCGGCTTTTCTGCTGACTTACAATCTGTAATTATACTCTCTTCCCCTTGAAAGTGAATTCAAAAAATGTTATCATCAATAAAAAATATTTATTAATCAAAGGAGAAGTCCATGAATACCTTCCAGTTAAATTGTTTTCTCGCCGTATGCGGTTCCCTGAATTTTGCCCGGGCGGCAGAGCAGCTGGGCATCACCCAGCCAGCGGTAACCCACCAGATCCACACCCTGGAGGACGAGCTGGATGTAAAGCTTTTCAACCGCAGCACCCGCAGCGTACAGCTGACGCCGGAGGGCATTCTTTTTATTAATGACGCCCGGGAAATCCTTGGGCTCTCCATGCGGGCTAAACGGCGGTTCCAGAATCCCGATATTCAGCGTATCCAGCGGTTCGCTCTGGGAACCCAAAGCACCTTTTATCTGACTCCTTTTGTCCAGATCTTTCAGAGCATGCATGAAGAGTATCCTTTTCTCATTCCCCGCTTTGATTTAGGTTTTCTCTCCCACCTGTACCGGATGCTGGATGAGGAAAGCCTGGACGGCATCATCGGCTTTCAGGAGCCTGCTTCCCAGAGAGTATCCTTCTCCTTTCGGGAATTAAAGAAGATTCCCATGCTCTGCGTCTGCCCTCTTTCCCATCCCTTCGCTTCCCGCGAATCCATCCGACTGGCAGACACCGCCGGCGAAAAGCTGATCCTCACGGAGATGCCGAAGCTTCCCACAGCCGTCACGGAATTTCAGAGAAGGCTGCTGGAGGGACGAGATGTCTCCGACATCTGCCTTTCCGCCTCCCATGAGACCAGTCTTTTTCTCACGGAAAGCGGGTTTGGCCTCTCCTTCCTGCCAGCGGTAAATATTCCTCAGCATCCCCATCTGGCCTTTGTTCCCATTGAAGACTGGAAGAAGCTTTCCTTCGGCATCTACTGCAAGAGTGTTCCCCGCTCCTCGCCCCTGGCCCATTTTATCCAGCTGGCACGGCAGGCGTTCTCAACGCAAAAATCATAAAACAAAAAGCAGGAGCTCTCCCACGGCACACGGCCCCATGGTGATAAGCTCCTGCTTCTTTTTCTCTTACTTTTATCTTTCTTTTATCTTCCTGCTATCTTCCTGTTATTATTCTGCTCTGCTCTTCAGCTACACAAACCACAGCTCTTCCTTCGTGGTAGAAATGGCATCCGCCCCTGCGTCAAAGGCCGCCAGAATATCCTTCTTATCAGCGATAAGCCCTCCTGCGATAATGGGAATCTTTGTGTAGGCCCGGATTTCCTTCAGCACCCGGGGCATGATCCCCGGCATCACCTCGATCAGGTCCGGACGGAAGGCATCGATCTGCTTCTTCGTGGTATTCATAGCCATGGAATCGATGATGAAGGTTCTCTGGATAGCCAGAAGCCCCAGCTCCGCCGCCCGCTTAACCAGCAGGGGCTTGGTGCTGATGATGCCGTCAGCCAGGGTATTCTGCCGGATAAAGTCCACAGCAATCTCCTTCTGACTCAATCCCGTCATCAAATCTGCGTGAACCACCGCCGTCTTTCCCTGCTCCTTAATCTGGCGGACGATATCCGCCATGGTGCAGATATTCCCGTAAAGGATAAATACCACCTGGCACTCCGACTGAAAGCTTCGCTTAAGGCCTTCGTCATCCTTCACCGCCGCAATCACCGGCGAGGCCTCCAGAAGCTCCAGGGCTTTCATAAGCCCTGCTTTCTGCTGTCAATCCAGCTTTTGCATATGGAAGGATAATTGGTAAAGGCGCCGTCGCAGCCCCACTGATAAAGCTTCTCCAGTGCTCCCATATCATTAATGGTCCACACATTTACGGCAATGCCCTTTTCCCTGCAGCCCTTCACTGCCTCCTCCGTCAGATCCTTGATTCCCGGATGATAGGCCTGGAAGCCAAACTGGCTGCAGTAATAGCCGGCATTTCCCAGCTCCCGGTCCACGAGCGCCCCGCAGAATGCATCCGGCGCCAGCTCCTTCATCCGCACCAGGGACATGTGGTTAAAGGAGGAGTAAAAGACCTTATCCTCCAGCCCATACCGGCGCACCAGCTCCAGGGTCTTCTTCTCCAGCTCCTCGTAATAATAGACGCCGGTCTTAAGCTCAATATTGGTAACCAGATTCTGTCCGGCCGCCCAGCTTACGTATTCCTCAAAAGAAGGGATGGGGCAGAAGCCGTACTTATCCCCGAAAAGCCGGGAAGCGTCAAGCTTTCTCAGCTCCTCAAAGGTATAATCCACCACCCGTCCGGTCCCCCATGTGGTCCGGTCCACAGTCTCATCGTGGATTACCACCACTGTCCCGTCCTTAGTCAGCTGCACATCCAGCTCAATCCCGTCGCAGCCAGTCTCCGCCGCCTTCTGAAAGGCCAGCATCGTATTCTCCGGATACATCCCGCTGTATCCTCTGTGGGCATAGATCTTCACAATTCAAGTCTCCTTCCTGTCAGTCTGCGGCCATTTCTTATTTCATGGCCGTCTTAAAATGCGGCCCGTTCCCGCTTCATGGCCGTCTTGGAACACGGCCTTTCCTTATTTCATGGCCGCCTTGGAATATCCCGTAAGCATGTATTTCTGGAAAATGAAGAACAGGATGATTACCGGCACTACCGCCAGCACTGCTCCGGCCATGATCTCATGATTATTCATGGTCTCATTTCCCGCAAAGGTATTCTGCAGCTGTGCAAGACCGATGGTCAGCACTCTGCGCTTTTCGCCCCGGGCGATAATCTTGGGCCAGAAGTAAGAATTCCAGCCGTTGGTAAAGGTTACCAGCGTCACCGTAAAAAGGGTGGATTTGCACATGGGAGCAAGGATCTTAGTGATAATCCCCACACGCCCCAGGCCGTCCATCCTGGCCGCCTCCACATAGCTGTCGTCAATGGCCATAAAGGTCTGGCGCAGCATGAAAATATAATAGGGGGACACCGCCTCCGGAAGGATCAATCCCAGGAAAGTGTCAGACAGCCCCCAGTTTGCCATCATAATGTAGAGGGGAATAAAGGTAACCTGCAGAGGAATCATCAGGGCGCCCAGAACGATGATGAAACAGACATTCTGGCCCCTAAACTTTCCCTTGGAAAATCCGTAGGCCGCAAATATACCGGTAACCACCTGGGAGATGAGGATTCCCGCCGTCATCACCGCCGTGTTCCAGTAATATTTGGCAAAATTGCCCCGGTTCAATACATTAATATAATTTTCAAAATGAAATTCCCTCGGCCAGAGCGTAGGCACAGCCAGAAGGATCTCCTCCTGCGACTTCACGGACGATACCAGCATCCAGTAAATCGGGAAAACGATAATCAGCACCACGATAATGGCCAGAACCCACTGCACCGCGGCCTTTATCCTCCGGTTTCTCTTGGCTGACTCGTTCCGCGCCTTCGCGCTTGACAGCTCCTGTTTGCTCATTGCAGTACCTCCTTATGAATCGTAAGTAATTCTGCCGTTGGAGATTTTCATCGTGGCCACCGTCACCAGGAGAAGAAGCACAAAGAAGAAAATCGCCACCGTCGCCGCCCGGTCCATACGGAAATCCACCATGGCGTACCGGTAGATATTGTAGACGAACACCTCCGTAGAACGGTAAGGCCCGCCCTGAGTCAGGATATCCACCGACTGGAATACCTTCATGGACGAGATAAAGGTGGTTACAAAGAGGAACAGGGTGGTAGGCGAAAGCATGGGCAGGGTAATGCTCACAAACTTCTGGAAGCTGCTGGCCCCGTCCAGAGATGCCGCCTCATAATAATCCGCAGAAATGCCCATCATGGCAGACAGGTAAACCATCATGCCGTAGCCGATGCACCGCCATCCGGTAAGCATCAGCACGGAAATCAGGGCCGTATTCCGATCGCCCAGCCAATCCACTGCGCTGATCCCCACCAGGGAAAGCAGGTAATTTAAGATACCGGTGTCTGTATTCAGAATCCACAAAAATACTACCGCCGCTGAGGACATGGCCACGTACTTGGGCATAAAGACAATGGCGCGCATGGCAGAAAAGGCCTTGTTCATGCGGTTAAAAATCAGCGCGAAAATCATGCCGCCCACGATGGTCACCGTCAGCTCGCCGATGGAATACAGGACCGTCACCCGCAGGGAATTCCACAGATACCGGGTGCCTGAACCATTGAACAGCCACTGCCAGTTTTTAAAGCCCACATACTGCCAGGTATCCTTCAGCAGATTCCAGTCTGTAAAGCTGATCCGGAACAGCTCCGCGATGGGATAATAGGTAAAAATTGCAAGGAAAATCAAAACCGGAACAACACAGATAAAATCCTTAACGGCAGACACCTTCCTGGGATTCATTCGTTTTTCTTTCATATAAAATCTTGCCCCCTGATTTGCGGCTCCCCTTTTGCAAGGGGAGCCTGCCGTTTTCTTATACGTCATTTAAGTGCAGACCACCGGGAATTATGAATCGCTTAAGATATCATTGATTTCCAGAGACATCTGCTCCATGGACTCCTGGACGTCGCCATTCTCCAGAATCATTTCCGCCATCGCGTTCTTCCAGATATTGGACAGCTGCGACCATGCGGAGTGCTGGATTCTGGGGTTAATCAGATCCAGGTTGTCAAAGATTGCCTGGAATGCCGGCTTCTGCTCTAAGAATGCCTGTCCCTCCTCGGTCTCCAGCACGGACTTTCTGGTGGGCATGTATCCGGTGCCCTCCGCCCACTTCATGTTCACGTCCTTGCTGCACAGGTACTGCATAAACTGCCATGCGGCATTCTTGGTAGCCTGGTCATTCTTTGACGGAATCAGCAGGACGCAGCCGCCGATTTCCTGATTCTTGGTCTCCCCGCCGGGAAGCCATGCCATACCGATCTCGAAGTCGCACTGGTCTACATAGGTATTGTACAGGGATGTGGTGTGCACCACAGACAGGGCCTTTCCGGAGATAAAGTTGGAACGCATGTTGGAAGAGGCGTCATCTGCCGTGCCGGTCCAGTAGGTGTAGCCATTGTCACACCACTCCTTCAGCTTTCCGGCGATGGCAACTGCCGTCTCGCCGTCTAAGTCGGTGGTTACCTGATCCTCATTGATGATGTTCACGCCCTGATTCAGGTAGAAGGTCTCAAAGTACCACTGATCCCAGCCGGGAATGATGGTGGCATACCGCTCGGTAGAGCCGTCAGCGGCCTTCACCGTAGCAGCCTCCATAAAGGCATCCATCTCATCCCAGGTAGAGGGAAGGGTGATTCCCTCTGCGTCTACCATGTCCTTATTATAGAAGAGGATCTGGGTAGAAATCAGGAAGGGCAGGGATACCTGCTTGCCGTCATACTGAGCAGCTGCAACCATGCCATCACCGAAATCCTCGATATCGTAGCCAGATGCTTCGATATAGGGGGTTAAATCCTCCGTCAGACCGCCTGCACCGTACTCCGCCACATAGGGCGTGTTGGCTACGGTGATGGCCGGAAGGCCGTTTCCTGCTGCATGTGCCGCCACGAGAGCCTCATTCACATCCGAATAGCTTCCTACATACTCTGCCTCCACAGTAATCAGATCCTGGGAGCTGTTGAAGTCATTGACAATCTCCGTCACCGTATCCGAATACTGCTCCTCCAGAGCATGCCACCAGGTAATGGTAATGGGCTCCGTCACCTCATAGGAAACCTCCTCTGCTGGCGTATCCGCCGCGCCTCCTGCGTTCTCTGCCGCAGTGTCCGCATTGTTCACCGCTGCCTTTCCCGTAGAACCTCCTCCGCTGCACCCGGCTGTCATTCCCACAACCATTGCTGCCGCTAATACCAATGCTGCCTTTTTTCTCATAAACTTTCTCCTTTCGTGAAATTTACTATGGCTGCCTTCCCCGCGGCCCCGACTTCCTCTGCCGCACGGTACCGGAGGCAGATGCTGGCATATCCGTGTAACCAGTCAGGGCATAAAAAAGAGGTTCCGCAAAAAAAACACATATGGCAATGTGTTTCTTCCTGCTATCACCTCATTCTCTCTTCTGCAGACCATATGTAATTTGCAAATTCTTATGAATTTATGGTATCATAAACAGCATGGGCTTGCAAGCAATTTTTGTCAGTTTTACATACTTTTTACATATTTTATGCCTGCTTTTTGCACACTTTTTCTCCAATCAGGCAAGATATTGGCTATTTTTTCACATTGTTTTCAGCACTTTTCCCGAAAAGAGGCCCATTTCTTTGCTGCCCTCAGCCTTCCTCCCCCTCTTCCTTCACATACCTGCGGAATACGCCGTTCAGGAAATGGGAGGAAAAATAGCTGGCCAGAGCAAGCCACACCATGAAAAGGCCCGGAAGAAAGTAAGCAATTGCGGCAAAAATCCCGTAAATCACCAGGATTGTCACCGACACATACAGATTTCCCATGGCCATAATAAAGGAGTGAACCACTGCATTTTTCAGGCTTACCCGGAAGAAAGCCAGCAGGGGAAACACGTAAAGACTCGTTAATAAATAGACAAGAATCAAGCTGGCCAAAAGGGCTCTGGCCGTCCATTTCACCGGGCTGGGAAAGGGAAGAAACTGGCAGCAGTACAGGTCAAAGACCAGAAAAATCCCCAAAGCCGCCATCCCCACCCAGAGGATGGTTGCCTGAAGGAAGTTCTCCTTAAAGCCCTTCCAGAAAGTCTGCCACACATAGCCCTCCTCATTCCGGGAAAGCTTCAGGGTGTACTGAAACAGCCCGGTGACAGCCGCGCCTGCGGTCACCAGGGGAAGGGAAAATACCAGCCACAAAAAGCCAAGAAGGAAGAGATTTGCCAGCTTCTCCACAAATGACCAGAAGCGGTTCTCTGGATTAAATATGCCGTTTACATTCACGTTCGTCAAAACTCCTTTCTTTTTCCAGGACGAGTATACCATTTTTTCGCCGGGTGTGCTACAATATCCGCTGGATATGCTGCTTATCAATGCCGCTGTTAGAAAGACGCGGCGCCGAAATTTGGAGGTTTTCTATGGGACTCTTTACCCGCACAAAATCCAGCTGGAAGCATGACAGGGAAACCTTAAAGGCCCTGCCCTTCCGGCAGAAAATCCGTTTTCTTTCCGACTATTACCGGTGGGTGCTGTTTCTCTTTCTGGTCCTTCTGCTGCTTCTTTTTTACCTTGGAGACCTGATCTGGCAGAGCCGGCAGACCATCGACCTGCAGGGCTTCTTCTTAAATGACCGGCAGAATCTCTTTCCGGCCCAGACCATCAGCCAGGACTTCAGCCGCTATCGGGATACGCCCTCCGGCCACCGGATTGCCTTCGAGGACTCTCTCTTTGTCGACCTTGACTCCTCCGGCGAGTACAATGCAGCCAGTCAGGGAAAGCTGGTGGCCTACATTGCCGCCAAGGAGCTGGACTTTGTGGTGGCTCCGGAGGAGCTGGCCCAGTATTACGCCCAGTCCTTCCTCCTGTACGATCTGGAGGAGCTGCTGCCCGAGGATCTGGCCGGGTCTCTCCAGGAGGATTTTTATTACGCCGCCGATGGAACCGGCGAAGAAAAGGCGTGCGGACTGAACCTTCGCCGCTCCCACTTCCTTCAGGATCCCGTCTATGACGGGGCGGAGCAGTATTATCTTCTGGTTCTGTCCTACACGCCTCACACGGATGCTTTAATTCAGTTCATCCGTTATGCTTATGACCTGGACTTATGATCCGGGCCAATAGCCCATTCATGATTTTCCGCTTCTGGCCTGCTGATTTTGCCCTGAAAGTCCTGCCGCCGAGTAGGCGGCATGTATTCAGGGATGCCCCATGCGCCCGCCATACTTTCATGGACTGGTGGTACACCTGCCCGCCGGGCGCATGCAGGTTTGCCCTGCAGATTCTGCCTTATCTCTTCTGCCTTCCGGCCTATGCCTTCGCTTCCACAGCCTTGGTGGCTATCACCGGGATACCGGTTCCGGCACAGTCGGGGATAATCACATCCCCGATGGCCACCGGCGCCTGGGCCGATGCCTCATGGATTTCCTTCATCACCTGGAAAATTTTATCCTTAGGGATATCGGATTTGGTCTTTACGGACACCATGCCGATGACGCCGCCCTTTACCGGCACGCTGGAGGTGACGATGCGGGTGGGGCTTAATACCTCTTTCTTCGCATAATCCTCCCCTCGTTTGCAGGTGTTTCCCGTTACGGAAATCTCACTGCCCTCCATCCGGACAGTCAGGGGACAGCCCAGCGGGCAGCCGATACAGATTAATTCTCTTACCTCCATCTCACTCCACCTCCGTGCGGATCACAATATTCTTTAACTCCGGATAATCAGAAAAGCTTTCCTTCTTCAGCACGATCTGCTCCATCTCGCCCGGAGCCAGCACCTTTTTCTTTCTCCGAAGCACCGTATTGCCATCATAGGATACGGTAATGTACCGGTCCTTGTATACATCAGCCACCCGGAAACGGACAGTAACGGAATCCTGCATGTTGACAATATCCAGCGTCTGGGGAACCGTATAGCGTACGCCATTCTCCGCCTTCAGGGGCACCTGATGTCCGGCCTTTTTCCCGGCCTTCTCTCCAGACTCTTCCCCGCTCTCCTCTTCGCTGCTCTTCTCCATGGCCTGCACGTATGCCGCAGCATTTCTTCCTGCCAGGGTAGCCTCCTCTGACACATAATCCACCAGATCATGAACATGAAGAACATTTCCGCAGGCAAAGATTCCCTCCTGGCTGGTCTCCAGGCAGTCATTTACCTCCGGCCCCGAGGTCACCGGACTCATGGTCACGCCGATTCCCCGGCTCAGCTCATTCTCCGGAATCAGACCTACGGAAAGAAGAAGGGTATCGCAGTCATAATGTTCCTCCGTGCCGGGGATGGGCTTCCGGTCAGGTCCCACCTCTGCCAGGGTAATGCCGGTAACCCGCTCCTTCCCCTGGATATCCACCACTGTGTGGCTCAGCTTTAAGGGGATTCCGTAATCGTCCAGACACTGGACAATGTTCCGCTTAAGGCCGCCGGAATAGGGCATCAGCTCTGCCACTACCTTGACCTTGGCGCCTTCCAGCGTCATTCTTCTGGCCATAATCAGGCCGATGTCGCCGGAGCCTAAGATCACCACTTCTTTTCCTACGCTGTAGCCCTCAATGTTCATTAACCGCTGTGCCGTTCCCGCCGAGTAAATGCCGGCCGGCCGGTATCCGGGGATGTTTAATGCTCCTCTCGGACGCTCCCGGCAGCCCATGGCCAGGATCACGGCCTTTGCCTTCACTGTAGAAAGACCTTCCTCCCGGTTAATAAAGGTTACTTCCTTCTCTTTACTGATGTCGATCACCATGGTATTCAGGCGGTAGGGAATCTTCTCCTCCTCAGCCATGGCGATGTAGCGGGCGGCGTACTCCGGCCCGGTTAATTCTTCCTTAAAGGTGTGAAGGCCGAAGCCATTGTGAATACACTGATTCAGGATACCGCCAAGACAGCTGTCCCGCTCCAGAATTAAAATGTCCTGGATTCCGGCCTTCCGCGCCGCCACTGCTGCCGCAAGACCCGCCGGCCCTCCGCCGATAATAACAATATCATGCTCCATCATAAGGCTGCCCCCTCCTGCTTCTCACCGGTCAGCATATTGGAACCCGGTGCATTTTTGCAAATTTCTTCCATTGTGATACCCAGTTCTCTTGCCAGGATTTCCATAGTCCTGGGTGTGCAGAATCCTGCCTGACAGCGTCCCATTCCCTGACGCACCCGGCGCTTGATTCCATCTAAGGAAACGGCTCCCGGCCTGCGATGGATCGCGTCCAGGATCTCGCCCTCGCTGACGCCCTCACAGCGGCAGATAATGGTGCCGTACTCAGGATGCTCCTTAATCAGAGCCGCCCGCTCTTCCCGGCTCATCTTCTCCGGACGGAGGAAGCCTTTCCGCTTTCCGTTCCAGCTCTCCTTCTTCTCTGCACCAAGCTTAGCAGCCACAAGCTCAGCCAGGTACACACCGATGGCCGGCGCGCTGCTTAAGCCAGGAGACTCAATGCCTGCAGCATCGAAAAAGCCCGGTGCATCCTCCGCCTCACCGATAAGGAAATCATCGCCGTCCTCATGAGCACGCAGGCCGCAGAAGGAGGTAATCACCTGACGGAAGGGGATATTTTTCACCCCAAGCCCGGCCTTCTCCATCACCTCTGCCAGGCCGTCTGCGGTGGTGGCGGTGCCTTCCTTGTCCTCAATATCCCTTGCCGTGGGACCGGTAAGAAGGTTTCCGTGCACAGTGGGCGCCACTAAAATTCCCTTCCCCAGCTTTCCCGGAAGCTGGAAGATGGTGTGGGATACGTGGGTGCCGGCCTCCTTATCTAACAGGCAGTAGTCGCCCTTTCTGGGGGTGATGTGGATCTTTTTCTCACTGACCATATTGTGGAAAGTGTCCGCGTAAACACCGGCAGCATTGACCACACAGGACGCATGGATCAGGGTGTCCCCTGCCTCCAGGTCATATCCGCTTTCCGTTTTTTTCACCGACTCAATCCCGGTATTAAAGAGGAATTCCACGCCGTTTTCACAGGCATTTTCCGCCAAAGCGATGGTCAGGCCGAAGGGGCAGACGATTCCGCCGGTGGGCGCATACAGCGCTGCCACTACCGTATCGGTCACATTGGGCTCCATCTCCCTGACCTGGTCGCCGGTAAGGATCTGAAGTCCCTCCACACCGTTTGTCACGCCCTTCTGGTACAGCTCCTCCAGAGCCGGCATATCCTCCTGGGCAAAGCAAAGCACCAGGGAACCGTTCTGCTTGAAATCAAATTCCAGATCCTTGGAAAGGGCCTCCATCATCCGGTTGCCCTCCACATTAAACCGGGCCTTCTGGGAACCAGGCACAGCATCATATCCGGCATGGACAATGGCGCTGTTGGCCTTAGAGGTGCCGGAGCACACATCCTCCTCCCGCTCTGTTACGCACACCTTCAGGTTGTAGCGGGAAAGCTCTCTGGCAATGGCACAGCCGGTGACTCCCGCGCCGATTACCGCCACATCGAAACTCGTTTCCTTCATGTTCTTCCCTCCATCGCATTTTCTTTTGCAGCTGCCTGCATTTTCTTTTGCAGCTGCCTGCATTTGCTTTTTTATCCTTTTTACTCGCTGATCATCATGACGTTGTCATCCTCCGCCAGCTGGGAGAACAGGGCAGCCTTGTCTAATCCCGGCGGGTAGATCACCTCAAACTCTACCTTGATCTCGTCCTTCTTGTTCTTATGTACCTTCACGGCGGCAATGTCTACCCTGCGCTCCTCCAGGTACTCCTCCATCTGCTTTACCGCTCCCTCCTTTTTCGCAATGGTCATGCGGATGGTGCCGCAGGAGGCCACCCGGGCAAAGTAATCAATCCGGTGCATCAGCTCCTGAATCAGGACAATCAGAAGGGCCGAGGCAATGCCGATCACATAGAGACCGGAGCCCATGGCCAGGCCCACTCCCGCCGTCGCCCAGATGCCGGCCGCCGTGGTCAGGCCGCTTACCAGATTGTTCCGGACGAAAATCACTCCGGCGCCTAAGAATCCTACGCCGCTTACCACCTGGGCTGCCACTCTGGCTGCATCGTAGCTGGCCACATCAGAAAAGCCGTATTTGGAGACAATCATAATCAGCGCCGCCCCCATAGCCACGATGGCGTGGGTGCGGATGCCTGCTGATTTATTCCGGTTCTTCCGCTCATGGCCGATGAGAAGTCCAAGCACACAGGAAATCCCGATCCGCACCAAAAGCTCTGCCTGAAGCAGAATCTCCTCCAGGCTGGACAATCCCATCACATCAAGTACAATATCCATCCCACGCCTCCTTTTGACTTTGAAAATCCGCCGCCGGATAGGCGGCATACATTCAGGGATGCCCCATGCGCCCGCCAGACTTTTATGGATTGGTGATGCACCC
>JAGHER010000203.1 GCA_017889125.1 Lachnospiraceae bacterium
ACGGCTCCAGATGCTATGATGGCTTCATCAAAGAACAAAGGATTATCCCTTGGAGGAAGGAGAAGTCACCATGAAATCAATTGATGTTTTCTGTCACCTGATGCCGCAGAAATATGCGGAAATGGCGATGAATGAATCGCCGAACAAGTCCCATATGTTTGTCCGGGCGCTGAAGATGCAGGCCATGTCCGATATGGAGTACCGGCTGGAGGTCATGAAGCAGTTCCCGGGCTACAAGCAGATTCCCAACATTGTGTCGCCGCCGGTGGAGCTGTTTGCGGGGCCGGACAAGTCCCCTAAGATTGCCGCTGTGGGAAATGATGAGATCAAGCGGATTACTGAGGAGCATCCGGAGTATTACGAAGGCTTTATTGCCGGGATTCCCTTTAACAATGTTCCCGCTTCTGTGGAGGAGATTAAGCGGTGCGCGGACATGGGGGCAAAGGGCGTGCAGATTTACACCCACATGAACGGGGAGGCCATTGACCAGGAAAAATTCTGGCCCATTTACGAAATCTGTGAGAAGCTGGAGCTTCCCATCCTCATTCATCCGGTAGGCGGGCAGATGACGCCGGAATACCCCACAGAGACCCGGTCGAAATACGAACTGTGGTTTACTATCGGCTGGCCTTACCAGACTACTGTGGCTATGTGCAGGCTGGCCTTTGCCGGGATTTTTGAGGATTTCCCGAATCTGAAAATTGTTACCCATCATGTGGGCGCCATGATCCCCATGCTGGCGGGAAGAATTGAAAACGGCCTGAAAATGTACGGCGGCAGGACAGCCCCAGAGCTTCGGGAGGAGCTGACGGCCACCAGGATGAAGGGCAATCCCCTGGATACCTTTAAAAAGTTTTATGCGGATACGGCTTCCTTCGGTTCGGCCTCCGCGATCCGGGCAGGAATCGACTTCTTTGGCATTGATCATATCCTTTTTGCTTCGGATATGCCTTTTGACCCGGAGAAGGGGCCAGGCTATATTGACCGTACCTTAAAGTGCATTGACCAGCTGAAGCTTTCGGATGCAGAGGAAAAGGCTGTTTTATCCGGAAACGCAGAGCGGATTTTCCGGCTGTAGGCCGTTTATTCAGGGAGGGTTTATACCATGATGCAGATTGTGATTTCAACTGTAACGAATCAGTTCTTTTTAATGTTTCTTGCCATTGCCACAGGCCTTCTGATCGGGAAAATTAAGATTAAAAGCTTTTCCCTGGGCGTTTCTGGCGGCATATTTACGGGCATTGTGATCGGTTATTTTGCCACCAGATGGGCCCATGGTGTAGAGAAGGGGATGACTGGGTTTTCCAGCGCAAGCCGGATCCTTTCCACCGGTGTGGTGGCACAGGCATTTTTCTCTTTCTTCCTTCTTCTGTTCCTGGTTTCCATCGGACTTAAAGTAGGAAGCAGTATTGGCAGTATTTTCAGACGCTACGGGATTAAATTTGTGGTAATCGGCGTGAGCATTCCCGTGGTGTCCATGATTGTGACGGTGGCTCTTTATGGGACGGTGCTTTCCTCTAACAAGGCCATCACACCCCATGAAACGGTAGGCATGTTTGCCGGAGCCATGACCACCACACCGGGATACGGAACAGCGCTGGATGCTGCCGGAAATGTGGATTATGCCAGTGTTTACGCGGAGGCTTCCCTTGAAGAAAAGGAAGCAATGCTTGCAAAGATTGATCCCTCCGGGACGCTGACGGCGGAGAATACCCCGGCGCTTAGTGAGGAGCAGGTTGCCGTTTACAAAGAGGCGGCCTCCTCAGCCATCAGCCTGGGCTATACGGTGGCATTCCCCATCGGCGTTCTGGTGATTGTGGTGATGATTTCCGCATTCCCCAAGCTGTTCCGGATCGATGTGGAAAAGGAAAAGGTATTGTACCAGAAGGAGCTTGACGCCATCGCTGATACGGGAAAGAAGATTCCGGAGACGCCATTAAACTTTATGACTATTGGTCTGGTGGTGGTGATCGGCATTATTGTGGGAGCGATTACCATTCCTTTGGGCAGCTTCGGCAGCTTTTCTCTGGGAGATGCCGGCGGTGTGCTGCTGGCGGCGCTGATTCTCAGCTATGTAGGAAAGGTGGGGCCGGTGAATTTCCGTATGGATGGAAAGTCTCTGGGAACCATTTACCAGATGAGCCTGATCTTCTTTATGGCGGTGGTAGGCCTGCGCTATGGCTACGATGTGGTGAATTCCATTATGGGTTCCGGCCTTGCCCTTGCGGTCAGTGCCATCTTTGTAGAGGGAATTGCCGTTCTGGTGAGCTTTATTATCGGCTACAAGGTGTTTAAGCTGAACTGGCTGATCTTAAGCGGCGCTATCGCTGGCGGATGCACATCCGCTCCGGGCCTGGGTGCGGCGATCAGCTCCACCGGTTCCGAGGAGCCGACCACTGGCTACGGCGCCGCTCAGCCCTTTGCGATTCTGGCTAATGTTGTGCTGTGCATGCTGTTCTACAGTTTCATGCTGTAACTTATGGGCTTAGGGAAACGCTGATTTAACCGGTGTCTTCTTAGTATGGAGAAAGGATAACGCGTTATGGATAATTTCTGGATCGAACATCGATATACAACCTGCAACTACAGGCTGCCGTATCATTACGAAAAGGCGTATCAGGTCATCTTTCTGCTTGCCGGAAAGATTCAATATCAGGTCAATGACAAGGAGTACATTGTCGAAAAAGGCGGGCTCATTGTGTTAAATACTCTGGAGGATCATACGCTGAAGGTTCTTGAATATCCATATGAGCGTTACATTATCCAGATTCGGCCGGAATTTTTCCAGCAGGAGGTGAAGTATCCGGAGGTGATTGCTGTGTTCATCAAACGGCCTCCGGACTTCTCTCACCTTCTTACGGTCTCCGGACAGGCGTGGGATTATCTTTACGGGATCCTTCAGGAAATGGAGGCAGAGTATCTGGCACGGAAAAGCTACTGGGAGCTGATTGTGGGCGCTAACCTGCGGCGGATGTTCATTGCCCTTTTCCGGGAGTGCCCTGCCCTGTCCATGATGCGTGTGGGAAGCGGTACTGCGGTGGCCTACAATACCATGAACTATCTGGACCGGCATTTTACGGAGGACATCACAGTAGAAAGTGTGGCGGCGGCCATGTTTTTGAATAAGGATTATCTTTCTCATGTGTTTAAGGACGAGACAGGCTACACCGTCATCGGCTATGTGATTTCCCTCCGCATCAACCGGGCAAAGGTTCTCCTGGCAGAGTCGGATCAGAGTATTACGGATATTGCGGCGGCCTGCGGGTACACGGATTTTTCCTACTTTTCCCGGCTGTTTAAGAAGCATGCCAAGGCGTCGCCCAGCGAATTTCGGAAAAATTCTGCGCGGCAGAAGGAGGAATTTCAGAAAGGCGGAATTTCAGAAAAAGGAGTAAGAAGCCATGATATTACACGAAAAGTTTCATTATAAATCTATCGGAGAAATTCAGGAAAAGGCCAGTGAACTGGGGATTTCCCTTCCTTTTGCGGACACCACAGCCTGCCTGGCAAAGCCTTTAGAGGCCGGAGGATTTACGGTGCAAAACCGCCTGGGGATTGCGCCTATGGAAGGGGCTGATTCCCTGCCGGACGGGTCGCCTTCCGATTACACGATGCGGCGGTATGTAAGGGAGGCAGAGGGCGGAAGCGGGATCATCTGGTTTGAGGCTATCTCTATTGTGGAGGAGGGACGTTCCTCCAGGACGCAGCTGCTTTTAAACCGGGACAATTTAGACAGCTACAAACGTCTTACTCAGGCGGTAAAGGAGGCGGGAATCCGGGCCAATGGCTATGCGCCTCTGCTGATTATGCAGGCCAACCACAGCGGGCGCTATTCCAATCCGGACAACCGTCCGGCGCCGATGATTGCTTACCGGCATCCTGAACTGGAGCAGTACCGGGCAGCTGATGACTCCTGCATTGTCTCGGATGATTACCTGAAGGGCCTTGAGGAGGCCTTCGGCCAGGCGGCGGCCCTTGCCAAAGGGGCGGGCTTTGACGGGATTGATATCAAATCCTGCCACGGCTATCTGCTGGCAGAACTGTCCTCCGCCTACACCCGGCCGGGAATGTACGGCGGGAGCTACGAGAACCGGACGCGGCTTTTGAAGAATGGGATTTTAGCGGCAAAGGCCTATGAGAGCCAGCAGTTTATGGTGACCTGCCGTCTGGGAATTTATGACGGCTATGCTTATCCCTATGGCTTTGGGGTAAGCCCTGAAAGGGGCCTTTCGCCGGATCTGAAAGAGCCCATCCGGCTGGTGCGGGAGCTTTATGAGGATTACGGCCTGCGGATGATGAACCTTACCATGGGAAATCCCTATGCCACAACCCATGTCACCCGCCCCTTCGATATGGGAAAATACCTTCCCGATGAGCATCCGCTGACGGGAATCGGGCGGATGATTGCGGGAATCGGAGCGGTGAAAATGGCTGTGCCGGAGATGGTGATTTACGGCTCGGCTCCCAGCTATCTTCGGGAGTTTGCCGACCTTTACACGGCTGGCGCGGTGGAGGAAGGATACTGCGACGGCATGTTGTTTGGAAGAATGGCCTTTGCTGATCCGGACTTTGCCGATGAGATCATCCGTCAGGGGCGGATTGATCCGAAACGGGTGTGCTTAACCTGCGGGAAATGCGGCGATCTGATCCGGGCACACAAGCCCACCGGGTGCGTGATCCGGGAAGGGAAAACCTTTATGCCCTTTTACCGGGAATTTGTGGAGACGAAGAAGGATCTTCCGGCGAATTTCCGGGGGTGAGAGGAGATTCAATTTGGGAGGAAGCGACAGATGAAGAAAACAGCGATTGTAACAGGAGGAAGCCGCGGCATCGGCTATGCCGTGGCCAGGCAGCTGGGAGAGGACGGATGCCAGGTGGTGATCTTTTCCCTGGAGGATCCTGAGGACTGTCAGGAGGGACTGGATGAGCTTACCCGTCTGGGCATTCCCTGGCACTATATCCGTGGCTCCATTGATTCATTGGCGGATCAGAAGCGGCTGGTGGAGGAGACGGTAGAGCATTTTGGCCGGATCGACATTCTGGTCAACAATGCGGGAATTGCGCCCAGAGAGCGGAAGGATCTGCTGGAAATGGAGCCGGAGAGCTTTGACCGGGTAGTGGGCGTCAATGCCAAGGGAACCATGTTCCTCACCCAGGCGGTGGCCCGGCAGATGATTGCCCAGGAGCAGGTATTTGCCAATAAGGGACATATTGTGAATATCGGTTCCTGCTCAGCGGAGGTGTCTTCCACATCAAGAGGCGAGTACTGCATTTCCAAGGCCGCCGTATCCATGATTACCACCCTTTACGCAGACCGTCTGGCGGCGGAGGGCATCGTGGTCAATGAGGTGCGGCCCGGTGTAATTGCCACCAGCATGACCAGCACGGTAAAGGAAAAATACGACAAAATGTTTGCCG
>JAGHER010000204.1 GCA_017889125.1 Lachnospiraceae bacterium
ATGGCTGTTCCCTATGATATTCCGGTGGTGGGCTACGGCAACCATGTGGTGAACACCCTGCGTGTATGGGACGCACAGCCCATCAATACCTTCAGCCTGGATGCTTTTGACCGGGGCGATTACCAGAAGGCAGTGGAGCAGGAGAACCTGGCAAAGAATATCTGCGAGGTACTGTATCCCAATGACAACCATTATGCAGGCAAGGAGCTTCGTTTAAGACAGCAGTACTTCTTCATCTCCGCCAGCGTGCAGAGAGCCGTAAAGAAGTACATGGAGAAGCATAACGATATCCGCAAGTTCCATGAGAAGGTGGTATTCCAGTTAAATGATACCCATCCTACCGTGGCTGTTGCCGAGCTGATGCGTATCCTGGTGGATGAGTACAAGCTGACCTGGGATGAGGCATGGGATGTGACCACCAAGACCTGCGCTTACACAAACCACACTATCATGGCAGAGGCCCTGGAGAAGTGGCCCATCGAGCTGTTCTCCAGACTTCTTCCCCGTATCTATCAGATCGTGGAGGAGATCAACCGCCGCTTCGTTGCAGATATCCAGGCCAAGTTCCCGGGCAACCAGGAGATGGTGCGCAAGATGGCCATTATCTATGACGGACAGGTGAAGATGGCTCATCTGGCTATTGCCGGAAGCTTCTCTGTAAACGGCGTGGCAAGACTGCACACCGAGATCTTAAAGAACCAGGAGCTGAAGGAATTCTACCAGATGTATCCGGAGAAGTTCAACAACAAGACCAACGGCATTACCCAGAGACGGTTCCTGCTTCACGGCGATCCCCTTCTGGCTTCCTGGGTGACCTCCAAGATCGGCAATGACTGGATCACCAACCTGCCTCACATCAAGAAACTGGGCATTTATGCCGATGACGAGAAGTGCCAGCAGGAGTTCTTAAACATCAAGTACCAGAACAAGATACGCCTGGCAAAATACATCAAGGAGCACAACGGCATTGACGTGGATCCCCGCTCCATCTTTGATGTGCAGGTAAAGCGTATGCATGAGTACAAGCGCCAGCTGATGAACATCCTTCATGTGATGTATCTGTACAACCAGTTAAAGGACAATCCCAACATGGAGATCGTTCCCCGCACCTTCATCTTCGGCGGAAAGGCTGCTGCAGGCTACAAGAGAGCCAAGCTGACCATCAAGCTGATCAACTCTGTGGCCGATGTGGTGAATAATGACAAGAGCATCGACGGCAAGATCAAGGTGGTATTCATCGAGGACTACCGGGTATCCAATGCAGAGATTATCTTTGCTGCTGCCGATGTAAGCGAGCAGATTTCCACCGCTTCCAAGGAGGCTTCCGGAACGGGCAACATGAAGTTTATGCTGAACGGCGCTCTGACCTTAGGCACCATGGACGGCGCAAACGTGGAGATCGTGGAAGAAGTGGGACAGGAGAATGCCTTCATCTTCGGTATGTCTGCTGACGAGGTTATCAACTACGAGAACAATGGCGGCTACAATCCCATGGATATCTTCAACAATGATCAGGATATCCGCCGGGTGCTGATGCAGTTAATCAACGGCTACTACGCACCAAACGATCCGGAGCGGTTCCGTGATATTTACAACTCCCTGTTAAATACCCAGAGCAGCGACCGGGCCGACACTTACTTTATCCTGCGCGACTTCCGTTCCTACACAGAGGCTCATGAGCGTGTGGATAAGGCTTACCGGGATGAGAAGTGGTGGGCAAAGGCTGCCATCACCAACATTGCCGGAACCGGAAAGTTCACCTCTGACCGTACCATCGAGGAGTATGTAAAGGATATCTGGCACCTGTCTAAGGTAACGGTGGATATGGATTAATTTTAGGAAACAAGAGAACCGACGAACTAGGGAAAAAAGAGCGGACTGCCAAATCCAGTGATTCTTGCTGAGAAAAGTGAATCGTCGGAACCTGAGTTCCCGGAAAAAGAACGACTGGGAAAAATGACCTGGAAAAAGGACGGCCAGGAAAAAGAACGAATAGCAGAAAACGCTTCCTCATAGAATAACCATGAGGAGGCGTTTTTTATGGTCTGGTGGAAGAAAGTGATTTTTGCGGCAGCTGCCGCCTGCCTTTTCCCCTATGTGGTGACTTTAGGCTGGACAGGCCGGATTGCGCCGTCGGGAGATGGGGATGGAGGGCGGCAGATGGCCGGGGCGGGAGAACAAGCTGGAGCAGAAAGCGGGCAGTATGGGAGCGGGTTGGTTGACGGCGAGCAGTCTTTCGGCGCGGAATCCGGCGGACAGTCAGCATCCGGGCAGATGGGAAACGGCCAGTCTGGCACAACTCAGTCCGGCGGAGGGCAGTTCGGCAGCGATCAGTCCCGCGTTCGCCGCATTATCCTTGACCGGGACCGGGAGACGGTGCTGGATGCGGAGGAGTACCTGATCGGCGTGGTGACCATGCAGATGCCCATCGATTATGAGCTGGAGGCGCTGAAGGCCCAGGCGGTGATTGCCCGCACGTACATATATAGCCTTATGGGCGATGCCCAGGAGATTGCCGAGTCGGCCTTAGATATGGATTATCTGGAGAAGGCCCAGATGGAGAAGCTCTGGGGAACCAGGAATTACATGGAATTTTATCAGAAGGCCAGACAGGCGGTGGAGGAGACGGCGGGGATGGTGATGCAGGTTGACGGGGCTTATATTGACCCGCTGTTTACCCGGTGCAGTGCAGGGAAAACCCGGCAGGGGGATGAAAGTCGGCCTTATCTTTCCGCTGTGGAATGTCCTTCTGACCCGGAGGCAGAGGATTTCCTGCAGATCCTGGAGTGGACACCGGAGGAATTTTCCTATCTGGTAAGCCAGATTCCCGATGGCGGGCCGGTATCGGCAGACCAGGTGCCGGAATCCATCCAGATCGGCAGCCGGGACGGTTCCGGCTATGTGGAGCTGGTGCAGATCGGCGGCTATTCCTTTACCGGCGATGAGCTGCGGTATGGGCTGGGATTAAATTCCTCCTGCTTCCAGCTGGAGGCTTACCAGGGCAATGTGCGGGCCGTGGTCCAGGGAATCGGCCATGGATATGGCTTCAGTCAGCATGAAGCCAATCGAAAAGCGGCCCAGGGATGGACCTGGGAGGAGCTTTTACACTATTTTTATAAAAATATTTCAATCCTTTCGGTATAAGTCATGGCCCTTTGGTAAGACTATTACCGAGGTGATAAACGTGAAGCAGAAAATGAATCAATTGTTCAAGGATAAGCTGATCCTTGTCATGTTGGTGCTGGGCCTGCTGACTATTGTTTCTGCAGCAGGCGTGATGACCATCCAGAAGGGGCGGTCAGAGGAAAGTCCATACTTAAATATGGAAGGAGAGCCAGATCATCTGGCGGATGAGGACGGGGAAAACTCGCTGCGTGCAGCCGGTGATTCCCAGGCAGGAAAAGCTGGAAGCGGCGGAGGTCAGGAGCTGGCCGGTGCCGACGGTGCGGAGGATGGAGCCGCCGGAAGCGGCGGCGAGGATTCAGGCCGGGAGCTGGCAGCCGGAAATGAGGACAGCCAGAACGGCGGAGCCAGAGGTGCTGGCGGCCGAAATGGCGCTGGAAATGGAAGCGGACAGGATGGCGCGGCAGGGACTGGGGCCGGGCAGTCTGGCCAGGCAGCGCCGGATTCTGCCCAGGAAGAGGCCGCCATGGTCGGTCTGGGCCAGGATGACGCGGCCAGCCTTGCCCTGAATTTTGCCCAGACCCAGTCCATGATGTGGCCGGTGGAGGGCAATGTGCTGCTGGATTACAGCATGGACACCACCATTTATTTCCCCACCTTGGAGCAGTACAAGTGCAATCCGGGAATGGTCATCCAGAGCGATGTGAGCCAGCCGGTAAGCGCGCCGGCAGATTCCTGGGTGCTGGAGGCAGGAACCAATGAGGAGATTGGAAATTATCTGGTGCTGGATTTAGGCGACGGCTATACGGTCACCTGCGGCCAGATGAAGGAAGTGCAGGCGGTAGCCGGAGAGTATCTGGAAAAGGGACAGGTTCTGGGATATGTGGCGGAGCCCACCAAATATTATACCCTGGAGGGCCC
>JAGHER010000205.1 GCA_017889125.1 Lachnospiraceae bacterium
GATGCCAGATAGCCAGTGTAAATGCCGTCAAAGGTGATCTGCTCCTTCTCCCAGGCATCGGCGATAGGCTCGATCTGATCGGAAAGATCCTTGCAGGTAAAGGTTTTAAACATGGTGTGGGTGGACAGCACCGCCGTGGGAAGGATGCCGCACTCAACGCCCATGGCGGAGAGGACGGGAAGGGCTACGGTGATGGAGCAGCGTCCTACGCAGGAAATATCCTGCAGTGTGATAATTCGTTTCATATTATTGAAGACCTCCTGTGCTTTATCTCGTTTTATGGGTAAAGGATATCAGGGGCAATATGCGTTGGCCCCTGCATCATGCAAAAAAGTATAGCAGAAAATGGACTGGTTAAAAATAGCCAGAAATACATAAATTAATCAGTCCAGTTTGAGAGGAGAGTGCGGTATGGGATGTCTTGGCAATCTTTTGTGGTTTCTTTTTGGCGGAGCCTTGAGCGGACTGAGCTGGTGTCTGGCTGGGTGTCTGTGGTGCATCAGCATTATCGGCATTCCGGTGGGGATGCAGTGCTTTAAGCTGGCCTCTTTAAGCTTTTTCCCCTTCGGCAAGGAGGTGCGCTACGGAGGCGGGGCCGGTTCCTTCCTGCTGAACCTTCTGTGGCTGATTTTATCCGGGCTGCCCCTGGCCATCGAACACGCGGTGTTTGGCGGGATTCTCTGCGTGACCATCGTGGGGATTCCTTTTGGCCTGCAGCATTTCAAGCTGGCAAAGCTGGCGCTGATGCCCTTTGGGGCAGATGTTGTGTAGGTGACGCAAGATTCTTGCAAATCTTTACCGTGGGGGCTATAATCGAAGCAGATGAAAAGAAGGGAAGGTGCCAATATGTTAAAGGATCTGGTATACTGCTGCCGGTCTTACCGCCGTTTTTATCAGGAGGACCGGATAGAAGAGGAGACGCTTCGGGAGCTGGTGGATCTGGCCAGGATGACGGCCTCCACGGCTAATTCTCAGGCGCTGAAATTCCGTCTGGTGCATGAGCCTGAGGAGTGTGAAAAACTGTTTCCCGCCATCAATTGGGCTGGCGCCCTGACAGACTGGCCGGGACCTGCGGAGGGTGAACGGCCTTCTGCCTATATCGTCATCTGCTGCGATCTGTCACTGGGGAAGAATAAGCTGTGGGATGACGGCATTGCCGCCCAGACCATCATGCTTGGGGCAGTGGAAAAGGGCTATGGCGGATGTATGATCGGAAGCTTTCAGCGGGGACTGGCTGCTGAAGCTCTGGGAATCGATCAGGAGCATTACAGCCTGGATTTAATCCTGGCGCTGGGCCGCCCCAAGGAGGAGGTAGTGGTGGTGCCCATCAAGGAGGATGGAGATGTGCGCTACTACCGGGATGAAAATCAGGTGCACTACGTTCCAAAGAGGGCGCTGGAGGATTTAATTCTCTAAAGAAACGCTGATTAAATCATCGTTTCCCTAAGAAGGTAGTTTTATCACGTTTTTCCAGGAAGCGTATAAGGAAAAAGAAAATCCGAATGCTTGTATTTCATAAACTGCGTATTTTGCGCAGGAAAGTGAAAGAAGCGTTCGGATTTTTGCTTTATCTGGAGAAACTAAGGGGACAGCAAATGCAAGGAGGCAGAAGAATGAGACATCGTGTTTTTGGATATGCAAGGGTCTCCTCCAGAGACCAGAAGGTAGACCGGCAGGTGGAAGCACTGAAGAAGTATCCAGTTGCAGAGAATCATATTTTTATTGAACAAAAGAGCGGACGCGATTTCAATCGGCCGGAATACCGGCGGCTGATGAAACTGCTCAGAGAAGGAGATGTTTTAGTAATCAAAAGCATCGACCGACTGGGCAGAAATTACGATGAGACGCTGAATCAGTGGCGGGTGATTACCCAGGAGAAAAATGTAAATGTGGTTGTTTTGGACATGCCGATTTTAAATACCTATCAGGATGGAGACCTGACCAGAAAGCTGATTTCGGATATCGTGCTTCAGCTCCTCAGCTATGTGGCCCAGCAGGAGCGGGAATTTATCCACCAGCGGCAGGCAGAGGGAATCGCGGTGGCCAAGGCCCGGGGTGTCCGGTTCGGTGCTCCGGCAAAGCTGCGGGGAGAGGAATATGCGGTATGTCTGGAGCTGTGGAGAAAGGGAGAGGTGTCTGCAAGAGAGGCGGCTGGAAGGCTGGGCGTCTGTCATAAGACCTTCCTGCGCTGGGCCAGAGAGGAGGAGCGGGGAATATGGTAGACTTTAGAAGCCGCCTTTACATAAACGCAGTATAGCATAAGCATCATTAAAAACTGCATTTCATCCGAAAAGATTTTATAAAAAAGTTTTTATTTCTTTTATATTCCGAAGGAACAAATTTTGGGGATTAAAGTCTACTTTAGTCCCCATTTTCTTTTGCCTAAATTTTTCGCAGATAACAAAATGGGGAACTATGCCGGAGCGAGGAAGGCCTGCCGCAGGAAAAAGCAAGGAAGCAGTAAGGAAGTTTTCGGAGGCGATGGGATGAAGGAGACGAAATACAGCAGATTATACGCACGTTTTCTGGGAGGATTTTCCCTGTTCTGTGATGGCGAGGAGATCCAGCTTTCTAAAAATGTCAGAACGAAGAGTATGCAGCTGCTTATGCTCCTCATTCGTGCAGGCAGCCGGGGGCTTAGCCGGGACAGGCTGATTGCGGATCTGGAGACAGGAGTGGAGGGCCGGGAGAACCAGATGAATAATCTGCGCCATCAGGTATACGAGCTGCGAAGGATGCTTGGCAAGGTAAGCCAGCTTCCGGAGGAGCGCTACATCATTCTCTCCGACGGCAGCTATTATTTCAGTGAAAGCGGCGAAATTGCCTGTGATACCGACCAGATTGACAGCTGCTGGAAGCGCATCCGGGACGGAACGGAAGGTGAAGAGCGGACGCTGCTGTTAATCCAGATCTGTCAGAGCTATGAAGGAGAATTTATGCCGGAACTTCTGGGAGAAGAATGGGCGACGGTGGAAAATGCCGGTTATCGAACGATCTATTTCCAGTGCATGCAGGAGCTTTGCCAGATACTGAAGGAGCAGGGCCAGTACGGGCAGCTGCTGAAGCTTTGCGCGGCGGCAAGCCGGATTTATCCTTACGATGCGTGGCAGGAGGTGCAGATTGAATGTCTGCTTGCTTTAGGGCGGAGACAGGAAGCGCTGCGGCTGTATGAACGGACTGCGGCAGCCTTTTACAAGGAGCTTGGATTTTCTCCCTTTGAGAAAAAACGGGAGCTTCGGCAGCTTGGCAGAGGCAGAAGGCGGGCGGCCGCGGAAATCCTTGACGAGGCAAAGCGGAAGATGGGAGAGGAGGGAAGGAAGGCCGGTGCCTACCGGTGCAGCTATCCCAGCTTTCAGGACTGCTTTCGGCTGCTTCTGCGTCTGGGAGAGCGGGCAGAAATGCCGGCAGTTCTGCTCTTGTGCACGCTTATGGACAGTGAGAGCACCGCCGCCGAGCAGCAGCTTTTTGAGCAGGTGATTAAATTCAGCATACGAAATGGCGATATCTACACAGTTTACAATCCCTGCCAGATTCTGGTTCTGCTTTTGCAGGCAGATCCGGCGAGCGGGCGGGAGGTGGCGGGACGAATCTGCCGGACTTGGGAAAATGTGAAGGGGGACATTCGGACGAGAATGGAAATTACCTGGGAAAATGCAGGAAATCCGGCGCAAAGGAGGCGGAATGATGAAGAAGAATGTCACGTTCCTGGTGCAGATTTTCAATCAGCAAAATGCCACGTGGCAGGGATCTGTGACTTGGATGGAAAAGAATGAAACGGAGCATTTTCGAAGTCTGCTGGAATTAATCAAACTGGCGGATGCCGCCATTGAAGCGGAGGAAGAAAAGTAAAAAGCATTTTTACAGAAAGTATTTATGCAGGAGGAAGCAAATATGGAAAATAAGAAGGTCAGGGGAAGGAGCAGGAAGCGCAGGCGCGGTTATTACGCCATCGAAAAGGCGCGGAAGGTTCTGGCCTCTGCATTGTGCATGACACTTGTCTCCGGAAATGTGATGGGTTCGGCTGTTGCATTTGCATCGGAGGCAGAGCCCACCAGCGAAGAGTACCGCATCTACGCTGCCGACCTGGAGGAGGCAGTGAAGGAGGCGGTAAGCAGCGGCTCACCCATTACCGCGGAGCAGCTGGGGCTGGAGTTCAAGACGGAAGAAGAGGTGGATCAGGAAAAATATGACCGCCTGTTTGAAGCAGATGGAAACCTTTACGAGATTGACCCCGAATATAGCCAGGCAGAGGATATGGACGGCATGGATCTGCGGATGTTTGTGCGGATTCCGGAAGGTGCAGCTGATTCCGATTATGAGATGAACGGAAGGGAAGAGCTGATTTTCCTGTTTATGAATGGCACGGACACGAAGCTAAGCGCCAGCTTGAATGTGGACGGTTATATTTCGGATTCGATTTCGGTGCAGGCTTATGACAGTGTATTTGGCGAGAAGGGAATTTCTGCCGCACCGGCGGTAAACGGCGGCCTGGGAGCAGCTCAGCCGGAGGAGAGCAGCCCGGAAGAGAGCAGTGCTGAAGAAAGCAGTTCTGCGGAGAGCGATCTGGAGGAAAGTGGTTCTGCGGAGAGCAATCTGGAGGAAAGCAATACAGCGGAGAACGGGGCGGAAACCGGCAGTGCAGGAGAGGATGCTTCTGAGGAAAGCAGTTCTGCAGAGAGCAGTTCGGAAGAAAGCAGCGCAGAGGAGAGCGATTCTAAGGAGAGCGGCTCCGCAGAGGATTCATCCGAGGCGGGGACTTTAGAAGAAAGCACTTCTGGAGAAGGCAGTTCGGAGGGAAGCACTTCTGGAGAAAACTCCTCTGAAGAAACCGGTTCTGAGGAGAACGTCGCCGGAGATACTTCCGAAGAAGATGCGTCTAAGGAAGATAATTCCAACGAAAACGAATCTGAGGAAGAGGGATCCAAGGAAGATAGTTCTATAGAAGACGAATCCAAAGGGGATGCTTCCGAAGAAGAAGGTTCCGATAAGAATGATTCTGAGACAGATGGCTCTGCAGAGAGCAGTGGCGAAGGATCCAAACCGGAAGAAACCGGTTCTCAGGAGGACAATGCCTCAAAAGAGCCCGAAGGATCTCAGGATGGGACAGCAGAGGACGCTGGAGATAAAGCAGAAGAGTCCGGAGAGCAGAATGGCAGCGTGGCAGATGATGACGCTGGCCAGGCAGTAGATTCGGGTGAAAAGGATTCGGAGGAAAAAGAAGGTTCCGATGCAACGGCAGTACTTTCTTTATCCCGCCATGTGGTTTCTTTTGCGGCAGCTTCCTACGCTTCAAAGAATGATGCTGGCCGGGATGAGGGAACCCCCAAAACCACTAAGGCTGACCGGCAGAGAGACCTTACCGGGGATGATGAGCTTTTTGAAGAAGTTGGAAAGCTTGCTATTCGCTCATATGGACTTGCGGCAGTGAATGATTTGCTGTCGGCGAGAGCTGTTGTGGTGAAGGCTGCGGATTTGCCGTCGGAGGTGATGGTGCTGGCGGATGAATTTGAGCCGATTTCGCCGCTGGAACCGGTGGACTGGGATGTATCGAAGTCTAAGGTGGCTACTGAGCTGGATGATAATTTTGAGTCACAGATTACCTTGTCTCTGCCTTCGGCTGAAGAGCAGCTAGTGAGCGATGTGGTGTTTGTGTTGGATAAGTCTACAAGTGCCGCGGTGGAAGATCAGCTGTTGGAGATGCTTCAGGAATTGAAGAGCCAGACAGAAGCACAGGGTGCGAAGGTTAACGTTGGCGTGGTAATTTTCGACAAAGAAGCTCATCGTGTATGTGAGCTGACGGACTTAAATACTGGCTATGGAAAGATTGCGGAAGCAGTAAAAGAAGACGGAAACAGCGGAACGAACCTTCATGCAGGTATTCTTGCCGGAAAGGCAATGCTGGATGAAGATATCCGTATAGAGGATAGCCGGAAATATCTGGTGGTTCTCAGCGATGGTATTACGTATATTTATAATGAGGATCCTACAGCAGTTGCTCTGCAAAATGGAGATAAAACAAATGCATTTGCAGGGCCGGACAACTGGACAACAAAGTATGAAACGTCGGATGCACCTTCTCAGGGCTGGGAAAGCTGGCTAGGCGAAATTGCTGCACAGATTCAGAAAGATGGAAGTACTTATGAGGTTCCTTACGGAACAAATAGTCCTTATATTCCTTTTGACGAACATACGCAACACGCCATGTCCATAGACAGAGCATTGTATAACAGCTATCAGACATTTAATGCAGCAAAAGCAGCAGGATATCATTGCTATGCAGATGCAGCCCATACTAATGCGTATAATGAGTATCCCTGGGGCCCTGATTTCATGGAGTTCTTGGCGGGAGAGCAAACGGTAGATTTCTCAGAAATTAAAAATGATATTTTGTATCTGGTAGACGCCGGAAGCTACGTAGAGGACTACATGGGTTATGCAGAGAATGATTATGATTTTGACTTTATCAATAGACCGGAAAAACTTGAGCTGAAGGTAGGAAAAGAAACGCTGAACGTAACACAGATTAGCACTGAAATGACTACGAAATACGGTTTTGGCGATGCAAATGGCAGCAGCGATGGAAAAACTTATCCGTATATCCTGGAATATGTGAGAGGCAACGGTGAGGATGAGGAGCACTTTGTATGGCACATCAACGTTCCGGTAAGCAACTTTGCGCCAGTACAGCTTAAGTATTCTGTACAGCTTACTAACCCGAAGCAGGAGCCTGGTACATATGGCCAGTTTGACGCAGACGGAAGCAAGGGATACGATGGATTATATACGAACAACAGCGCGACATTAATTCCAGTAGACAGCAACGGAACTGAATTAGAATCAGAGGAATTTAACAAACCAACAGTAGCCTACAAGGTAGAGTCTTCCGGCCCTGTTGAGAAGCCTACAGACTGGGCAGTGTCCAAATCGAAAACAGCCACGAATCTGGATGATAATTATGAGTCGGAGGTAACTTTATCCTTACCGGCGGCAACGTATAAGGGAAATCTGGATGTGGTGTTTGTGATGGATGGCTCTACTAGTGCAGATGAAGACGATTTAGCAAGCGCAGCAGCTGGACTTTTGGATGAACTTGCTGCGATGGAGAATGTAAATGTAAAAGTGGGGTTAACTGTTTTTGGAGGCAGGCAGCCGATTTTATATTCTACAGACGCTTTACTTAATTTAAATAGTGAAGTAGAAAATCTAAAAAATGCCATCATTGATGACAGGTATGATGGCATTGAAGACAGTGTTGGTAGCTTACGTAGTGGAAGCAACCTGCAAGCCGGTATTGAAGAGGCAAGAACCATGCTGGCGCAGGATAGGGAAACGGATGAAGCAAATAAGTATATTATCATCCTGTCTGATGGTGCGGCCAGAATGTGGTATGAAGATGGACAGGCGATGTCTAATGTATACCTGCCGGATAACAAGATTTTTTGGAACAGTAATGAGGATCATCTACATAGATATCCTGATAGTTCCAATATCCGCTATTTTGAGGATGTTTGGAATGCTGCTTTAAATGGTGCCGACATTGGTTTTTATGGAATGACTGAATCAGAAAAGAATGCAGCATCAACGGACGATCCGCATGTGGCCAGTTGGAATACAGTAGGAAATGACCCCAATTATTATACCACATACGAAGCAGCAACTTATTTTGCAGCTACCTCAGTAATGGGGGCTTCTGCAGAAGCAAATGTGATTTTAGTATCTTACCCCTATAATGTAGACACCCCATTTGGCCAGTATATCGAAAGTTTCAAAGCTTGGCTTGCTGAAACCGGCTACGTTACCCGCTACGATTCCGAAGCCTATACGTCTGAGGAGATTTTCGAAAACGTCCGCAAAGACCTGCTCTACGTAGTAGACAAAGGTTCCACCGTAACTGACGAGATGGGAAGCGGAACGGACAATGCAGGCAATGCCTATGATTTTGATTTCATTAACCAAATTGACCGGCTGTCCCTGACAGTTGGCGGTGAGACATTGGAAAAGAAGGTTATCAGTGAAAACCGGTACGGATTTGGTGCACAGAATGAGGACGGCAGCTATGCGTTCGAGCTGGAATATAATCCAGAACAGCAGGATGCCTTCACCTGGTACATCAATACTCCGGTTACCATTGAGAGGAAGGTTCAGCTGAATTACGCAGTGAAACTGACAAATCCCCAGCAGGCAGCTGGCACATACGGCGTATATGACGGAGACGGAAGCGAAGGCTACACCGGATTATACACCAACAACAGCGCAACCATTTACCCAGTAGGCACAGACGGCACCAACTATGAGCCAGAGGATTTCCCGAAGCCCACAGTATCCTACACGGTGACAAAACCGGAAGAGCCTACAGATCCCGTGGAACCCACTGATCCTGCAGAGCCCACAGACCCGGTGAAGCCTACCGACCCGGTACAGCCCACGGATCCTGCAGAGCCCACAGACCCGGTGAAGCCTACCGACCCGGTACAGCCCACGGATCCTGCGGAACCCACAGAGCCGGAGAATCCCACGGAACCCACCAACCCGACAGAGCCCACGAATCCCACACAGCCGACGAACCCGTCTGAGCCCAGCACCCCGAGCGGCAGCGGCAGCGGAAACGGTGGCGGTGGCGGCGGTGGAAGCAGCAGCTCCGACCGTGTAAATGGAACTGTACATACCACAACCATCAATGAAGAGAATGTGCCTTTGGCACCTGGCCCTGATTCGGATGCGGCTATGATTCCGGATACCGTTGCCATTATTGCGGAGGATGAGGTACCTCTTGCTGCATTGCCCAAGACCGGAGAGGGCAGAAATGTCTCCATCCTGGTATTTATTTCCGGACTTGCAGCAGCACTTTACCTGGCGATTGGCAGCCGAAAGGAAAAGGAGCAGTAAGCTGACAGTCAGCAGCAGAAAAATTAGTTTTGCAGGAAAGGCCTTCCTCTGCCGGGAATCACCGGCGGGGAGGGCCTTTCCTTTTGCGCGGGCAGATATTTTTCCCTCGCAATTCATCAAAAAGAGTGCTACAATTTGGATAAATACAGGTGAAAGGAAGATGGAGTGACCAAATATGTATAACCGAAAGAAACGCATCCTTGCTGTCTTTGCGGCGGTCTGTATAGTCATTGGCGGCGTGTGGACGGCCGGAGATTTTCTGGCCAGACGGCGGAGAGCCATAGAGGAGTCTAAGCTGGCCCAGGAGGTGAAGGAGACTGAGCCTGCCACCATTACCATCACCAACCCGGAAACAGAACCGCCGGAGACGGAAAGCTACGTCTCTCCCATTGATTTTGAAGCGCTGTGGGAGCGGAATCCGGAGGTGGTGGGATGGATTACTGTGCCTGGCACGAAGATTGATTATCCCATCCTTCACACCGATGACAATGAGACCTATCTGCACCATGACATCGATGGCAATGAGAGCGTAGCGGGAGCGATTTATCTTGATTTTGCCGATGAAAGCGATTTTTCCAGCCTTCACAATGTGATTTACGGCCATCATATGAAGGACGGAAGCATGTTCAAGGACGTGGTGAAGTACAAGGAGCAGGAGTATCTGGATGAACACAGCGACATTTATCTTTACACACCGGAGCGTGAGATTCATCTGAAGGCGCTGGGGGCGCTCTACACTACGCCGGACGGCATCCGCAGAAAGACCGACTTTGACACAGAGGAAGAATTTCAGGAGTATGTGGAGGAAATGACGGAAGGCCTGCTCACCAGCGCAGAGCCGGAGAATCCAGTGACCCGGCTGTATTCGCTGATTACCTGCAGCTATGAATTTGCTGACGCAAGGACGATTCTGTATGCCTATGAGGTGGATGAAAGCGGCAGCGCTGACGGAGATGGCGATGAGACCGACGGGGAGACTGACGGGACGGAATTATTTTCGAATGTGATTCTGAACGAGGAGGAATCGGAAGGAGAGAAGGGAGCAAAATAAGTTTAAGCAAGAGTAAAGAAAAGGACGGGTAAAAGGACAGGAGAATGCCGGAAAGGGGACGGACGTGATGAAAAATAAGAACGCATCAAGGTATCGGAACATGGGAAAGCGAGCGGCTTTAATTATGGGGGCTGCCATGCTTTTTTCGCTGTCCGGCTGCGGCAGCAGAGGGAATGAAAACAATTATTCCGCTGAGCAGTATGCATACTACATAAAGGACGGCAGCTTCTGGCGAGTAAGGCTGCCGGAAGGTGCCGATGAAGAGCCGGAGCTTCTTGCAGCAGAGGTTACTGAGGACATTTCCCTGAACACAGAGTTTCGTGTGGTGAATGGGGAAACTGCGAACGCTTCCGTGTATATGTTCCCCGTGGGCCAGGAGGATGATATGCTTGGCCGAATGGAAAGCAGTTTCTATGTGGATCATGGGACTGGTGCTGTCTGGGAGATTTGCCGGGGATATACGGAAATCTATCCTGCCGGAGAACGGTTCCTGTACCAAAATCTGGGGCCGGATTCTGCTGGGGCAGAAGGAGATGAGGGAGAATGGGATGCCTTTGATGCTTACGCTGACTTTCTGGAAAATGGGATGGACCTTTACGCCTTTGTTCCCGGCGGAGAGGATGTGCTGTTAGCACAGTCGGCAAATCTGGTTGTGCCCATGGAACAGGGGGGCATCCTGTATACACAGCCTTCTGGCGAGGAGGACAATGACATTTACTACATTCCGGCAGACGGAACAGCGGAGGATGCGGTTTTGCTGCTGGAGAATGCGTCCCTTCGGGAAAATACCGTTGGTGCAGGCGCCTTTGCCCTGCGGCCGGATCAGGAAAGCGGATATTATGAAATCTGGAGGATTTCTGAAGACGGGCAGGTACAGCAGATATTTGCGCTTGAAGATCGGGTAAAGCTGTTTTATGAAGATTATTACCTGGCGGCAACGGAGAAAGAGGATCTGGACAATGGTATTTTGGACAGCGATCTTTACTGGTATGACTTGCAGACGGGAGAACGAAAGCTTCTTGTGGAATGTGCTTATGTTCATGTGCTGGAATCGCTTACTCCTGAGGGGAAAGACGCGGTGCAGGGAGCAGATGCAGCCAGCCGGAATACAGGAACGCAGAAAGAGGTAAATGTACTCATTGTTAAGGAATGGAACGGTGATGACTATTATCTCTGCCTTAACGGAAAGTGTTATCCCATAGTTTTCCCTGCGGAGGCCGGGACGATGGATTCGGCTGCGGTGGATGCGTTGGTGGTGGGAGATACCATTTATGTGCTGCTGTCTCATTATAATGAGAATTATGTGACAGAGGACGGTTTGATCTACCGTGTGGAGCTGGATGGCGATGCGGCAGAGCTTGTTCTGGCAGCGGAGGGAATCGGAATTACGCCGTTGAAAAATGCAGGCGAAGACGGAACTGGTTTCTGGTACAGGGATTACCGCACAGATCCGGATACGGGGCAGGGAACCTACTATTTGTATCGGGATGAAGAGCTGCTCTGCTCTGGTATTGTGCCGGAAAGCCTGATGGAGACTGGAAGGGACGGGGAGGAACACGTTTATGTGCTGAGGGACAATAATGCCGATGATTCAGGCACTGCACCGGATCTTCTGTCGGTTTCCGCAGAATCTGGAAAGACCGATACCGTAAAAACAGCGGTAGTTCAGGCGGAGCCGGTGGGAGATGGGATCCTTATGCTGGCGGACTGCGCAGAGAATGCGCCTCTTTATACGGGAAATCTTTACTATTATGATGGAAGCCAGCTGGCGCTTTTGGATGAGGGCGTTACCATGCTATTTCCCCATGGAAACCAGTATGTACTGGAAGTGCCTGCCTCCTGGGAAGAGGAAGAGGATGGAGACGAGGATGACTGGTTCGAGGATTTTCTGACTGTACCTGCTCTTCCGCAGGAAGCGATGTACGGTTATGCCGGGGAGGGGAATTGCTATGTCAATGAATGGCTGGATTTTGCCATTACCTTTCCAGAAGACGCCTATATGGAATGTTATGGGATGGATATGCCCCTGGCTGGGGAGAATGGGATAGGGACATATGGCCATACGCTTGTGGGCTGTGTTTTCCCGGAGAATCAGATTTTCTATCTGACCATTGATGAAGCCTGGGAAATGGATTTGGATGAGTATGCCCAGGCAAAAATCGATACTCTTCAGACCTTTGGCTATACGGTTGAATCAGATGAGGTAATTACTCTCTCCGATGGAAAGGAATACCGCTGTATCCAGGCGGTCAGTGAGAACGAAGGGGCGGAGGATATCTGGTCGGCTTGCTGTTTCCGGGAGGCAGAGGAGGATGGAGAAACGTATTTTGCCAGCATGGAATTTACCTGGGATGGATCTCAGCCGGATCTTTTGGAGGAAATCCTTTCTGGTGTGACGGCGGCGGATGGAATGGGGAAAACCAAGTGATCGAAACTGAAAGAAGATCTGAAAATGAAACGGGAGGCCGAGCAGCCCTCCTTTTTCAGACTTCTTCTAAATTGTGCATATACAATAATTAGCACTTGATGTACAGAAAACTGTACATTATAATGTAAGTAGAAAGTTGCAGCAGAAAAGGGGGTAAAAATATGCTGGCAGTTAATTATACAAATCTTCGTGAAAATATGAAAAAGTACATGGACTGTGTGAGTGATGATTATGAGACTCTGGTTGTTACAAGAAAAGATAACCGGAATGTGGTAATGATGTCAGAAGAATCCTATAACAATCTGATGGAAAATATTTACGTTATGGGGAGCAAGGCTAATTATGACTGGTTAATGGAGTCGAAAAAGCAGTTAGAGACGGGAATGGCGTCTGTCCATAGTCTGATTGAGGTTGATTTGGATGAATAAAGTATTTACTGAAAATGGCTGGAAGGATTATGTGTACTGGCAGACGGAAGACCGGAAAACGTTGAGGAAAATTAATCAGCTGCTTGATGACATTTCCAGAAATGGGAATGAAGGGATTGGCAAACCAGAACCCCTGGTTGGAAATTTGTCGGGTTACTGGAGTCGGCGAATTAATGATAAAGATCGTTTAATATACAAAATTGATGAAACGAATATTTACATTCTGGCATGCAGATATCATTATTCGGATTCGTAAAGGGCGTAATCTCTGCGGAGGAAGATACGGGAAAGGGCCCAGGAGATTGCGGCCCTTTATGAGAAGGAGAGGAGATAATGGCACAAAAGGAACTTGCATTATACGTGGCAGAGCAGCTTGCGCCGCTGGGAGAAATCCGCTATATTCCCATGATGGGCGGCTGGCTGTTTTATTATCGGGAGAAGCTGATCGGGGGAATATATGAGGACGGATTTGCCCTGAAGGATACGGAAGCCTCCAGACGGTTCATGCCGGACTGCCGGGAGGAGCACTGGGAGAACACGCCTCCGGCCCTGCTTCCCTGCACCATTCTGGATGACCAGGAAAAGCTGTGTGAGATGGTTATGGCCATGTATCCGGAGCTTCCAGAGCCGAAGAAGAGAAAACCGAGGCGAGAAAGCAGGTAAATTATCATGCACTTTGTGGACGCAAAAGGAATCCTATCCGCAGAAAACGGGATGAATATCTACCGGGGATGCACTCACGGCTGCATTTACTGCGACAGCCGCAGCCTATGCTACGGCTTCACCCACCCCTTCGAGGATATTGAGGTAAAGCAGAATGCCCCCGCGCTGCTGGAGCAGAAGCTGCGGGCCAAACGAAAGAAATGCATGATTGGCACCGGCGCCATGTGTGATCCCTACCCCCATTGCGAGGAAGAGCTGCAGCTTACCAGAAGGTGCCTGGAGTTAATCGAGCGGTACGGGTTCGGGGCGGCGGTGCTCACCAAATCCGACCGGATTCTCAGAGATCTGGACATTCTCTGCCGGATTAATGAAAAAGCCAAAGCAGTGGTGCAGTTTACGCTGACCACCTGGGACGAGGACCTGTGCCGCATCATTGAGCCAAACGTGTGCACCACAGCCAGGCGGATCGAAGTGTTAAAGGTGATGCGGGATGCCGGGATTCCCACCGTGGTCTGGCTTACCCCCATCCTTCCTTTTATTAATGACACGGAGGAAAATCTCCAGGAAATCCTTACGGCCTGTGCAGACGCGGGAGTGAAAGGCGTCCTGAATATGGGAATGGGCTTAACCCTGCGGGAGGGGAACCGGGAGTATTTTTACCAGGCTCTTGACTGCCATTTTCCCGGCCTGAAGCGGGAGTACCAGCGAAGATACGGCAATGCCTACGAGATTCCCAGCCCTAACAGCCGGAGGCTTACGCAGATTTTTCATGAAACCTGCCGGAAGGCGGGGATGATGGATAGCGTGGAGGATATTTTCCGGTATCTGCGTGAATTTCCGGAAGATGAGGGTTATCAGCAGTTAAGTCTTTTTGAAGAATAAGAGGAATGATGAAATCAGAAACAGCATGAAATGTTGAATCCAGGGATAGAGGGGAATACTGAAGCTAAGGATAGCCTGGAAATGAAACGGGAGGTCGGATATGCTTGATCGGATACCTGGCGAAGCGGAAATGACTGCTTTAGTTGGAAGTTCTTTATATACTGTATGGAATAAACTGTGCGCTTTAATTGAGGAAAATTATGATATGGAGCGCTTGTGGAATACAGGCGGAAAAGCATGGAAATATGAATATAAATATCGCCGGGGCGGTAAGACATTGTGTGCATTGTATGCAAGGGAAAAGGATATAGGCTTCCTGATTATTTTCGGAAAAGACGAACGGTTAAAATTTGAGGCAGACAGAGAGGCCTATACAAAAGAAGTTCAGAAATTATATGACGAGGCACAAACTTATCATGATGGGAAATGGATAATGTTTAAACCAGTGGATACATCCTTGTTTTCTGATTTTGTGCGGCTTTTGCAATTAAAAAGAAAGCCAAACAGGAAGTGAATCGATGGATGCCGAAATTAAACGGCGGCTGGTTCAGGAGGGCATAATAGCCCTCCTTTTTCAAATCGCTCCTAAACGGATTCCCCCGTATCCCCCCACTGGCTCTTCATCAAATCAATAAAACAGCGTGCCGCGTCGCTTAAATACCGTCCCTTTTTGTAGCTTGCGGTAAAGTCCCAGGTGGGCCGTCCGGGGATGCGGAAGCAGGTGATTCCCGGCGGCTTATCCTTCACGTAATAGTAGGTAAGGATTCCGCAGCAGAGATTAGCCTGGATCATGGAAATGATGGTCTGATTGTTTCCCGTCTCAAAAAGGATCTGGGGCTCAAAGCCTGCATCGGAAAAAATCTGGTCAATCAGGGTGCGCATGGTGGAGCGCTTGTCCATGACCACAAAGGGCTCATAGCGGAGGGCGCTTACCTCCAGGGGAGCAAACTGCCCATCCGTAGGCGGATGGCTTTTGGCTATGGGATGGCCGTCAGGCACTGCCAGAAACAGTTCCTCCGTGTAGATGGTCTCGTAAATATCGTCGGTCCGATCTTCATCAGTAAGAGTGAGAAAGCCGATATCCAGATCGCCCTGGGCGATAAGCCGCTGCAGCTCCCGGACAATACCCTCCTTGGGCTCAATGACGATATTGGGATACAGCTGATGGAACATGGCGTAAGAGGCGGTGAACATGGTAATCCCTCTTCCGGCAGTAAAGCCCACAGACAGATGGCCGCAGCGACCTTTCGTCAGATCATGGATCATCTGGTAGGTGTCCTTTTTGATCTGCAGCATCTGCTTGGCGTTTTTTACATAAATCTCTCCAGCCTCGGTAAGATGCCAGTTGGTGCGGGAGCGGTGAAAGAGGGGCGTGCCAAGCTCCTTTTCCAGCTTAATCAGCTGCTGATTAAGCGCCGACTGGGTGATATAAAGCTTCCCCGCCGCCTTGGTAATATTGTTTTCTTCTGCAATCTTTAATATGTATTCAATCTGTTTTGTATCCATAATGTTTTCTCCTGTGCAGGGCGGCATCCCGTGCAATGCCGGATTCATAAAAATTCTCCATATAGTCAAGATAATAGCTTATTTTTTTGCCGAAATCAAGACAGTGTTGGAGAATCTGCGGCAGATAAGGGGAAATAAGCAATTCTAATGGTGAAAATCACAATTGCGAATTGGAAACCCTGCGATAAATTTGCTAAGCTTTTCCTATAGCGAGAACGAGGCCCTGGCAGGAGGTGGATATCCTTCTGGCAGGAAGCGAATATCCTTCCGGCAGGACAGGAAATTCATTTCAGTGGAACAGGAAATTCATTTCGGCGGAACAGGGCTGCGGAAAAGGAGGATATAGCATGGAAGAAAGAGGATTGGAAGTAAGCAGAGTGGAAACCAATGGAGCGGGGGGCAATGGAATGGCGATAAAAGGAACGCCGGTTGTCACCGAGATGCAGGTCATCCCTGTGGCGGGATATGACAGTATGCTGATGACCTTAAGCGGAGCTCACGCCCCCTGGTTTACCAGGAACCTGGTGATCTTAAAGGACAGCGCAGGCCACACAGGAATCGGAGAAATCCACGGCGGCGACTACACCTGCGAGGCGCTGAGAAGCTGCATTCCGCTGGTGGAGGGCCAGCCCATCGGAAAGTACAGAGGAATTTTAGACAGCATCCACAAGGCCAGCAAAAGAGCTGCCGATGATGACGGCGAAGGCATCCAGACCCTGGATATCAGCAAGCTGAAATTCGTAGTAAAGGCAGAGTGGGCCATCGAGTGTGCCCTTTTAGACCTTCTGGGCCAGTACCTGGATCTGCCCATGTGCGAGCTTTTAGGCGATGGAAAGCAGCGGGATCAGGTGGAGACTTTAGGCTATCTTTTCTATGTCAGCGACAAGAAAAAGGCTGCGCCGGATCTGCCGTATATCGATGAGAGCACCAGCAGCGATCCCTGGTTTCGGATGCGGCGGCAAGAGATGCTTACGCCGGAGCAGATTGTGGAGCAGGCGCAGGTGCTTCATGAGAAATACGGCTTCCGCAACTTTAAGCTAAAGGGCGGCGTTTTAAGGGGAACAGAGGAAATGGAGGCTGTCCGCGTCTTGAAGAAGGCCTTCCCGGAGGGGCGGATCAATATCGATCCCAACGGCGCCTGGAGCCTTCAGGAGGCCATCGAGCTGTGCCGTCCCATGGAAAATATCATGACCTACGTGGAGGATCCCTGCGGCCCCGAGGCTGGCTACTCCAGCCGCGAGGTGATGGCGGAGTTTAAGAATGCTGTAAAGCTTCCCGTGGCCACCAATATGATCGCCACCGACTGGCGGCAGTTCTATCACGCCGCAGCCCTTAAGTCCGTGGACATCGTGCTGGCGGATCCCCATTTCTGGGGCTTTGGCGGAAGCGTGCGGATGGCCCAGATTTTAAATGACTGGGGCCTCACCTGGGGAAGCCATTCCAATAATCACTTTGACATCACCCTGACGGCCTTCGCCCATGTGGCAGCCGCGGCTCCCGGCCATCCCACGGCGTTAGATACTCACTGGATCTGGCAGGACGGCCAGAATCTGTTAAAGGATACGCCGCAGATCGTGGACGGCTATCTCCAGGTGCCGAAGAAGCCGGGAATGGGCGTGACCATCGACATGGAAAAGGTGATGGAGGCCAATGCCCTTTATAATAAGCTGCCCTCCCATGACCGGGATGATGCGGTAGCCATGCAGTATCTGATTCCCGGATGGAAGTATGACTGTAAGAAACCGGCCCTGGTGCGGTAATCCAGCGAATTTTGTCAGTGAGCGGCAGCTGCCAGGCAGCGAACGGAGCCGGGCAGCTGCGGCAGTCAGGCAGCGAATGGAGCCGGGCAGCTGCGGCGGTCAGGCAGCAGGAGCCGTTTGTTTACGAAAAATAGGATAATATCCTCCCCCGCAGATCCATCTCCGGCTCATGCATCACCCAGCCCTTTCTGCGGACAAAGGCATTCAGCCGGGTGATCGGCGGAATCAGGGAATAGTAGGCCACATGCTCTTTGTCCAGGGCGCAGGAGCTGGCGATGAGGGTCACGCCGATTCCCATGGCCACCATGCTGCGGTTGGCGATGATGCTGTTGGTCTCACAGACGGTGGTCAGGGTCAGGTGGGCGGCTTCCGTCACCTGATCTGCCAGCCGCCGGAGGGTAGAGCCCTTCTTGGCCAGGAGAATGTTGTCGTTATGGAAATTCTCCCCCAGCTCCTCCAGAGTGATGGGGCGGCCGGGATTTTTGGCGCAGTAGGGGTGGCTTCTGGGGATGGCCCAGTAGACCTCCTCCCGGCGAAGGACATCCACCTGCTCCTGGTCAAACGCTTCCGTATCGTTGAGGGCCATGATGGCGCAGTCAATGTTCTCTTCCTTAATCAGCCGGGTGAGGGCGGGGACGTTGGACTCGGTGATTTCCACAGTCACATTGGGGAAGCAGGTCTTAAAGGGCGGAATTAACTCCGTAAGCATCTCCAGTCCAAACTGGGAGGTGACGCCGATGGTGATGTGCCCGCGCTTTTCCAGGCTCTGGATGCTGCGGTACAGATTGTCCCTTATGCCGATTACCCTGCGGGCGGCTTCCACGTAAAGCTCCCCCGCAGGCGTCAGGCTGAGGCGTCCCCGGCTGCGGTAAAAGAGGGGTGTTCCCAGCTCGTTTTCTAACTTGGTCAGGTACTGGCTGAGGGAGGACTGGGAGACATACAGCTCCTCAGCCGCCTTGGTCATATTCTGCTTCTGGGCGATGGTTAAAATGTAGGTTAAATATCGGGTATCCACGGATATTTCCTCCTTTGGCATTTCTTATGCTGCCGGATTGCTCCGCACGATGTGCTCCCGCAATCCCTGGTATCATTTTAGCAGAAAAGAGAGAAAAATTCCGTGAAAAAACTTATAGTAATAATAAGAAAATTTTAGAGAAAGTCAAAAAATTAAGCTTGCATATCAAAAATGGCAATAAAAATAGGGGAATACTGTCATTATGTTGTTATAAACGTGTTAAAATTCGGATTTTACGTGAAAATTTACCAAAAACATATTGAAAATGCAAATAAATATGGTATGATACCAACGTCAACAGAACGTAAAGACGAAGAGAAGGGAGGGAAAGCAGGGGAATTGACCCCAGATTTACAAAAAGATGATAGTTTAGGAGGAATTGTTTATGGATTCTGGTATGTTAAGCTTGATTGGTATCTTGATTGCTCTGGTTATCCTGGTCATTGGCTCCATGAAGGGATATCCCATTATGATTATTGGCCCTGTCTGTGCGGCCATCGTGTTCCTCTTCTCCGGCCTTCCGGTGATCGAGAACATGAAGGGCCCCTACGCGGCAGACTTCGGCGGATTTGCCACTTCTAATTTCCTGCTGTTTCTGCCGGCCTGTATCCTTGGCTCCATGCTGGGCGACTGCGGCGCGGCACAGGATATTGCGGTTAAGGTAGGAAACGCGGCTCAGAGCATTGGCGGAAAGAACGCCAAATTCTGGGTGCTTATGGGCCTTTCCATCATTACGGCTATCCTTTCTTTTGGCGGTGTAAGCGGTTTCGTGGTAATCTTCACCATTGCCCCCATCTGCCGTTCTATTTTCAAGAAGCTGAATATTCCGTGGCATTTCGTTATTGCCGTTGCGGTGTACGGCGGAACCATGTGGACGGCTATTCTGCCCGGTTCGCCGGCGGTGCAGAACCTGATTCCCATTGATTATCTGGGAACCAATCCGAAGTCCGCACCCATGATCGGCATCATCTGTGCGCTGTCCTGTATCGTTTTTGGCGCGTGGTATATCTGGTTCCAGCTTCGCCGCAACGAGAAGAGAGGAGAGGGGTATCTTCCTACCGGAACATTGATGGACAAGGAAGCCGGTGAATTAAACAATGCGATTCTGGAAGCAAAGTGCTCCAATCTGCAGTTTATCCGCGCCCTGGCACCCTCCATCATCCTGCTGGTAGCCATGAACGTGTTAAACATTGAGCCTTTTGTCTCCCTGATTATCGGCTGTATCGTATGCTACGTGTTATATTTCAATAAGTTTGAGAACATCGGCAAGACCTTCGGCGCAGGCTGCAGCTCCACCATGAAGTCCATCATGAACGTATCGGCTGTTGTAGGCTTCGGCGCTGCTGTAGAGCTGGCTCCTGGTTTTGATTATCTGGTTGCCAATCTGGACAAGATCCCCGGACCGCCCCTTCTGCAGCTGTGTCTGGCCACCAACCTGATTGCCGGAATCACCGGTTCTGCTTCCGGCGGTGAGGCCATCGCCCTGAATGTATTTACAGACCGCTTCCTGCAGATGGGAATTTCCCCGGATGTGCTTCACCGGATTGTAAATATCTCCTGCTACGGCCTGGACTCCATGCCTTACAATGGTTCCGCCATCAACCGTCTGAATTACACCAGACTGACCCATAAGCAGGGGTATTATCACGAGTTCTTCCTGGGCGCATTGTTCCCCTTTGTCAACTCGTTCCTGGCCGTAATATTGGCGGCAATCGGAATCGTTTGATTCTGCCTAAAAATATTGCTGGCGTCTGGCCTTTCGCCATTGTGTGACTTTTTGCTGCCGCCTTGCCCCTTCGCTGGCGGCAGCATTTTTACGCCCTTTTTTCAATAAATTACTCTTAATTTGTCTAAGAGAAATAGAAATATGATTAATTTTACTTATAGAACTAAATGGAGTATACTTGAAATCAGAAAGAAATAAAGCAAAGAAAACAAGGAGGAATCACTTTGAAAGCACCGATTTTTGTGAAGATCAAGGATGAAGACAATGTAGCTATTGCCGTTCACGAGATCAAGAAGGGCACGGAGATCATGGAAGGGGTGACGGCCCGCCACGATATCCCCCAGGCCCACAAGATCGCACTTTGCGACATTCCTAAGGATCAGCCGGTGATCCGCTACGGGGTGGTTTTAGGCTACGCCATCGAGGACATTAAGCAGGGTGACTGGATCAATGAGTTTATGCTTCATCTTCCCACCCCGCCGGATGTGGACAACATGACCTTTGCCACCAATCTGGTGACAGAGCTTCCCGACCCGCCGGTGACCACCTGGGAGGGATACGTTAATCCCTGGGGCGGCCCTGCAGGCACCCGGAATATCCTGGGCATCAGCACCACCGTGCAGTGCGTTACCGGTGTGCTGAATGTGGCTGTGGATCGGATGAAGAAAGAGCTTCTGCCCAAGTATCCCAATGTAGATGACATTGTGCCCATCAATCACGCCTACGGCTGCGGCGTGGCCATCAATGCCCCCGAGGCCAAAGTGCCCATCCGCGCCCTGCGGAACCTGTCCAAGCATCCCAATTTCGGCGGACAGCTGATGGTCGTGGGACTGGGCTGCGAGAAATTTACCGTGGAGATGCTCTGCGAGGAGGCGGACATCACTCCGGAGAACGTGATTATCCTGCAGGAAAAGAAGGGCTTTGATGACATGGTCAATGCGCTGATGGAGATGGCGGACAAAAAGCTGGCCATCCTTAATGAGCGGAAGCGCCAGACCCTGCCTCTTTCTGATCTGCTGATCGGCATGCAGTGTGGCGGAAGCGATGCCTTCTCCGGTGTTACCGCCAATCCTTCTGCAGGCTATGCTTCTGATATGCTGGTAAAGGGCGGCGCCACCGTTATGTTCTCTGAGGTGACGGAGGTTCGTGACGGCGTGTACCTTCTGGCTGAGCGGTGCGTTAATGAGGAGGTGGGAAAGAAGCTGGCTGCCGAGATGAAGTGGTATGACAATTACCTGGCCGAGGGCGAGGTAGACCGCAGCGCCAACCCCACTCCCGGCAATAAGAAGGGCGGCCTTGCCAATATCGTGGAAAAGGCCATGGGCTCCATCGCCAAGTCAGGAACCTCCCCCATCGTGGAGGTGCTGTCTCCCGCAGAGAAGCCATCCAAGAAGGGATTAATCTATGCGGCAACCCCCGCCAGCGATATTGTCTGCGGACCCTGCCAGCTGGCATCGGGAATCGGCCTTCAGGTCTTCATGACCGGCCGGGGAACGCCCTACGGCCTGGCCATCGCGCCGGTAATCAAGGTATGCTCCCGGAACGAGATGAAGGAGCAGTGGCCGGATCTGATCGATATCAATGCAGGCCCGGTAGCCACCGGCGAGGCCACCATCGCCGACATTGGCACGCAGCTCTTCATGGAGATTATCGATGTAGCCAGCGGAAGGAAGAAATCCTTCGCAGAAAAATACAAGCTGCACAATGACCTGTGCATCTTTAATCCGGCGCCGATTACCTGATGGACGCCGCCGGGAATGCCTGATCCGGCGTTCCCTTACACAATACTCTGATTATTTTCCTGGGCGGTCTTCCGGTAATGCCGGATAGCCAGCTCCAGGAACTCCGAGGCCGCTTTCGTCAGATAGTGGCCTCTTTTGTATGTGGCGCACAGCTCCCACATAGGGCGGGAGGGCAGGTAAAAATAGGCCACATCCTCCTGCTCCCTGGCGTAATTGTGGGAGATCATGGAGCAGGCAATTTGATTTTTCACCATGTTTCGCAGGGTCAGGTTGCTGGAGGTCTCAAAAAGGATCTGAGGGGCAAAGCCAGCCTCCCGAAAGAGCGGATCAATCACCTGCCGCAGGGTTGAATCCTTAAACATCAGCACAAACTTTTCCTCTCGGAAGGCGGAAAGATCTGCTGTGGCGAAGGGCTCTCCCGGCGGGGCTGCATGGGCCGCCAGCGGGTGGGAGCGGGGGACGGCCAGCAGGATATTTTCGTAATAAATGTGGATGTATTCGTCATTGGTCTTGTCGCTTTCCGTCAGGGTCACAAAGCCCAGATCCAGATAGCCCCGGGAGATCAGATCCAGCTGGCGGCGGATGCCGATTTCCGTGGGCTCGATGGTCACATTGGGGAAGCGGCGGTAAAATTCTGGATAAACATTCATCAGCATATTTATACCCCGCTCAGGCGTGAGGCCAAGGCGCAGATGGCCTGTCTGGTTATTGGCCAGGTCATTGAGCTTATTGTAGGCTTCTTCCTTAAGGTCAAGGATCTTCCGGGCATAGTCCACGTAGATCTCCCCGGCCTCGGTCAGGCGGAAGTCATTTTTGGCCCGGTGGAAAAGCTGCTGGCCCAGCTCGCTTTCCAGCTTTAACAGCTGCTGGTTTAGGCCGGACTGGGAGATGAAAAGTCTTTCGGAGGCTTTGGTTATGCTGCCCTCTTCAGCGATTTTGACGATATAAGTTAGCTGCTTTAAATCCATAGAATTCTCCTTATTTGCGGCAATTTTTATTCGGAATAATCTCAATTCCCGGCAGTCTTTGGTTCTGGCAAACGCTAAGGAAACGCTTTAATCAGCGTTTCCCTAACGAATTAGAAGTTTTACTTAGAGATGATAGAAAAACAATTACCTTGACTTATTCATATAAGTTTTATACAATAAAATCAACAAAAAAACAAGCATTCAGGAAAAAATGCATGAAAAATAAGGAGGAAAAGCTATGGTACCAACAATTACAAAGATGGAAGTCTGGCCGGTAGCAGGAAAGGACTGCATGGAGTTAAACTTAAGCGGCGCTCATGCTCCCTATTTCACCAGAAACGTGGTTGTTCTGTACGCAGACAATGGTGAGATGGGTGTAGGCGAGGTTCCCGGCGGACAGAAGATCACCAAGGCGCTGGAGGAGTGCATCCCGATCGTGGAGGGAACCAAGGTTTCTGAGTACAAGAGCACCCTATTAAAGGTGAAGAAGTATCTGGACTCCAAGGGTGAGGAGGATGTAAGAGGAAATCAGACCTTTGACCTGCGCACCGGCGTTCATGTAATTACCGCCATCGAGGCTCCCTGCCTGGATCTGTTAGGCAAGTACCTTGGCGTTCCGGTATGCGAGCTGTTAGGCGATGGCCAGCAGAGAGACAAGGTTCGTATGCTGGGCTACTTATTCTTCGTAGGCGACCGCAACAAGACCGACCTGCCCTACGATTCTGAGCCGGATTCTGACTGCGAGTGGTATCGCATCCGTCATGAGGAGGCCCTGACTGCCGAGTCCATCGTTGCCTTCGCAAAGGCTACCAAGGAGAAATACGGCTTCGAGGACTTCAAGTTAAAGGGCGGCGTTCTTCCTGGAAACGAGGAGATGGATGTTATCCGTGCCTTAAAGAAGGAATTCCCCAATGCAAGAATCGACCTGGATCCCAACGGCGGCTGGCTGTTAGAGCAGGCTGTTGAGTACGTAAAGGGCATGCAGGGCATTCTGACCTACTGCGAGGATCCCTGCGGCGCAGAGGGTGTGTACTCCGGAAGAGAGATCATGAGCGAGTTCCGCCGCCGCACCGGCTTCCCCACCGCCACCAATATGATCGCTACCGACTGGCGTGAGGTAAGCCACTCCTTAGAGTCTCAGGCTGTTGATATTATCCTGGCAGATCCCCACTTCTGGACCATGAGCGGTTCCGTACGTGTAGCACAGATGTGCCATGACTTCGGCTACACCTGGGGCAGCCATTCCAACAACCACTTCGACATCTCCCTGGCTATGTTCACCCAGGTAGGCGCAGCCGTTCCCGGCGAGTACAATGCTCTGGATACCCACTGGATCTGGCAGGAGGGCCTGGAGAGACTGACCAAGGAGCCGCTGCAGATCGTAGACGGATGCGTAGCTGTTCCCAAGAAGCCCGGCCTTGGCATCGAGGCAGACATGGATCAGATCCGCAAGGCGCATCAGCTGTATCTGGATAACTGCCTGGGCGCAAGAAACGACGCCATGGCAATGCAGTACTTGATCCCCGGCTGGAAGTTCGATCCCAAGAAGCCCTGCTTAGTACGGTAATGAAGGAGTTCTGCCTGGTACGGTAAAGAGGAAATAAAAGAGAATGCTGAAAAAAGATCTGGGTTAGCCTAATCGGCTAATACCAGGTCTTTTTTGCTGCTCGGTTAGCTGTAAAGGCAGATGATTGACAATGGCTCCAGCGCAAGGCGTGCTTATAGGAAGAATGAAATGATATTCTTCCGAATAAAATTGACATATTTCCGAAAATTTGGTGCGATATTCGCGAAGAACCCGCTGTCGATTATCAATAATGTTAGGAGTACGGCAAAATCTGTGAATGGTATGACGGATACCGCTTTGGCCGGACAGATATTTTCAACCCATGGTCTGTCATCAATTATTTTAACAATGAATGTGAACCGAGGGCGTTCTGGCAATCTACGGGAAGCAATGAAATTATCGGAGAGGTGATTGCCCAGGCTGATTCGGAAGTTTATGACCGGCTGACATCCCTTGTAAACGGTGAATCCTTTACTACGTATATCGACACAGGCGTTATTTATCCGCAGATTAAAAATAATCCGTCAACGATATATAGTTTTCTGCTGGTAGCGGGTTATTTGAACGTATTAAAGACAACTCCTTCATTTAACGGAGATTTTATGTGTGAGGTAGCACTCCCAAATAAAGAAATCGCTTTCGTCTATCACAAGGAGATCCTGCAGCAGCTTGATCATATTATTCCGCAGTCTATGGCTGTCTCTATCCAGGAAGCAATTTTTTCCGGCGACAACGAAAGGATTCAGGAACTGCTTCAGACGCTTCTCACACAATCCGTAAGTTTGTTTGATACGGCTGGAGAAAACTTTTACCATGGGTTCATGCTTGGCCTGTGCGCTTTGCTGGGCGGGGTATTTGTTCTGTCGAACAGGGAATCCGGCGACGGCAGATATGATATAGAGCTGAAACCGAAAAGCAGCAGACTCCCTGGTATTTTAATTGAACTGAAAACAGAAAAAGACTGCACGGAAGACCGGCTGAGGAAACTTTCAGAAACGGCATTGAAGCAGATTGCCGAAAAAAGATATGATACGGAAATGAGGATGGCGGGAATAAAGACAATCTACAAATACGGCGTCGCTTTCAGCGGGAAGAGAGTTGCTGTTTCTAGTGAAATTGAATATGTCCGGAGGGATAATAAATGACGGAAAACAGCATTTAATCAGGGACAAAAAATCCAGGCTGGATCCATGGAGATGGGGATTCCAGCCTGGATTTTTGTGCATCATGGAACGAGGACATCGCTCCATCATCTAAGCGGATGATTTTGCGCCGGGCTTACATAAACAGCATCAGCACCGGTATGGTCACTAAGGACAGCACC
>JAGHER010000206.1 GCA_017889125.1 Lachnospiraceae bacterium
AACTGGAGGGAGGTTAGGTGTGAGCTATGTCAAACGTAATTGTTAAAGATAACGAGAGCCTTGACAGCGCTTTACGCAGATTCAAAAGAAACTGTGCAAAGGCTGGCATTCAGCAGGAAATTCGTAAGAGAGAACATTATGAGAAGCCCAGCGTAAGACGTAAGAAAAAGTCTGAAGCTGCCAGAAAGCGTAAGTACAACTAATACTTATGTAGGCTGCTGCAGGAGTCATTCCTGCCGGAATATCCGGCGGGGAGGATCTGCGGCAGCCTTTTTCTGTTCTAAGGCTGCGGCCCTCTTCATACTCTGTAATAACAGCGTTGGGGAGGTGGGCGGCCTGGACAGTAAACTGCAGGGAAGAGAGTGGATGACGGCCGCCATGAATCTGCCCCGGGATGTATTCCTTGGCGATATTCTGGTCTCCTTGGTGGGCAGAAGGACTATGCTCATTGAAAATTACCGGTCCATTCTCATGTATACGGATACGCTGCTTAAGATTCAGGGCAAAAACTGCCGCCTGCTCATCGGCGGACGCCAGCTGCAGATTGAATACTATACCGCCGAGGAGATGAAGGTAAACGGCATTATCGAATCCATTGAACTGAAGGCGTAGGAGGGAGGCGGCATCAATGGGAAAGCTTGGCCAGTGGCTGGGCGGATACATGGATATGCAGATGACCGGGTATTCGCCGGAGCGCTTCCTGAATCTGTGCAGCGCCAGAGGGATCGAGCTCTGGAACCTGGAATACCGCGGGGACGGATATGGATTTTCCATGACTCTTAAGGATTTTAAGGGAATACGTCCTCTGGCCAGGAAATCCGGCGTCCGGCTCCGGATCCGGAAGCGGACGGGGCTTCCTTTTTTTTTACGAAAAAACCGGGGACGGGTGGGTTTTGCGGTGGGGCTTGGCCTGTTTTTCTTTCTTCTGTACGGGCTTTCTCTTTTTGTGTGGGATATTCAGATTGAGGGAAACCGCCGCTATACCGATGAGACGGTGACGGATTTTCTGCAAGACAGAGAAATCACCTGGGGAGTGCGGAAGGCAGAGGTGGACTGTCAGGCTCTGGAGGCAGCTCTCCGGGATTATTTTCCGGAGATTACCTGGGCGGCGGCCCGGATTTCCGGCACACGGCTTTTGATTTCGGTTAAGGAGAACGAGGCGATCTCCCATATACCGGAGAAGCAGGAGACGCCCTGCGATGTGGTGGCGGCTAAAGATGGCGTTATTTCCCAGATCCTGGTGCGCCAGGGGGTGGCCCAGGTGAAGGCAGGAGATGCGGTAGAGGTAGGGCAGGTGTTAATCAGCGGCGCGGTGCCCATTTACAATGACGTCGGGGAGATTGTGTCCTTTCGGTACGTACCGGCGGACGGGGATATATCGGCGGTGACCCGGTATGATTTTTCTCAGCAGTTTTCCCGGATCCGTACCGTACAGGCGGAAACCGGAGGGAAGAAATGGGGATTTTTCCTTCAGGCAGGGCCCCTATCTTTTACTCTTCTTCGGCCGGGCGGCGAGGAGGAGCAGTGGATTTACCTGACGGAAACCAGCCAGGCCAGGCTGTTTTCCAACTTTTATCTGCCCATTTACTGGGGAGAGATCCAGGGAAAAGAGGTGGAGGAATATGAGCGTTTCTCCACAAAAGCGGAGATGGAGCAGGAGGCAGAGGGCATTTATCAGAATTTTGTGAAGAATTTAAATGAAAAGGGGGTTCAAATTATTCAGAATGATGTTAAAATACTAGAAGACGAATCTGTCTGCAGGATGGAGGGGAGCATCACGGCTCTGGAGCCCATCGGGCAGATTCAGGAGAGAACAGATCTGAAGGAGACAGAAAACGTAGAATATGAGCGTAGTGGAGAACATCATTGACATTCCTGTTGAACATGAGAAGAATGTATGCGGGCAGTTTGACGCATATCTGAAAAAGATCGAGCGGACCCTCCATGTGACCATGGTGAACCGGGACGGCGCCTTAAAGATTATCGGGCCGGAGCAGGCCGCAGCCAGGGCCAAGAGCGTCTTTAACAATCTGATCGAGCTTTCCAAGCGGGGGAATACCATCACGGAGCAGAACGTGGATTACGCCCTTTCCCTGGCCTTTACGGAAAGCGATCATCAGATCCTGGAGATCGATAAGGACATTATCTGCCGTACCGCCATGGGAAAGCCGGTGAAGCCAAAGACCATGGGACAGAAGCAGTATGTGGATGCCATCCGGAAAAAGATGATCGTTTTCGGCATTGGCCCGGCAGGCACAGGAAAGACCTATCTGGCTATGGCCATGGCCATCCAGGCTTTTAAGGACGGAGAGGTGGGACGGATCATCCTGACCCGCCCGGCCATCGAGGCGGGAGAGAAGCTGGGCTTTCTCCCGGGCGATCTGCAGAGCAAGATTGACCCCTATCTTCGCCCCCTTTACGATGCCCTGTACCAGATCATGGGGGCGGACAGCTACCTGCATAATTCAGAGAAGGGACTGATTGAGGTGGCGCCCCTGGCCTACATGCGCGGGCGTACTCTGGACAATGCCTACATTATCTTAGACGAGGCCCAGAATACCACCCCGGCCCAGATGAAGATGTTCCTGACCCGAATCGGCTTTGGCTCCAAGGTCATCATCACCGGAGACCAGACCCAGAAGGATCTTCCTACCGGCACGGTCAGCGGCCTGGATGTGGCCCTGCGGGTATTAAAACGGATTGATGATATCGGCTTCTGCTACCTGACCAGCAGCGACGTAGTGCGTCATCCGCTGGTGCAGAAAATTGTACAGGCCTATGACGATTACGAGGCGAAGAATAAGGTAAGCGACCGGCTGGCCAGAGGGCGGGGCGGACGCCGGAATGATTAGCGTGTATGGCGGCAGCATTTACGAAGGAGGGGAATGGCGATGACCATAAATATTGATTATGAGGCGGAGGACAAGCTTTCGCTTCCCTGGGAGGAGATTATCCGGAAGGTGGTGTTGGCTTCTCTGGAATACGAGGAATGTCCTTATGAGGCGGAGGTCAACGTGGTTCTCACGGACAATGAAGAGATCCATAAGCTGAACCAGGAATACCGGGGCATTGACCGTCCTACGGATGTGCTGTCCTTCCCTATGCTGGAGTACGAGCAGCCTTCCGACTTTTCCCATGTGGAGGAGGATTATGAGGATTGCTTTAATCCGGAGACGGGGGAGCTGATGCTGGGCGACATTATCCTTTCCGTGGACAAGGTGCGGGAGCAGGCGGAAAGCTACGGCCATTCTGAGACCAGGGAGTTAGCCTTCCTGGTGGCACACAGCATGCTTCATCTGTGCGGCTATGACCACATGGGGGAGGATGAGCGGGAAGAGATGGAGCGGCGGCAGAGAGAGATTCTGGAGCTTGGGGGTTACCGAAGATGAAAAAAGTGAGAGGGCTATTGGGAGGAATCAGTCTGGCACTGGCGTCACTGATGCTTTGGGGCTGTTCCCAGAACTATATTGAGACGGGGGTTACGGAAGGGGCGACCACCCAGGCGGAAAGCACCGCGGAGATTTATATCGTCCAGGAGACGGAGCCGGAGACTGAGGAAGAGCCGGTAGAGGAAGGCTTTCAGGGAATCCTGGATCTTACGGACCGGACGCCGGTGGACGGCATGGTGCGCAGCTATCTTACGGGAGAATGGGTGCCTGAGGCGGCGGGAAACCGGCGGCCGGTGGCCGTGATGATGAGCAATGACAAGGCGGCCCTTCCCCAGTACGGCATCAACCGGGCCGGCGTAGTTTTCGAGGCGCCGGTGGAGGGCGGCATGAACCGGTACATGGCGGTGATTGAGGAGTACGATGACTTAGAGCGAATCGGCTCTGTGCGCAGCTGCCGGACCTATTACACCTACTTTGCCCGGGAGTTTGACGCCATTTATGCCCATTACGGACAGAGCACCTTTGCCCTGCCTTACCTGAAAAATGTGGACAATATTAACGGCATCGAGGGCATCGGGAACACGGCTTTTTACCGGGCCAGCGATCGGAAGGCCCCCCACAATGCCTACACCAGCGGCGAGCGCTTAAAGAAGGCCATCGATACCCTGGGCTATTCCACCGAGTATTCGGAGGATTACGCCGGGCACTACCAGTTTGCGGACGGGGAATATGACTTGTCCGGCCAGGAAGGCGCCCTTGCGGCAGTCCAGGTAGTGCCGGGATACGGGATGAACAAGCCGCTGTTTCTCTATAAGGCGGAGGACGGCCTTTATCACCGGTATCAGTACGGCGACATCCATAAGGGGAATGAGGGGGACATTACCGCGAAAAATCTCATTATCCAGTACTGCCAGATGGGGTATTACGCTACCACCGAGTACCGGAACATCAATGTTCATACTTCCGGAGAAAACGGGTATTATTTTACCAATGGATACGGCATTCCCATCACCTGGGATAAGGACGGGGAATTTGGTGTTACCCACTATTATGGGCCGGATGGAAAGGAAATTATCTTAAACCAGGGAACCACATGGGTGTGCATCGTGAATGCCCTGGATGAAGACAAGCTTGAAATCTATGAAGAATAACAACCGAAACCAGAAACACAAAAGCACAGGCAGAGGTGAGGCGGCAAAGAAGGCCGGCGCCAATTTCGTGGTGCAGGGAAGCATCCTGGCGGCGGCCGGTATTCTGGTGCGCTTAATCGGCCTGTTTTACCGGATTCCCCTGATGGGGATTATTGATGACCGGGGGAACGGCTACTATACCTCAGCCTACAGCATTTATTCCATACTGCTGATTATCTCCTCCTACAGCCTTCCCACGGCGGTTTCCAAGATGGTTTCTGCCAGGATTGCCAGAGGGCAGTACCGCAGCTCCCTGCGGATATTAAAGGCCGCTTTGGTCTACGCTCTGATTGCAGGAGGCCTGGCGGCCGCCGTCATGTGGTTTGGGGCGGATCTTTTCGCCGGGGCCATGCAGATGCCTTATTCCAGCTATGCCCTGCGGACACTGGCGCCCACCATCTGGATTATGGCCTTTCTTGGAGTGCTGCGGGGATATTTTCAGGGGACGGGCACCATGGTTCCCACGGCGGTGTCCCAGATTATTGAGCAGATTATCAATGCGGCGGTGAGTATCGGCGCCGCCTGGATCCTTTTCCAGGAGGGCGTGAAGGCCAACCTGGTGCGGGGAGAGACGGAGTATTCCTATGCCTTCGGCGCGGCTGGAGGCACCATCGGAACGGGGGCAGGCGCCCTGGCGGCTTTGGCTTTCTGCGTATTCCTGATGCTGAATTACCGGAAAACCCTGCGGCGGCAGTGCCGGAAGGACCAGACCGGGGTGGAGGAGGGCTACGGAAGGCTTTCGGCCATTCTGACCATGACCATCCTTCCGATTATTCTCAGCAGCACCGTGTACAACATCAGTACGGTGCTGGACAATTTCTTCTTCGGTCAGGGCATGGCGGCTCTGGGCCAGACGGATGTGATTGCCACCCAGTGGGGAATCTTCGGCAAATACCACACCCTGTTTATGATTCCGGTGGCCATTGCCAACGCTCTGTCTTCCTCGCTGATTCCTTCCCTTTCCCGGGCAGTGGCCAGCAGGGACAAGGGACAGGTGTTAGACAAGACGGCTACGGCCATCCGGTTTTCCATGATGATTGCCATTCCCGCCACAGTGGGGCTGACGGTGCTTTCTGCCCCCATCAACAATCTGCTCTTCCCCAGCAAGAGCGGGGATCTGCTGATCCAGATTACTATGGCCGGTGCATCGGCGGTGGCCTTTTATTCCCTGTCTACCGTGTCCAATGCCATCCTTCAGGGAATTAATCACATGAAGACGCCTTTAAAGAACGCGGCTATCTCTCTGGTGATCCATGTGGCGGTGCTTCTTGTGATGCTTTATGTGCTGAAATGGGGAATTTACGCCGTGATTTTTTCCAATATTATCTTTGCGGTGCTCATGTGCATCCTGAACGGCCGTTCCATCAGCCGGTACCTGGATTACCGGCAGGAGTACCGGAAGACCTTTGTGCTGCCCATCTTAAGCTCTTTGCTTATGGGAGCGGCGGCCTTCGGCGTTTCTGCCCTTTTTGGCCGAATCCTGCCGGAGGGGCGGCTGTGGCTGGGCGTGGAGGTCTTTGCGGCTGTGGCTGTGGCTGTGGTAGTGTATGCTGCGGGCCTTCTGCGGCTTGGGGCTGTGGATGAGGTGGAGCTTTACGGCATGCCTGCCGGACGGCGGCTGGTACGTCTTGCCCGGATGCTTCATTTACTGCCATAGAGAAATGCACATGGATTTGCAGGGAAAAACCGCTGCCTGATGGTTAAAATGGAAAAGAAAAGCAGATACTATACTTTGATAAAGGAGGAAATCCATGAAAAAGTATCGTTACTGCTTTCTTTTGCTGTTGGGCCTGGTTTTGGTGGTGCTGATCGCTTCCCTGCTGTTTATCCCAGGGCGTCTTGATGAGGAGACGGAAACCCAGACGGAATCGGTGACTCTGCCGGAGGAGACGGGGGAAACCGTTAAAGAGGATCAGATTGTGATTAATCAGGAGCAGGTGCAGCCGTCGGTGACGGAGGAGAATTACCTGCTGGTTTCTGAGGACGGGTTTCTTTTGGTATTCGGGAGAAACCCCTCGGAGATTTGTCTGTATACACATATCCCTTTGGCGGAATTTCCCGGAGAGGAGCAGGATAAGCTGCGCCAGGGAATCTGGTTTGGGGCGATGGAGGAGATTTACAGCTATCTGGAATCCTATACCAGTTGAGTTGAACGGATATATGGATTTTGGGTTGCGGGAACGGGAAAAAACCGATAAAATAAAAGGGATATTGCCTGCAGGCGCTGCGGCATAAGGAAAGGGAAAGAAGCAGATGAAGAAACAAGTGGCTGTTATCGGCGGAGGCGCGGCCGGTCTGACCGCCGCCATATGGGCGGCCAGATCCGGCGCCTCAGTGACCGTTCTGGAACATACAGACCGTGTGGGCAAGAAGATTTTGTCCACAGGAAACGGAAGATGCAATTTAACTAATGCAAAGATGGAGGCGTCCTGCTACCGAAGCGGAGACCCTCAGTTTCCCATGGCGGTAATCAGCCAGTTTGGGTGGAAGGATACCCTGCGCTGGTTTGCCTCCATGGGACTTTTATGCCATAATCGAATGGAAACCTATTATTACCCTCTCTCTGACCAGGCTTCGGCTGTGCTGGACTGCCTGCGGATGGAGTGTGCCCGTCTGGGGGTAACTATCCGCACGAATTTTTCCCCAGAGAAAATCCGCCGGGTGCGGGAGGGGAAACGGGCTTTTTACCAGATAAGCGGCGGCGGGGAGACGGTGCAGGCTGATGCGGTGATTCTGGCCTGCGGCTCCAAGGCAGCACCAAATACCGGTTCTGACGGCAGCGGCTATGATTTGGCTAAGGCCTTAGGGCACCGGATTATTAAGCCTTTGCCAGCTTTAGTGCAGCTGCGCTGCCAGGGGAACCACTACCGGCAGCTGACCGGCATCCGCACCGATGCGGATTTGCGTCTTCTGGTCAATGACCAGGAGCTTTGGCGGGAACGGGGAGAGCTGCAGATCACCGATTACGGGATTTCGGGAATTCCGGTGTTTCAGTTAAGCCGCTTTGCCGCCAGAGGTCTGGACGAGGGAAAGAAGGTTCGGGTGCTTATTGATTTTCTTCCCGCCATGGATGTTAAGGAAAGCCGCATTTTCCTGGAGGAGCGCTTCCGGGAATTTGGCCATCGAAACGGGGAGGACTTCCTTACAGGGGTACTGCACAAGAAGCTGGCCATTGTCCTCCTTAAGATGGCGGGGATCCGCCTGGATCAGCCGGTGTCTGCGGCAAGCAGGCGGCAGCAGGAGCATCTTCTGCGGGCCATCAAGGAATACGAGGCCCTGGTCAGCTCCGTAAATCCCTTTGCTAACGCCCAGGTCTGCTGCGGCGGCGTGGATGTGCATCAGGTGGATTCGGCTACCATGGAATCGAAGGTGGCCCCGGATATTTATTTTGCCGGGGAGATCCTGGATGTGGACGGCATCTGCGGCGGCTATAACCTGCAGTGGGCCTGGTCATCGGGAAAAGTGGCCGGGTGTCGGGCAGCACAGAGAAGGAGACAGGAATGATACGAATTACACAGGTAAAGCTTCCTCTTGACCATACATACGAGGATTTGAAGATACGCACAGCCAAGCTTCTCCGGATACCGGATCAGCAGCTCCGGGAGATCCACATTGTGAAGCAGTCTGTGGATGCCAGGAAGCGGGAGGAGATCAGCTACTCCTATGTGCTGGATGTGGAATGTGACCGTGAGGAGACGGTGATCCGCCGGTGCCGGAACCGGAATGCCTCCATACGGAAGGATGAGCCCTACCAGTTCCCAAAGTCCGGTGAGGAGGCTCTGAATACGCCGCCGGTGGTGGTGGGAAGCGGCCCCTGCGGCCTCTTCTGCGCCCTGATGCTGGCTGTTCACGGATACCGGCCTCTTCTTTTGGAGCGGGGCGGCCCTGTGGAGGAGCGGACGAAGAAGGTAGACCGCTTCTGGAAGACCGGCGAGTTAGATCCGGAGTGCAATGTCCAGTTTGGCGAAGGAGGAGCCGGAACCTTTTCCGACGGGAAGCTGAATACCCTGGTGAAGGATCCGGCGGGAAGGAACAGGAAGGTGCTGGAGATCTTTACCCAGTTTGGCGCTGACCCTTCCATCTGCTATGTGAATAAGCCCCATATCGGCACGGATGAGCTTAGCCGGATTATCCCGGCTATGCGGGAAGAGATCATCCGCCTTGGGGGGCAGGTGGAATTTTACAGCAAGGTTACGGATATTGTCCTGGAGAATGGCCGGGTGTCGGGGCTTACGGTAAACGGGGAACGGCATATCCCGGCTCAGGCGGTGGTTTTAGCCATCGGCCACAGCGCCAGGGATACCTTCCGGATGCTTCTATCCAGACAGGTGCCTATGGATGCGAAGGCCTTTGCCGTGGGGGTGCGGATCCAGCATCCCCAGGAAATGATCGATGAATCCCAGTACGGGAGGGAGGCGGCGGCTATTCTGGGAGCAGCCAGCTATAAGCTGACCCATACCTGCGCCAATGGAAGGGGCGTATACTCCTTCTGCATGTGCCCGGGCGGCCTTGTGGTCAATGCCTCCTCTGAGCCGGGCCGCCTGGCGGTAAACGGCATGAGCTACCACGCCAGAGACGGGAAGAACGCAAACAGCGCGTTGATTGTCACGGTGAAGCCGGAGGATTTTGGTGGGGACGGGCCTCTGGCGGGAGTAGAATTTCAGCAGCAGCTGGAGGAAAAGGCTTATGAGGCAGGAGGCGGCAGGATTCCGGTGCAGCTTTACGGGGATTTTGTGGATGGACGGATATCGGAGAATTTCGGAGAGGTACAGCCGGCCTTTGCCGGGGAGACGGCCTTCGGGGATATGAATGAGATCCTTCCCCAGGAGGTTGCGGATTCCTTAAAGGAGGGTATCGCCTCCTTCGGCCAGGTGATTCCCGGCTTTGACCGGCCGGACGCCATTCTGGCAGGCGTGGAAAGCCGCACCTCCTCACCGGTGCGCATCCACCGGGATGAACATATGGAAAGCGTTGTGAAGGGGCTTTTCCCCTGCGGCGAGGGAGCTGGGTATGCAGGGGGCATCACCTCTGCGGCCATGGACGGCATCCGGGCGGCGGAGGAGCTGGCCCGGCGGTATCGGCCCTTTTCCTAGGATTCGCCTGGCAGATGTTTTGGCGTTTTACGAAAAGAAAATAGACTTACTTTGTGGGGATAAGAAGATGGAGACAGATTACAGAGAAAAACTGAAGATGAAGAAGCGGATTGTGATAAAAGTAGGATCATCCACCCTGACACATCCGGAGACAGGGGATCTGCATCTGGCAAAGATTGAAAAGCTGGTGCGGATGATCTGTGACTTAAAGGGGCAGGGGAAGGATGTGATCCTGGTATCCTCCGGGGCAATCGCCGCCGGACGGCAGGCACTGGGCCACCGAAAGCGGCCGGATACCCTGGCGGAAAAGCAGGCCTTTGCGGCGGTTGGCCAGGCGCGGCTGATGATGGTGTATCAGCGGATGTTTTCCGAGTACAACCACACGGCGGCCCAGGTGCTTTTGACCAAGCACACCATGTTGAGCGACAGCTCCCGCTACAATGCCCAGAATGCCTTTGAGGAGCTTCTTAAGCTGGGGGCAGTTCCGGTTGTTAATGAAAATGACACCATATCCACCTCGGAGATTGCCCATGTGGATACCTTTGGCGACAATGACCGGCTTTCGGCGGTGGTGGCAGCCCTGGTGGGCGCGGATCTTCTGATCCTTTTGTCGGATATCGATGGGCTGTATTCCGACGATCCCAAGCAGAATCCCCAGGCACGGTTTATTAGCCTGGTGACAGAGATCGACAGTTCCCTTCTGGCCATGGGCAAGTCCACCTCCAGCAGTGATGTGGGCACCGGCGGCATGTCTGCCAAGCTTTCTGCTGCCAGGATTGCCACGGACAGCGGCACGGATCTGGTGATTGCCAACGGGGCAGATCTGGGCATCATTCAGCAGATCATGGAAGGGGAGGAGAAGGGCACTTTATTTGTGGCCCATCCCAACCGGGATTTTGATCTGATGGATTACTTAAGCAGCATGTATTAATAAACGCGGATTACCTTATATGGAAAGGACAGAACTATGGAGCAGGAAAAAATCGACCGGATCAATACCCTTTATCATAAATCCCAGGCAGTGGGACTTACGGAGGAGGAGAAAAAGGAGCAGCAGGAGCTTCGCCAGGAGTATATTGCGGCTATTCGCAGAAGTCTTCGGGGGAATTTAAACCAGATTTCCATTCAGGAGAAGGATGGAACCATCACTAACCTTGGGGAGAAATATGGAAAGGGAAAGACAGAATAAAGATGTAAGGCAGCGTAAAGGGGAGCTGCGAAAGCAGATCGCGGCTCTCCGCAGGGAGGTATCTGCGGCGGATAAGGCCCGGTGGGATGAGGCCATTGCCGGGCAGTTTTTCACTTTGGCTAAAGAGGCGGGATATCTGCAGGGAGCCCCCGTATACTTATATATGGATATCCGCAATGAGGCGGGAACGGGAGCGATCCTTGAAGGGCTTTGGCAGAGGGGGATTCCGGCGGCTCTTCCCCGGGTGGAGGGGCAGGAGATACGGTTTTACCTGGCAGAAAGCCGAAGGCAGCTGGTTCCCGGCGCCATGGGAATCCTGGAGCCGGATTCCGGGTGTCTGGCAGTGTCCGGATCAGCGGGCGGTGGGAAGGGCCTGGTGCTTACGCCGGGGGTGGCCTTTGATCGTTCTTTAGGAAGACTGGGCTACGGCGGCGGTTATTATGACCGGTTTTTTGCCGCGGAGCCGTGGCATCCCCGCTGGGGGCTGGCCTACGAGTTTCAGATTGTGGAGTCTCTGGATCTGGAGGAGTGGGACTGCCGGATGGACCGGATTCTCACAGAAAGCCGGGTGATCGGCGGGTAAGAAGGCCGGAAAGGCGGCGATGCATGGTGCTGCCATTAGGAGCAGAAAAGGAGGAGGAAGGATATGACCTTACAGGAGATTGGACAAAAGGCAAAGGAGGTTTCCCATGTGCTGGGAATCCTAGGAACGGAGGAGAAGAATCAGGGGCTTCGGGCTGTGGCAGATGCCCTGGAGGCAGGGCAGGAGGCCATCCTTGCGGCCAATGAAAAGGACATGGAAGAAGGCCGGAACAATGGCATGAGTCAGGGTCTTTTAGACCGGCTGAAGCTGACCCCTGCCCGGATTAAGGGTATGGCAGATGGTCTTCGCAAGGTGGCTGATCTGGATGATCCGGTGGGAGAGGTTCTCTCCATGAAGAAGCGGCCCAACGGCCTGATGATCGGCCAGAAGCGGGTGCCTTTAGGCGTTATCGGCATGATCTATGAGGCCAGACCCAATGTGACGGCCGATGCCTTCGGCCTCTGCTTTAAGAGCGGAAACGCGGTGATTTTAAAGGGCGGCAGTGACGCCATTTGCTCCAATAAGGCCATTGTGGAGGCCATTCACAATGGCCTTCGGGAAAGCGGCCTTCCAGAGGATGCAGTGCTGTTAATCACAGACACCAGCCGGGCAGTGACCCAGGAGCTGATGAAGTTAAATCAATACGTGGATGTGCTGATTCCCAGAGGCGGCGCGGGACTGATCCGGGCAGTGGTGGAGAACAGCACCATCCCTGTGATCGAGACGGGAACGGGAAACTGCCATATCTATGTGGATGAGACGGCAGACCTTTCCATGGCAGCGGAGATCCTTTTCAATGCCAAGACCCAGCGCATCGGCGTCTGCAATGCCTGCGAGTCCCTGGTGGTTCATGAAAAGATCGCAGACAAATTCCTTCCCCTGGTGAGGGAGCGGCTGCAGGAAAAGCAGGTGGAGATCCGGGGCGATGAGCGCGCCTGCGCAGCGGAAGCTTCTTTTGTCAAAGCCACAGAAGAGGACTGGGGACGGGAGTATCTGGACTACATACTCTCCTGCCGGGTAGTGGATTCCCTGGATGAGGCCATTGCCCACATCAACCGCTACAGCACCGGCCACTCGGAGGCGATTATCACCAGAGATTATGAGAGCGCCCAGCGGTTTTTAAATGAAATTGATTCCGCTGCCGTCTATGTGAATGCCTCCACCCGTTTTACTGACGGCGAGGAGTTTGGCTTCGGCGCGGAGATCGGGATCAGCACCCAGAAGCTTCACGCCAGAGGGCCTATGGGATTAAAGGAATTAACCACTACAAAATATATTATTTATGGAAATGGGCAGGTGCGGCCATAAGCAGATTTTGACAGAATTTTATCTTTACTGGCACCTTTGTGCATGCTACAATGAAATGGCTGATTGTAAAAAATAAGTAAGCAAATGGAAAAGGGAAGGTAAAATAAGATTATGGATCTGTCATTTTCGTTCTTTTGTCAGCAGCTTATGTCGAATCCCGTGTTATTTATCACGGTTTTCCTTACGCTGTGCGTAATTTTTGTCAACGGCTGGACGGATGCGCCCAATGCGATTGCCACCTGCGTGTCCACACGTTCCATGGATGTGGATGTGGCCATAGTCATGGCGGCGGTGTGCAATTTCATCGGCGTTCTTGTGATGACGTTAATTAACTCTACTGTAGCCATGACCATCACCAATATGGTAAATTTCGGCGGGCACAATGAAAATGCGCTGATTGCCCTCTGTGCGGCTCTGTTTGCCATCGTGGTGTGGGCGGTCCTGGCCTGGTATTTTGGAATTCCCACCAGTGAAAGCCATGCCCTGATTGCCGGGCTTTCCGGCGCGGCCATCGCCCTGCAGGGAGGAATCTCTGGAATCAACGGTGCAGAGTGGATCAAGGTAATCTACGGGCTGGGGCTTTCCACGGTGCTGGGCTTTGCCAGCGGCTTTGGGGTATGCAAGCTGGTGGCATGGATCTGCTACAATGTGGACCGGCGCAGGAGCGATGGAATTTTTCAGTATGCTCAGATCGGCGGGGCAGCGGCCATGGCGTTTATGCACGGCGCTCAGGACGGTCAGAAATTTATGGGCGTGCTTCTTTTGGGAATCTGCCTGGTTCATGGAAATGAAAGTGCCGCCGGCGTGGAGCTTCCCGTCTGGATGATGCTGCTGTGCTCCATCGTTATGGGGGTAGGTACCTCCATCGGCGGAAAAAAGATTATCAAGTCAGTGGGCATGGATATGGTAAAGCTGGAAAAATACCAGGGCTTTTCGGCGGACATGGCCGGAGCCTTATGTCTGCTGCTTTCCTCGGTATTCGGTATTCCGGTAAGCACTACCCACACGAAGACAACAGCGATTATGGGTGTCGGCGCCGTGAAGCGTCTCTCTGCCATTAATTTTAAGGTCGTACAGGATATGGTTCTGACCTGGGTGCTCACCTTTCCTGGCTGCGGCTTTATCGGTTTTCTGATGGCAAAGATATTCCTGGCTGTATTCTGACAGCCAGGTTTGCAATAGAAAGCAGTAATGCTACGGGCAGGCCCCGTAAAATTCTGAAAACCAAAAACGCGCATATGCGAAGGAGAAGAAGCATGTCCAAGAAGAAAGACAGTTATTATTTTGAAAATTTTGTAGCCTGTGTAGAGTACAGCAGCAAGGCAGCAAGGATGCTGGAGGAGAATCTGATCCATTTCCGGCGGGAGAATCTTAAGGATCAGCTGGAGGCGATCCATAAGGTGGAGCATGACGCCGACCGGAAAAAGCACGAGATGATGGGGGTACTGGTAAAGGCGTTTATCACGCCTATTGAACGGGAGGACATTACCCTCCTAAGCCAGAGTATTGACCATGTGACCGATAAGATCGAGGATGTGATGATCCGGCTGTACATCAATAACGTAAAGGATATCCGCCCGGAGGCGATTGAGTTTGCCGCTCTTGTGATCCAGTGCTGCGAGGCGCTGAACGAGATGATGAAGGAATTTGAGAATTTCAAAAAGTCCAAGACTCTTCACCAGTGCCTGATTAAGATCAATGACCTGGAGGCACAGGGGGATCAGCTGTTCATCCGCTCCATGCGCAGACTCCACAAGGAGATCGACAATGTGCTGGAGATCATCGCCTGGCGGGAGATCTTTAATTATCTGGAGAAATGCTGCGATGCCTGCGAGCATGTGGCGGACGCGGTGGAAAGCGTGATTATGAAAAATACCTGATGGATTGTTAATGGAATAGAAAATGAAAAACCGGCTTTATGCAGAGGGGGAAATCTTCTGCATAAAGCCGGTTTTCATCTTTGTTAACGCTTTCGTTTATGGAAATTCTTCGTAAACGCTTTCCAAATTCATATCAAGGGGGGCCTTTATATGTACAGAAACTGCTTCATAGGCCAGGCCGGGGTCACCTTGCTGGATAGCTTCGTAAATATTCTGATGTTCGCAAAGGGTATGTTCCATTCGTCCAGGATGGCGGAGAGAGGAACAAGCCAATTGCTTCAGCTGGTACATGTAGCGGTTAAAAAGGCCTTGAAAAGTTTCATTTCCGCTGTAATCCACCAAAATTTTATGAAAGTTCTGATCCTCTGCGGCGAATATTTCGGTGTCCTGGCTAGAAAGATGGAGCTGATTCTGCTTTTCCAGAGAAGTCTTAAGCTGGGAAAGCAGCTGAACGGCAGAAGGAGAGGAGATGTCAGACGCTGCTTTTCGTGCGCAATATCCTTCGATAGCAGAGCGTACCTCATACAGCTCCAAAACATCCTGCTGGGTGATTTTGTGAAGGATAAACCCTTTGTTAGGAACAATATCCACCAGGCCTTCCTGATACAGTCGATGAACCGCGTCACGAACTGGCGTGCGGGAAATTCCAATGTCAGCGGCTATCTTGGATTCTGAGTATGTCTGCTGGTAACTTAAGTCATGGTTTAAAATTCGTTCTCTGATATAATCGTACGCCTGCTGCTGCAGGGCTTTAAAATTTCGTTCTCGCATATAATCGGATTCCTTTTTCCTTTCAGATCGCTCGCTGGCAAATTCTGCTGTTTTTAGGATACTACATAAAATGAAAAGCGTCAATCACCGGACGAAAATATGCCGGTTATTTCTGATACACTGTGCCGCATTTCTTCAAAAAGAAATGAAAATTATACATAATATACAATAAATCAATATGAATATTGGTAAAATAATAAAAAGAATATTTGTCTATTGACTTGCATACCGGTATGTAATAGTATAATAGTAACAGTTACATACCGGTATGCAATAAGAAAGGAGGCAATATGACAGGTTTTATCGGATTGGGAATTATGGGAAAGCCCATGGCAGAGAATCTTTTAAAGGCTGGGTATCCGCTGATGGTTTATGATTTGAACGAGGAGGCAGTGAATGCGCTGTGCCGCCTTGGGGCTAAGGCGGGAACTCCAGCAGAAATCGGGAAATGCTGCCAGCAAATTTTTACCATTCTCCCCAACGGAGGTGTAGTGAAGGAGGTTCTTTTCGGCGAAGACGGGGCTGCTTGTGCGATGAAGGCAGGAACTATTGTTTGCGATATGAGTTCTGTGACACCGGCAGAATCCCAGTACTGTCAGAATCAGCTGAAGGAAAGAGGGATTCGTTTCGTTGATGCGCCGGTGAGCGGGGGCGAACCAGGAGCAGTGCAGGGAACTTTGGCATTTATGGCGGGAGGAAGAGAGGAGGATATTCTTGCGCTAACCCCTTATTTCGATGTTATGGGGACTTCTGTGGTCCGAATTGGTGATGTGGGAAGCGGATCCGTGGCAAAGCTGGCTAATCAGGTGATCGTAAATATGACGATTGCCAGTGTTTCCGAGGCCTTTGTTCTTGCGGTAAAGGCGGGAGCGGATCCGGAAAAAGTATTCCAGGCTATTCGCGGCGGACTGGCTGGAAGCGCTGTGCTGGAAGCGAAAATCCCCATGATTTTGGAACGAAATTTCAGACCTGGGGGGAAGCTTTCGATCAATCACAAGGATATAAAAAATGTTTTAGCTGCAGCCCATGAAATGGATGTGCCCATGCCCTTTACCAGTCAGCTATTTGAGGTTATGCAGACGCTGAAGGTGGGAGGTCATATGGACGAGGATCATGGCGGAATTGTTCAGTATTTTGAAGCTTTAGCAAAAACCAGAGTATGTAAAAAGAAAGAGAAGCAGGAATCTTCGTAAGAGAGGAGGATAAGATGGAAAGGATCAGAGAAATCAATGCGGACATATTACAGATGTTTCCGCCTGCTCCCACAGAAGCGGCAGATATACTGCTTAGCCAGGAATTGAAAAAAAATTCTGCGAAAATCGTGGTTTTGGATGATGATCCTACTGGTGTGCAGACGGTTCACCATGTTTCTGTGTATACGCATTGGGATAAAGAGAGTATCCGAAGCGGTTTCGCAGAAGCTGGAAGGCTTTTTTACATATTAACGAATTCCCGAGGGATGACCGCTGCTCAGACAGAAGTTATTCATCGTCAGATCGGAGAATCGGTTTCGCAGGTGGCAAAAGAACAAAACCGGGATTTTCTCATTATCAGCCGCAGTGATTCTACCTTGCGGGGCCATTACCCATTAGAAACAGAGACTTTGCGACAAGCTATAGAGAGCGGGACGGGAAAGGAGATCGATGGTGAGGTGATTTGCCCGTTTTTTAAAGAGGGCGGCCGTTTTACCATCGGCGGTGTGCACTATGTAAAGTATGGCAGCCGTCTCGTTCCTGCTGGAGAGACAGAGTTTGCCCGGGATAAGACATTTGGTTACCGGTCATCAAAGCTTGGCGATTACGTGGAAGAGAAAACCCAGGGCCGTTTTACGGCAGGAGAAGTGATAGACATTGCGCTGGAAGATTTGCGGGCGATGGACTTGGATAAGATCGAGAAGCAGCTTCTTTCGGTCAGCGGGTTTCAGAAAATTATTGTAAATGCGGCGGATTACGCGGATATCAAGGTTTTCTGTACGGCTTTATACCGAGCAATGGCCAAGGGCAAATATTTTCTTTTCCGTTCAGCGGCAGCATTGGTAAAAGAAATGGGAGGAATTCCTGATAAGCCTCTGCTGACCAGGGCGGAAATGATTGTTAAGGAGAATCCTTGCGGAGGTGTGGTAATCGTAGGTTCTCACACCAGGAAGACAACAGAACAGCTGGAGGAACTTCGGAAAGTACCGGGGCTTAAGTTTGTAGAATTTAATTCGGATCTGGTGCTGGATGAGAAAAAATTTGCCCAGGAAACAGATCGGGTGATCCGGGAGATGGAATCTGCAGTAAGCGGCGGGCAGACTGTGGTAGTTTATACCAGACGGAGACTGCTCACCGTGGAAAATGATACGAAAGAAAGTGCGCTGCTCCGCTCCATCCGCATATCCCAGGGAGTGCAGTCCCTGGTGGCTTCTCTTCGTGCTGAGCCGTCTTTTATCATTGCTAAGGGGGGGATCACTTCCAGCGATATTGGAACAAAGGCGCTTAATGTGAGGTGTGCGCAGGTAATGGGACAGATTCGTCCGGGGATACCCGTATGGCAGACAGGGGAGGAAAGCCGTTTCCCGTCTATGCCATATGTGATTTTCCCGGGAAATGTAGGGGAAAAAGAAACACTCAGAGAAGCTTTGGAGGTATTAATAGGATATAGATAAGGAGGTAGATCGTTGATGAAAAAGAAAAATTCTATTTTGCTGGTTCTTCTGTCATTATTATTGGTTTTAGTCAGCTGCATTGGTGCACATATGCTTCAGACCGATTTTGGACGGGTGACAATCACCGACGTGCGGATTCCTATGCCTTCAGGTGAGACGCTTCGGGTCTTGGTACACCGGCCGGATACCGCTACTGTGGAAAATCCCGCTCCCTGTGTGATCACAAGTCATGGCTATCATGCCACCCTTGAGACCCAGGACATTACCTCGATCGAACTGGCCCGCCGTGGGTTTGTTGTATTTAATATGGATACTTACAGTGCAGGAAGTTCATCGGGAACCAGCATCCCATATGGAGATAGCCGGTCTTATTATGGGCTTGGGATGCTTCAGCTGGTAGACTTTGTTCATGACAATATTTCTTATATTGATCCTGACCGGATTGGCATTACCGGCCACTCTACAGGAGGCAGAAATGCAGCGTTTACCCTGGATGCCTATGGGAGAAATGAGCATGGATTGAACTATGCTGGTCAGCCTGCTGACGCGGGAGACTATGAAACCAAGGTTTCCAGTGCACTGATCCTGGCCTTTTTCCCCGATCATTATCTTTTAAATAATCTGCCCAGCGGCGTAAATGTGGGAATTAACTTTGCGCGCTACGATGAGGGGGCAACGGTCCAGGTAACGAAAGTAGATGGATATCAGTGGGCGGATATGACAGTGTCTCCGGAAGCCAAGTTTTTCGTGAACCAGGCAGAGCCGGGTACATTTACATTAAATACAGAATCCGAGATTAATCCTGATACGGGCCATAATGATGTGACGCTGAGCGGATGGAATAATGAGGAGAAGGTAGAAATCGGCCATTATTACGGTGATATCGATAAAGGAAATATGCGTGTGGTTTATAATCCAAAGACCAGCCATCAGTGGCAGTTTTTTTCGAAAACAAACGCATCGATTACCAATCAGTACTTTATGGATACGCTGAACGCCCCCAATCCAATTCCTGCAGAGAATCAGGTTTGGTTTGCAAAAGAAGTGCTGAATGCAGTAGGGCTTATTGGATTCTTCCTGCTTCTTCTTCCGCTGTCATCTCTGCTGATGGATACGCCTTTCTTTGCTTCCCTGAAAGGAACAGCTGCAGCAGCAAAGCCAGCCCCCTCCAGCGGGAGAGGTAAAACCGTTTACTGGATCAGCCTGCTGCTTTTGACTGTGCTTCCAGGACTTACGGTAATGCCGGCGTTCTCTGACATCGCCTACGGAAAAATCTTTACTGACGCGGCAACCAATAATTCTACTTCTTTTTTCCCGCAGCCTGGGCCTAATGGGATTATTGTGTGGGCTGTGCTCAATGCGTGCCTGGCAGTAGTGATATTTGCGGCAGGTTACTGGATTGATGGGAAGCATAATGGCGATTCTCCGCAAAAATGGGGCCTGAAAATAAGTTGGAAAGAGGTGGGAAAGAGTGCACTGCTGGCATTTATGGTGATGACAGCTTCTTATCTTCTGGTATTGTTTGCGGATCGCTTTTTTAAAACAGATTTCCGCTTCTGGAGTTTTGCGGTTCGGGCAGCAGATGGGAATATTCTCCTGCTTTGGTTCCATTATGTGCCGTTCTTCTTGATTTTCTGGCTGGTGACTTCTTTTATGGTTAATTGCAGTGCACGAATTCAGACGAAGAAAGAATGGCAGAATACGGCCATGTGTGTAGCTGTCAATACACTGGGTTTGATTGGGGTAACGGCAATTCAGTTTTTTGTTTTATTTACTACAGGACAGGCAGCCTGGTATGCAAATCGGGCCTGGGTAAATATATGTCTAATTATTCCATTTATTCCGATGATGGCTTTAGGAACGGTTATTCTTCGGAAAGCATATCGAAAAACAGGCAATATTTATTATGGAGGCTTTCTTATGGCGTTTATATCGACACTGGTGTCCATTTCCACAGCAAACACGATACTGCGGATTTAATGGAAGGGAGGAGATGGCATGTATAAGAGACTATCACATACACTAAATATACGGGATCGGGCATTTCCTGGTGCGCCCACATTAAAACTCTTTCCCTTTGAGGAAATTGGGAAAAATAATTCGGCCTGCAATACTTTCCGCGTGGAACTGTTCAACCATTTTGGGACGCATATGGATGGACCGAATCATTTCCATCCCAATGGAAAGCAGCTTTGGCAAATGCAGCTGGAGAACTTTATCAGTGAGCAGCCCCTTCTGTTGGACATTCCGAAGGGAGATGGGGAGGCCGTGATGCCGGAGGAATTGCTGGCATTTGATGAAGAGATCAGCAAAGCAGATATGTTGTTTATCCGAAGTGGATTTGAAGCATTGAGAGAAAAGGATAACGGTCGTTATTCTCAGCGGGGACCCTGCATATCCTCTCAGGCAGCTCAGCTGCTGGTGGATAGATGGCCGCAGCTTAAAGCAGTGGGGATGGACTGGATATCTCTAGCCTCTCCACTCCATTTGGATGATGGCGTAAAGGCACATCAGATTCTTCTCGGCTTTCATGGGAATCCTCCGATTCTTATTATTGAAGATATGGCGCTGGCTGGTGTTGATAGGAGGCGTATTGAAAAGGTATTTGTTATGCCGATTTTTATCGAAGGGATTGATAGTGCTCCAGTGACGGTTCTTGCACAGGAAAAGGATCAATAAGAGCCAAGAAAGGGCACATATAGCATTTATCAGAGTTTTCTTTTCCGAAGTTTTTCTTAGGATCAATTTCTGCATCAAAGAACAGTTGAAAAATATACGCGATATGGTATAATTATGAAATTGTGCAGATGAAAAAAATGAGAAAACGGAGGATGAAAATGAGTGCAAAAAAGCGAACCTTCAGCACGCCCCACACGCTGGTGATCATTGTGTGCCTGATTATCCTGGCGGTGGCGGCAACCTATTTTGTACCGGCGGGTGAGTTTGTGCGGTATAAGGACGAGGTCACGGGAAAGACCCTTGTCCAGGCAGGAAGCTATGTGTCTTCCGGAACGAATCCGGTAAGCTTCTTGCGGATTCCCATGGTGATGTATGAGGGAATTCTGGAAGCGGCAGATGTGATTGCCTTCCTGTTAATCATTGGCGGTGCTTTTGAACTGGTGAATGTAAGCGGGGCTGTACTGGCCCTCTGCCGCACAGTGGCCAAGCATTTGAAAGGGCGGGAGTTTTTCGTGGTGCCCATCTTCCTGGCCCTGTTTGCCCTTTTTGGAGCTACCATGGGCATGTCTAATGAAGTGGCGATCTTTGTCCCCATCGGCATCACCATGGCCCTGACCCTGGGACTGGATAAGGTGACGGGTATGGCCATGGTGACGGTGGGGGCGGTGTCCGGCTTTACCGCGGGACTGATGAACCCCTTCACCGTAGGCGTGGCCCAGGACATTGCCGGTGTGCCTCTTTTCTCCGGAATGGGATACCGGATGGTTCTGCTGATTGCCATGCTGGTGATTGACACCATCTATATCCTGGCCTATGACCGGATGGTGAAAAAATATCCGGAAAAGAGCATCCTTTACGGACTTCCGAATGATGAGAAATTCCAGGCAGACCAGGCGCCCCAGGAGCGCATGAATGGACGGCAGAAGGCTGTTCTGGTGGTGTTGTTTGGCACCCTGGCTATCCTGATTTACGGCCTGATGGTGTATCAGTGGTATTTTGAGGAGATGGCCGGTCTGTTCCTGGCTATGGGTGTGATCTGCGGCCTGATTTCCGGCTTATCGCCCAGCAAGATTGCTACCACCTTTACCGCAGGCGCCAAGGGACTTGCCGGAAGTGCTCTGACCCTGGGTTTTGCCAGAGCCATCCAGATCGTCCTTTCGGATTCCATGATTATCGATACCATTGCCAATGGGGTGGCTAATGCGGTGAATGCTCTGCCGGTTTCCATCCAGAGTATTGGCTTCTTCCTGGCCCAGACCGGCGTAAGCTTTGTGATCACCTCCGGCTCCGGCATGGCGGCGGTGACCATCCCGCTGATGGCGCCGGTAGCCGACCTGATCGGCATGACCCGCCAGACCCTGGTGCTGGCCTACCAGATGGGTGACGGCTTCTCCAACCTGCTTTTGCCTACCACCTCCAGTCTTTTAGGAACGCTGGCAGTGGCAAATGTTCCTTACGGAAGATGGTTTAAATTTATGTTCCCTCTGTTTATTATCTGGACAGTGCTGGGATGTGTTGTCATGGTAGGCGCAGTAGCCATCGGCTATTAAGGAAGTGCGGATTAAAGGGGTTTCCTGGCAGTTCGCGCAAATAGGAGGAGCGGAGAATGAAAGATAAGATTCAGGCGTATATTCAGAGTATTGAAGGAGAGCTTTTTGCCCTTTCCGACCAGATCTTTGATTTGGCGGAGATAAGCTGTCAGGAGGTTCGCTCCTGCAGGATTTTGGAAGAATATCTGGAAAGAAATGGATTTCAGGTAGAGCATAATGTGGGCGGAATGGAACATTCCTTCCGGGCAATCTATGAGCAGGGTGAGGGAGGCCCGTCCTTCGGTCTTCTGGCGGAATATGATGCCCTGTCCATGGGCCATGGCTGCGGCCATCACATGCAGGGCCCTGTGGTCTTGGGGGCGGCCATGTGCATCAAGGAGCATTTGGCTGGCCGTCCATGCAGAATCGTGGTTTACGGCACTCCGGCGGAGGAAAGCCTTGGGGGCAAGATCATCATGCAGGAAAATGGCTGCTTCCAGGACATTGACATTGCCCTGATGATGCACGGAGCGCCGGATACCTGCGTGGATGTAAAGACCATGGCCCTGGAGAATTTCCGGGTGACCTTCCACGGTGTGGAAGCCCATGCGGCCATGACGCCGGAGAAGGGGAGAAGCGCCCTGGACGGCATCCTGATTTCCTTCCAGGGAATCGAATTTATGCGGGAGCATGTCCTGGAGGACACCCGGATTCACTATACCATCCTGGATGCGGGCGGCCCCACCAATGTGGTTCCGGGAAAGGCTGTGGCGGAGTATACCCTGCGCTCCTACAATACCCAGTATCTGGCGGAGGTGGTGAGCCGGTTTATGGATATCTTAAAAGGCTCTGCCCTGATTACGGGAACTACCTATACGGTGGAACGGGATCCGGCTTACCGTGCTAAGATTCCCAGCTTTCCTTTGAATGATCTGATTATGGAAAATGCCAGGGCGTTCGGTGCGCCCCGTCTGGCGCCGCCCAGGGAAAAGACCGGATCTACAGATTTTGGAAACGTGATGTATGAGGTGCCCGGTTCCTGTATCCGTGTGGCCTTTGTGCCCGCCGGTACGCCAGCTCACTCAGAGGGGTATGTGAAGGCGGGAAAATCCGAGGATGCCCATATGGCCGTACGGTACGGGGCAGAGATCCTGGCAGGAACCTGCCTGGATATTCTGGAAAGACCAGAGCTTCTGACGGAGATTAAGGAGGATTTTGCCCGGCAGAAGGAAATGATGGGGAAGGACATATAGCTGTGGACAGATTATTCAGCAAAAAATCAGATGTGTTTCTCCACTGGATCATGTCGGCGGAGGGCGGATTTCTGGGAACCTACGCGATTCTCACCCACAACGGAACCTTCGGCTCGGCGGAAACGGGAAATATGATGGAGTTGGCCGTGGAGGTAAGCTCTCTGGAGCTTGGCGCTGTGGGGGTGCGCCTTCTGGCCTTTGTGGTCTTTGGAGCAGCCATCGTGGCAGCTTACCTTCTGTCCAATTACACCTCTTTGCCTATGCGGCGGCTGGCGATCCTGGTGGATGCAGCGGGCCTGACGGCCACAGCGTTTCTGCCGGGGAACATAGATCCTATCGCAGGACTGTATCCCATCTTTTTCTGCGCCGCCTTCCAGTGGGGCGTCTATTCCGGTGCGGAAGGGTACAACAGCGCCAGCATTTTTATTACCAATAATTATAAGCAGCTTCTTCTGGCCTGGATGCAGTTCTTCATCCAGAAGGACAGGAAGCTTATGGCAAAGGCTCTTTTGTATTCGGTGACAGTGGCAGCCTTTTTTGCAGGGGCCTGCGGCGGCTACTTTTCCGTGTGCCGATGGGGACGTAGCGGCGCCTTTGCGGGGCTTTTGCCCCTTCTGGCAGCGTGGATTTCTCTTTCTCTGCGGGGGATTCCGTTCACCCGGGGGAGTCGGCAGGATCTATCTCACTTCCGGCAGGCTCAGGGAAACAGCCGCTGGCCTTTCGGTACTGGGAAGGTGTGACCTGGAAGCACTGGCGGAACATGTGGATAAAGCTGGATACGCTTTTGTAGCCGCAGAGATGGGCAATCTCCTCCACCGAGTGGCTTTCTGTCTTCAGGTACTGGCAGGCCAGATCCATGCGGCAGCGGGTCAGGTGCTCGTGGAAGGATAAGTGGCAGATTTCTTTAAATTTCCGGTGATAGTAATATTTGCTGATGCCAAGCATTTGACCCATGGATTCTAAGGTCAGGTCCTGGGCGCAGTGCTCCCGGATATAATGGCTGGAAAATAAGATTTCCTGACGGAAATGACTTTTGGCGGCGGCAGCAGGAACAGTTTCTGCTGCCGCCGCTTTTTCCATTTCCCGGGCGATGAGGGTGATCAGCTGCAAAAAATCTGCCGCGATCACCATGTCCTTATAAGGGTCCTGGGAATTGTAAAGCTGGCAGATGGAAAGCATGGCTTCCTTTATGGCGGCATAATGCTCCATGTGAGTGCGGACAATGAAGATGGAGGAGGTCTTTTCCCGCAGAAGGGGAAAGGCCTGAAACTGGTTCAGCCAGTCGGTGTCCGCTAAAAGGGTGTAGTGGGAGCCGCCTTCCTGGCCCTTTAAGGGGCCTACGCAGTGCAGGATGCCGGAGCCCACAAAAAGGATTTCCTGGGCGTCTGCCGACTGGAAGCCCTGTTCCCCTGTACAGCCGTAGGGCTTAGTCATGGGCATGGTGATCTCCATGGCATTGTGGTAATGCATGGGGTAGGTTCTGCTGTTTTTTGCGGAATAAAAAAGCTGGAAGTGGCGGTTTAAGGAGTAGGTGACAAATTCATAGCCGTTTACCACTTTATTTCCTGCCATAGGGGGTGTCCTTTCTAATCCATATCGAGGTGATCTTGTTCCTTTTTATTCAGTATAGCAAAAACGGACAAAAATAGCAATAATCGACAATGAATAAGCAAGATTAAAAATTGAAGAAAATCCCGGTAAAACCTATAATAAAGGCATCACAGACAAGCAGAGGCCTCGAGGAAATCTGAACTGTCAAAACAGCTGAAATAAAGGGAAAGGGAGTACATTCTTATGCGGAAAAGAAGGTATGCTGCCAGGGCTATGGCAGCAGTATTAGCGGGAACGATGATTCTTTCAGGCTGCGGCGGACAGACCGGGGCTTCCGGTAAGGAGACCGGAGCTTTGGAAGCGGATCAGGCGGCGGCCGGGGAGGCAGCCAGCGGGACTGCAGATGGGGCGGCAGGTAATGGCACAGAGGGAGAAAACCCCGAACAGGTGCAGGATGCAGCGGATGGCCAGGAGGAAATTGAAAAACCGGAAAAGATCACCTTCATGATCGACGGAACACTGGTGACCAAACCAAACGGGCAGGAGGAATGGGTTGAGCGCTGGGAGGAGCTTACGGGAGTCGAGCTGGAGATTATTCAGCCGGATCACACCGCTTACTACGATGTGCTGGGACAGACCATCGCCAGCGGCCCGGACAACTGGCCGGATGTATTGATTACCACTTCCCAGTATTACACCAATTACGCCAAGGAGGGCGTTCTCTGGGATATGACGGAGGCCTGGGAAAATTCAGAAGTGAAGAAATCCGGAAGAATCGTTAATGAGAACGTGGTGAACAGCCTGTACATTGACGACCATCTTTACGGCCTGGCCACCGGCCCAGGAAGCGGCTGCGTTACGTACATCAAGAAGAAGTGGCTGGATAATGTGGGTCTGGATGTGCCCACAAATTATGAGGAGTATCTGGCTGTCCTGGATGCCTTTACCCATGGCGACCCGGATGGAAACGGGGTGGACGGCGATACTTACGGCGTATCGGCGGCAGGCTTCATTAATCCGGAGGCGCCCTATGTCCAGTATCTGCCGGAATTCTGGCAGGATGCCTACCCCACCTTTTACCAGAAGGAGGACGGCACCTGGGTGGATGGCTTTACCGAGGACAGCATGAAGGCGGCGATTGAGCGGCTTAAGGCGGCTTATGAGGCCGGTTACATTGAAAAGGAGACTCTGACCAATGCCACCTCCGACTGCCGGACGAAGTTCTTCGAGGACAAATTTGGCGTCTTTACCTACTGGCCGGGCTCCTGGAATAAGCGGCTTAAAGAGGGACTTGAGGCAAATGGCCATGACGGTGAGCTGATTGTTATGGAACCTATCGCCGAGGTGGGCGCCTACATTGACCGGACGCCGGTTGCCCTGTGCATCACCTCTGCCTGCGACAATCCTGAAGGGGTATTCAAATATTTCTTTGAGACAGCTCTGGACGGCGGGGAGGTGCAGCAGCTTTGGACCTACGGTGTGGAAGGTGTGCACTGGTCTACAGCGGCAGAGGAGGTCTGCGGCGTTTCCTATGAGGAAGGGCAGTTCCATATGCTGGAAAGCCGGGAATCTCCGGGAACCCAGTACACCAAAGCATTTTTCGCCGGTGACAATCCGCTGGCACGGTTTGAGGAGGGAAAGGACATCGGAGAGGGCAGCTTTGACCCCTTAATGCTGGAGAGTAATGCACTGTTTAATGCCAACAGCCGCCCGGCGCAGCTTCCCGTATCCACGGAGGAGATGGCCCAGTACAATGGGGATCTGACTACATTGAAATATTCCATTATTGCTGACTGCGTAACCCAGGGCATCTCGGTGGAGGATGGCATGAAGCGGTTCGAAGAGGAAGGCGGAGCTGAGTGGTCGCAGCTGATTTTGGACTCTCTGAATGCATCCTGATCTTCTGCTGATTCATCGGCTGCTGCTTTATAGAAATAAAAAATGATTTACAGAAAATAAGAAAATCGGAATCCTCCCGCTTTTGCGGGGGGATTTCCGTGAATGAAGGAGAGAAAGAACATGATTACTGTAAAAAATCCCATTTTAACCGGTTTTCACCCGGACCCCTCCATGATCTGCGTGGGAGAGGATTACTACATTGCCGTTTCTACCTTTGAGTGGTTTCCCGGTGTGGAGATTTACCATTCCCAGAATCTTCGTGACTGGGAGCTGGCAGTCCGGCCTCTGGACCGGCTAAGCCAGTTAAATATGACTGGCGAGAGAGCCTCCATGGGGGTATGGGCTCCCTGCCTGTCTTATTACGAGGGAAAATATTACCTGATTTACTCGGATATGAAGAGCACCGGCACCTTTTATGATGTGAATAATTATCTGGTGACGGCAGAGGATATCTGCGGGCCCTGGTCGGAGCCAATTTATATGAATTCCAGCGGCTTTGACCCTTCGCTTTTCCATGATGATGACGGGCGGAAATGGTTTGTCAATATGTATTCTGATTTCCGTACCTGGAAGGTGCGTTTTGCAGGTATCGTCCTGCAGGAATATTCGGAGAAGGAGGGACGGCTAATCGGGGAGCCGAAGCTGATTTTCGGCGGCACAACAGCCAGAACCACCGAGGGGCCCCACCTGTATAAACGGAACGGCTGGTATTATCTCTTCTGCGCGGAGGGCGGTACCGGGGTGCGGCATCAGGAGACAGTACTGCGGAGCCGGACAGTTGAGGGGCCTTATGAGCTGAGTCCCTTTACACCCTTAATTACCGGCTGGCCCTACGGAGAAAATCCCATTAAGAAGGCCGGTCATGCAAGCCTGGCGGAAGGAAATAATGGGGAATGGTATCTGGCTCATCTGTGCGGACGGCCGGTAGAGGGGAAATACTGTATCCTGGGAAGAGAGACCTCCATCCAGAAGGTGGTCTGGGAGAATGACTGGCCCAGACTGGCTGGCGGAACCAATAAGCCGCAGGTTGCTTTGGAGGTGAATTATCCGGATGATGATGAGGCCGTTAGAGATGCTGATGGAGCTGGAAACGGGACTGCTCTGAGCCAGGAGATGGCGGAAAAGAGAAACAGATATTTTGGAAACTGGCGGGATGATTTCGATGGAAGCTCCTGGGACAGACATTTCCAGACCCTCCGTGTTCCCATGGGGGAGAAGGCGTCCATGGCAGAGCGGCCGGGGTGGATCCGCATGTACGGCCGGGAGTCCCTGGAATCCTTCTATGAGCAGAGCTTCCTTGGCTTCCGTCAGCAGCATTTCGGTGTCCAGGTGGATACGAAGGTGGAATTTTCCCCAGTGAGCCATCAGCAGATGGCCGGTCTTACTTACTTCTATAATGGCAGCTGCTTTTACTACCTGTATGTGACTTATGATGAGGAGCTGGGCCGGGTGCTGACGGTGATGCGCAAGCTTCCTGAGGACTTTGATATGCCGGTGGGCGTAGGAAGGCGGCTTCCCGCTGATGGGCCGGTGTGGCTGCGGATGGAAGTGCACTGCGGCCAGGGACAGTTTTTCTATTCTCTGGATGGAGAGACTTACCAGAAGCTTGGCCCTGTTCTTGACACTCGCCGGATGTCGGATGAGGAAGGGCCGGGGCGTTTTACGGGCGCCTTCTTCGGCATCTGCTGCCAGGATATTTCCGGCAGACAGCGGGCTGCGGATTTTGACTTTGTGGAGTATCAGGTGCTGGAAGAAGAGGAGGCCGGAGAATGAGCGGGCAGACGATGCGTGGGCAGGCGGTAAATCCCTACCTGCCCTCTTGGGAGTACGTGCCGGACGGTGAACCCCATCTCTTTGAGGGACGTCTTTACGTTTTTGGCTCCCATGACCGGTTTAATGGCTATGCCTACTGTCAGAATGACTACGTGTGCTGGTCGGCGCCGCCGGAGAATTTATCGGACTGGCGTTATGAGGGCGTGATTTATCACAGGACGGATGATCCGCGGAATGCAGACGGGGACAGCTGCCTCTATGCCCCGGATGTGGCCAGAGGGCCTGATGGACGGTATTATCTGTATTATGTGCTGGATCAGGAGCCGGTGATTTCCGTGGCGGTCAGCGACAGTCCTGCAGGAACCTATCAGTTTTACGGTTATGTGCGGGATAAGGAAGGAAGAATCCTGGGGGAGCGTCCTGGTGATGATCCGCAGTTTGATCCGGCGGTATTGATTGACGGGGAGCGGATCTGGCTGTACAGCGGCTACTGCGGCATGTACAACCCGGAACGGAGCGGCCCTATGGTTATGGAGCTTGGGCGGGACATGGTGACCCTTGCAGGCGAACCCAAAACCTTAATTCCCAGCGCCCCCTACAGCCAGGGGACAGGTTTTGAAGGCCACGGCTTTTTCGAGGCCTCCTCCATGCGGAAGCTGAATGACCGGTATTACTTTATCTACTCCTCAGAGCAGAAGCATGAGCTTTGCTACGCGGTAAGCAAGTATCCTGACCGTGGCTTTTCCTACGGCGGCGTCATTGTCAGCAACTGCGACGCAGGGATTGGCAGCTACAAGGCGCCGGAATTTACCACCGCTTACGGGGGGAATAATCACGGAAGCCTGATTGAGATAAATGGACGGCTGTTCATCTTTTACCATCGCCACACAAACGGCATGAATTACTGCCGCCAGGGCTGCATCGAGCCGGTGGAGATGGACGGGGAGGGGCGGATTCGTCAGGCAGAGCTTACCACCAGCGGTCCTAACGGAGGGCCTTTGCGGGGAGAGGGGACGTACCCGGCTTATCTGGCCTGCAACCTTTTCTGCCGAGACGTATCTCTTCTCACAGCGCCTCCGGGAAGCTGGATGGATGCACGGTTTCCGAAGATCACCCAGGAGGGGCGGGATGGAGACGAAAATCCCGGCTATATCGCCAATATGCGGGATGGGGCTGTGGCTGGATTTAAGTATTTCTCCTGCCAGGGCGTCCGGGAAATAGCGGTTTCGATAAGAGGCCGGGCAGAGGGCGTTATGGAAGTGCTGACTGCCCTTGACGGAGAACCAGTGGGGCGGATTGTCCTGAAAAGGTCAAATGAGTGGAAGACTTACCGGGGCGAGGTACAGATCCCGGATGGGGTTCAGAGCCTGTATTTCCGGTATGCAGGCAAAGGGTATGTGAGCCTTGCTTCCTTTACGCTGAATCCGTAAAGCACTTATTGATTTTCCTTCCGTAGCTGGGTATAATAATGTCACTTGGCAGAGGAAATCGGTTAGTCTGTGTTCCTCTGCAATTCAGTGAGAAGGAATGCAGGCGATGAATCAGTCATGGGAGAAAGAGAAGCAGCGGGAAAATGGGGCACAGGTGGAGAATGTTTCACCAAAGAAAAACAGGCCTAAGGCAGGGAATATGCTCTGGGAAGAAAATATCTGTCAAAGAGAGACGGAAGAGGAGGATTCCCGGGAAAAGGAAGTACTGGAAACAGCCCTTCTGGCCGGTCACATCCTTTTAGAGAACGGGGCGGAAATCTCCCGGGTGGAGGAGACCTTTGACCGGATCTGCCGCCATTACGGCGTGAAGTCAGGAAGCGCCTTTGTCTTAAGCAATGGCATTTTCATCACCGCCGGAAGTGAGCTGGAGGGGTATTTTGCCAAGGTGCAGCATATCCCCGTAAGCGGAACTCATTTAAACCGGGTAGCTGCGGTAAACCAGCTTTCCCGGGAGATGGAGGAGGGGCGCTATTCCATCGGGCAGCTTAAGGAAGCCTTAGACAGCATAAAGAATATGCCGGAAAAGCGGAAGGCGATGAAGGTTCTCGCCTCAGGCGTGGGCAGCGCCGCCTTCTGTCATCTCTTTGGCGGCGATGGATGGGATATGGCGGCAGCCCTTTTGGCGGGGCTTCTGCTGTACGGCTATATCCTCTTTGTCAGCGGGCCTTATCTGTCGAAGATCGTGGGAAATATCGGCGGAGGGGCGTTGGTGACCTTTGTCTGCGGCTTTTGCTTCCTTGCGGGACTTGGGAATCATTTGAATTTTATGATTATCGGCTCCATCATGCCTCTGGTTCCCGGCGTGGCCTTCACCAATGGGATCCGGGATATTGCCGACGGTGATTATATCTCCGGAGCAGTGCGGATGCTGGACGCGATTCTGGTGTTTTTCTGCATTGCCATCGGCGTGGGCATGGCCATTTCTCTGCTCACCGGATTTACAGGAGGGGTTCCATTATGATGACATCGGTGCTTGCGGCCATGGTGGGGACAGTGGCCTTTTCTCTTCTGTTCGGCGTTCCCCGAAAATATTATCCCTACTGCGGGATGATCGGCGGAGCCGGGTGGCTGGTGTACTCCCTGGCAGTCCTTCGCTGGGCGCCGGAGGGTGCGGCACTCCTGGCTACCATCGTGGTGATGCTTTTATCCCGGGCTGCCGCAGTATGGCAGCGGTGTCCGGCCACGATTTTCCTGATTTCCGGGATCTTTCCGCTGGTTCCCGGGGCGGGGATTTACTGGACCTCCTACTATATCGTCACAGACCAGCTGAACCTGGCTCTGCACACCGGATATGAGGCGGTGAAGACGGCAGTGGCCATTGTCCTTGGAATTGTGTTTGTGTTTGAAATTCCACAGAAAGTGTTTCGGAAGCTTTTAGGGAAACGCTGATTCAATCATCGTTTTCTTAAGGAAAATGAAAATGCCCCTGACACGGTTTTGGCAAAATGGTGTCAGGGGCTGAATTATGCCGATTTTCAGTGTTTTATTCGAATTCAGGAAGCTGCTCGCGGGCGTATTTTCCGTAATTCTTTTCGTAAAAATAGATGGAAAGCATCGTAGCCGTCGTCCAGCCGATAGGCCATGCACACCATATTCCGGTGGAAGCTAAGAAGGTCTGCGGCAGGAGGAAGGCGAGAACAACCCGCAAAATCAAATCGGTGAATGTGGCAATCATAAACTGTTTCATCATTCCCGCTCCGCGCAGGACTCCATCTGCTACAAGCTTGACGGAGACAACAAAATAGAAGGGCGATAAAATTCTTAAAATCTCGATGCCAGTGCGCAGCGCTTCTTCCGATGGATTGTCCATAAAGAAGGAAATCAGCACTTTTCCGCCGAACAGGTAGAGCAGAACCAGCGGAACGCAGAGCAACCAGACCATCTTTCGGCCGGCTATGAAGCCTTCCCGGACACGATGCAGCTTGCCTGCGCCAATATTCTGTGCGGTGTAGTTGGAAATTCCGTTGCCAAGGGTGGTGAATGAGGTGATCACCAGGTTGTTGAGCTTAATTGCAGCGGAATATCCGGCAATCACACCGGAGCCAAATCCATTGATGACGCCCTGAATCAAAATGTTTCCCACGGAAATAAAGCTTTGCTGCAAAATACTCGGTATGGCAATGACCGCAATTTTTTTCAGCAGGCGGAAAGAAAAGAGCTTTCCTTTTTCTGTGGTTTCAATTTTATGAAGCCTGGTAAAAACAAACACCAGAGCCAGTACACAGCTGATTCCCTGGCAGAGAAAGGTAGCCCATGCCACACCGGCCACACCCATCTGAAAGGTGGTTACAAACAGGATATCTACGAAGATGTTTGCCGTCGATGAGGCAGCCAGAAACCAAAATGGCGTCTTGGAATCCCCCAGCGCGGAAAAAATACCGGTGGCAATGTTATAGAAAAACACAAAGGGAAGTCCCCATACGTAAATATCAAGATAAAGCTTGGAATCGCTGAAAATGTTGTCCGGTGTGTGAATCAGCGTGAGCAGTATCCCGCTTCCGCCGATACCGACGATCATCAGAATCAGGCAGAGAACTGCGCTGCCGATCATGGCTGTTTTGACCGCTGTTTTCATTTCAGCAAACTGCTTTGCGCCGAAAAGCTGAGAAATAATCACCGAACATCCGATATTGCACCCAAAAGCGAAAGCAATAAAAATCAACGTGATTTCATAGCTGTTTCCCACAGCAGCCAGGGCATTTTCTCCGATGAACTTTCCCGCAACCAGGCTGTCCGCGATATTATAAATCTGCTGAAAGATAATGCTTCCGAACAGCGGCAGGCAAAACTTCCAGAGAACCTGCTGCGGATTTCCCACCGTCAAATCCTTATTCATATCCCTATTCCTCCCTGTTTCATTTCTTCTTTAATTCCTTCGTTAAGTTTAGAAATACTTCTTTGGCTTGCTTTTTTCGCCACCGGCTATTATACTTGAATCGCAGAAATATGTAAAAGCTATCATTGTTATAGCGGCAATAATCTTTTGATATGTCTGGAAGAGGATTTGATGAACGTCAATTTTGAATATTACAAGATTTTTTACTACGTTGCCAAATACGGCAACTTTACAAAGGCAGCCCGCGTGCTTGGAAGCAGTCAGCCCAATGTCACACGGGCCATGAACTGTCTGGAAAGTGAAACCGGGTGCACGCTGTTTATCCGTACAAATCGCGGCGTTCACCTGACACCGGAAGGCGAACGTCTGTATGTCCATGTTTCCGCCGCCATGGCCCAGCTTCAGGCGGCTGAGGACGAAATGTCTGCAAACATTGGTCTGGAGCACGGCAGCATTTCCATGGGAGTTAGTGAAACGGCGCTGAATATTTACCTTCTGAATTATTTGCAGTCTTTTCATATGGCTTACCCAGGAATTCGCCTGAAAATTTATAACCATTCCACCCTTCAGGCGGTTGGAGCCGTCCAAAACGGTGAGATTGATTTTGCCATTGTTACCACACCGACCACAGCAGAAGCGCCGCTGAAAGAGATTCCCCTGACATCCTTTCAGGAAATTCTAATCGGCGGCAAAACATTTGCTGCTCTGGGAAGTCAGGAGCTGTCTTTGGCAGAATTAAGCGCATATCCTTTGATCTGCCTTGGCAGGGAATCCATGACCTGGCAGTTTTATCACAAACTGTTCCTTTCCCACGGCCTGGAGCTTTCGCCTGATACGGAGGCGGCGACCTCGAACCAGATACTGCCTCTGGTTAAAAGCGAGCTGGGGCTGGCATTCATCCCGGAACCCATGGCCAGAGAGGCCATTTCCAGACGGGAAATTGTCGAAATCAAGCTCCGGGAAAAGATCCCGGAGCGAAAGGTGTGTATGGTGTATGACTGTCAGCACCCCTTAAGCGCGGCGGCCCGCAGGCTGATGGATACGATCATTCATTCCCGCTGAAGATTTCGTCAGCGCTCCTGATTTTCCTGCAATGTCCATCCGAAATCATTGTGATAGATCATCTGCTTTGTCATGCCGCCGTCGATGCAGATATTTTCTCCGGTAATAAAGCCTGCTTTGTCTGAGCAGAGAAACAGGACCATATTGGCGATATCCATTGGATTTCCCACCCGTCCGGCAGGGTGCTGCAGGGCGTCTGCCCCTGCGTATTCTTTATATGCCGTATCGATCCAGCCGGGAGAAATGGAATTCACCCGCACCTTCCCCGCAAGGCTGACGGCCATGGCATGGGTCAATGCAGAAATACCGCCCTTTGCCGCCGTATAGCTTTCTGTCTGGGGCTGGCTCATCCGGTCGCGGGAGGAAGAAATATTCACAACCGATGCATTTGGCGCAAAATAAGGCATAAACAGCTTGGTAAGATAAAATGGCGCCGTCACCCCTACACGCAGAGCATAATTAAACTCATCATAAGAGCATTCCTGCAGGCCTTTCATTAAGGGAAGGGCGTTGTTGATGAGATAATCCACATGGCCGCAGTCGGCAATTACCTTTTCAGAAAACCGGAGAAGCGTCTCTTCCTCTGCCAGATCCCCGGTAAAATATTCATTTGGCTGTATATCGATAATACAGACCGCAGCACCTCTCTTCTTAAATTCTTCAGCAATACATTTTCCAATTCCATGGGCGCCGCCGGTAATGACGGCAACTTTATTCTGGAAACTGTCATGAAACATAAAAGCACCTCCTTGTTTCCATAAATATAACACAAAAAATGAGAAAAAACTTCTTGAAAATCATTTTAATAGCGGTTACGATTTGTTTGGACAGCGATGTACTGTTCAGGCAAACCAAAGGAGATCTCGATCATGAAAAATGAATACGATAACGAAATATTTTTTGAAGAATACGCCAAAATGTCCCGCAGCCAGGAAGGGCTTCCGGCCGCCGGTGAGTGGCATCAGCTAAAGCCCCTTTTCCCCGAGCTTAAGGGAAAGGCGGTGCTTGATTTAGGCTGCGGCTATGGATGGCACTGTAAATTTGCCGCAGAGCAGGGCGCGGCCCGAGTCCTGGGAATTGACTTAAGCAGGCGGATGATTGAGGAAGCCAAAGGAAGAAACGGGGACAAAGGGATCACCTACCGGATATGCGGCATCGAAGAATACGAATACCCAGAAAACGAATGGGACTGCGTAGTTTCTAATCTGGCGCTTCATTACATCGAAGATATCGAGGCGGTATTTCGGCAGATTCATAAAACCCTTAAGCCCGGCGGCGTGTTTATTTTTAATATCGAACATCCGGTGTTCACTGCAGGCGTGGGACAGGACTGGATTTATACGGCAGAGGGACAGCCTAAGCATTGGCCAGTAGACGATTACTTCCTGCCGGGAAAGCGTCTCACCCATTTCCTGGGGTGCGAGGTGGAAAAACAGCATCACACTCTTACCCAGATTCTCATGGGATTATTAAGAAGCGGCTTCACGCTCCAGGCTGTGGAGGAGGCCATGCCGCCGGAAGAGATGATGGATATTCCCGGGATGAAGGATGAGCTGCGCAGGCCGATGATGCTGTTGGTGAGGGCTTTTACTAAAGCGAACTGACTGTTTCCGTAAAGAGAAATGCTCGTTATAATATTGACGGATTGGGCGGATGTGGTATAATTAATAGTATGATGATTAGTAATCATATTAGTGCGCGCTGGGGTGAAGGAGAGTTATGAAATGACGCTGAAAGAGGATGTCTACAATAAGATTTATAATGATGTAGTTACGGGGGTTTACAAACAGAATGAGATTATCACGGAGATGAGCCTGATTTCCAAATACAAGGTCAGTAAGTCTCCGGTTCGAGAGGCGCTGATCGAACTTTGTAAGGAGCAAATATTACAGAGTCTTCCCCGGTTGGGGTATCAGGTAGTTCCTGTATCCTTGAAAGAAGTTTTGGATCTGATTGATTTTCGGATTGATGTGGAAACCTCTGGCCTGAGGAGGGCTTATGCAAACATTCAGGAAAGCGATTTAAAGGAATTGGAGGTTATGGCCCAAATCTGCAATGAGGAGGCGCATGATCCTAATTGGGATAAGAACCGGACTTTCCATACTCGCCTATATGAGATTAGCAATAACCGATATGGGTATCAGGAGCTGCAGTCTATTATGAGGAAGAATGAACGGTTTTTAGCTCAGTGTTTTCATACGGCCTGGAAAAATGCTTCGATCCACACAAAGGATTCCCATGTGGAAATTGTTGAGGCATTGAGACGAAAGGATTTGGAGCGGGCGCTTAAGTTTTTGGAATCTGATATCCGTTCCGTCAAAGAAGAAATTTTAGGAAAATACGCAAAGTAAGATTGAAAGTGGAAGAAATGGTCAGTGACGTGATTTCTTCCACTATTTTTGTGGAAATTAGTGGGCTAAATTTGTGCGATTTGCACGAATAAAGCAAAAAACTAAAAAAATAATATTCTATATTGACAATGATTATGAATTAAGTTATATTAGAAATACGAACACTAATATTATTAGAAACAATATAAGAAAGGAAAGCATATGGATAAGAAGGAACGGGTTATAGCAGCAATTCATAAAGCGGAAGTGGATCATGTTCCCTGTGGATTTTCTTTGCATTTTCCGAAAGGGGAAAACACAGCAGAAACACATATTAAGTTTTTCCGGGAAACCAAAACGGATATTGGCAAGATCATGAATGAAAATCTAGTATTTAGCGAGGAAAAAATCGTTACGGCAGAGGGATTTTCTAAGATTCCTTCCATTACCCGGAGCACGCCTTTCTTGGAAAACCAGATCCAGATTACCAGAAAGATCGTACAGGAAAGCGATAAAGATCTATTTTTGCTGGGAACACTCCATGGAATATGCGCTTCTTCCGTTCATCCCCTTGAGCAGAGGGGAATGGATTATATGGAGGCCAGAAAGTTTGTGATCCAGTGTCTTCGGGAAAATCCCGCCCCGGTTTTAGCGGCATTTGAGCGGATTACAGAAGGAATGTGTGAGCTGGCCAAAGCCTATATCGAAGAAGGGGTAGATGGGATCTATTATGCCGCTTTGGGTGGAGAGCGAGATCTGCTCACAGACGAGGAATTTGCGAAGTGGTTCAAACCTTATGATATGCGGATCATGGAATGCATAAAAGAGAGCGGCGGCTATTGTTTCCTACATATCTGTAAAGACGGCCTGAATATGAACCGGTATCGGGGGTATGATAAGCTTGCAGATGTGGTAAATTGGGGGATTTATGAGGTTCCTTTTAGCCTGAAGGAAGGCAGGACGCTGTTTCCGGACTGCGCTGTCATGGGCGGATTGCCGAACAGAAGCGGCGTGATGACAGAGGGAACGAAAGAAGAACTGGAGCAGGAGGTCAAACGGCTGGTACAGGAATTTGGAAGGAGGGGATTTATTCTGGGTGCAGACTGCACGCTTCCCACAGAGATTCCTTATGAGAGGATACGGTGGATCGCAGAAGAAGTACATAAAATTTAATCGAGGAATGAGAAGACTGTTTGATACAAAAAATAGGAGTATTAATCATATCGGAACAGATTAGGAGGGGTATCAATGAAGAAAAAAATGTTTTTAGGCATAGCGTTGGGAGTTTCCGTTTTGCTGGCAGGCTGTGGAAGCACTGCTTCCAATACCGGAGATGCGGCTGGTTCTACTGCGGAAAGTTCTGGGGCGGAGCAGGAAGAAGCAGTATATCCCAAGGGAACAGTTACCTTCTATATGAATGGAAACCCCCAGTACAGACAGCAGTATTTTGAGACCTGGCTGGAAGAGCACAGAGATATTGCGCCAGAAGTGGAGGTTGAGTTTGTACAAGTAGAGAGTAATGCGGACGCCAGAGAAAAGGTAACGATGACGTCTTTAGCTGGAGCAGTGGAAGATCTGCCGGATGCGGTATTTCTGGACAGACTGAATCTAATGGAACTGGCTCAGGGGGGCTTGCTTTTGGATGAGACTGGTTTTTTGACCCCTTATATTGATAAAATGGTTGATGGAGCGGTGACGGAGGGAAAAGTGGAGGATAAGATTTACGGCCTTCCCGACTCTGTGAGACCTCAGCTGCTGATGTACAATCAGGAGATCTTTGACAAGTATGGTGTAGATCCAGAACAGATGACTACCATGGAAGGATACATTGAGGCAGGTCGTCAGTTGAAGGAAAAGAGCGGCGGTGAGGTGTATCTGTCCTGGATTGGTTCCAATGATATGACATGGAAATGTTGGGGACGGCGAGGCTTGATGCCTCAGGCCAATGCGAAGATCTGGGATGAAGAAGGAAATGTAATTATCGGGACAGACGAGGGAACCAAGCTAGCCTTGGGTGCTTTGGATACCATGTATTCTGAGGGACTCCTTATGCGAGTGGAGATGTATGATCCAGCCATGTATGACGCGGTCAACTCCCAGAAGATCGCTACCTTTAATATTGGCGCTTACTGGGACGAGTTTATGCGGCAGAATTGCCAGGTGACCGCTGGACAGTGGAGGATTATGTCTGCGCCAGTATTTGAGAAAGTTGGGAAAGCCGGAGCACCAGTTTCTAGTTATATGTGCCTGGTCAACAAAGGAGAAGACACGGTTTATCAAGGTTTGATTGAACAGATGTGGTATGATTATACGTTTGATGCTGAATCCAGAATTGCCTGGACTAAATCCATGGAAGAACAGAACGCGCCTTACTCTAATCCAATTTCCCTGGAAATGTTGGAGGATGATTTCTGGAAGGAGCCGTCCGATTATTATGGCGGACAATCTTTCCGGGAATGGGAGGCAAAAACTTTGGAAAATGGAGCGGACAATATGATCGTTACCCCACAGGATGCGGAAGGAGACTTGATTATTTCTACGGAGATTGAAAAATATGTAGCAGGTGAGCAGACAATGGAAGAAGCGATTGCTAATATGGACGCGAACTTGAAAGCGAAGATCGGAACTGCCCAGATAACAAAATAGTTGGCCGAGCGGCAGAAACAGACGAACTAGAAATGTGCTGTGGGAGACGGCTGGGACTGGATTCCACAGCACAGCTTTTTGACAGGTGATGAGAATGAGAAAAAATCTGAAAAAATATCGTGCCCCATATCTGTTTATTCTTCCGTTTTTTCTTTTGTTTTTTGTCTTCCAGCTAATACCAGTTCTCTGGACGGTTTACATTAGTTTTACCGAGTGGAGAGGGATCGGAACGCCGGAGTTTGTAGGGGTGAGAAACTATCAGAAGCTATGGATAGATGAGATGTTTTGGGAGTCATTTTTTAATACGATCATCTATTGGATCTTCGGTTTGGTCTTAATTATGGCATTTGCCCTTTTGATTGCGGTCTTATTAAACAGTTCTTTGCTAAAGGGACGGGCCTTTTTTAAAACGGCAACCTTTCTTCCTAACATTTGTGCAGCCATCGCGATGGGACTGATCTTTCGAATGCTCTTTGATGAAAATATGGGGCTGATTAATGAAGTACTGGCAATATTTTCGGTGGAAAAAGTTCCATGGCTGTCCGGAATGGAGTATTCCAAGATCCCAGTCATCTTATTGATTGTTTGGCGGAATACGCCTTGGTACACTATGATTATTTTGTCTGGACTGCTGAATATTTCCAACGATTATTTTGAGGCGGCTACAGTGGATGGAGCCAATGTGTTTCAGAAATTTGTCTATATCACAATTCCATCCATCAGAGCGATTTTATTTTTCTGTTCTGTGACGCTTACGGTGGAAATGTGGAAAGTGTTTAATGAGTCTTATATCCTGCCGGGACCGGGAACCTCCAACACATCTCTGTTCCAGTATATGTATGAGTCTGGCTTCAATGTGTTTAACATGGGATACGCTTCAGCGATTGGCGTATTCTTGATGGCAGTGCTTACGATCATTTCATTGATTCAGTTTATGGCGAAGAGAAAGCAGGGTGAACTATAAATGGGATACGGAAAAAAGAGACATTTACAATCGATTGTGATTCATGGGATACTGGCGGTGATTGTTTTTATCTGTTTATTTCCCATTGCTTGGATGTGTTTGATCTCGTTAAAGGATACCCAGGAGAGCTTGACCGGATTTCATTCTCTTTGGGTGGAATCGCCGACTCTGAACAATTTTAAGCGGCTGGCGGAATTGATCCCTATTGGACAGAATGCGTTTAACAGTATATTTACCACGGTGGTCGGAACCATTACCTCTCTGTTTTTCTGTTCTTTAGCTGGATTTGCCTTCGCAAAATACAGGTTTCCTGGCCGGGATTTTCTATTTTATTTTGTCATTGCGACTATGCTGGTTCCTGTAGAAGTGGGAGCGGTGCCACTGTTTGTCATCATGAAAAAGCTCAATCTGATCAATAGCCTGTGGTCCCTGATTATTCCCAAGATAGCTACGGCAATCGGTATCTTTTATATGAACCAATATATTTCGGAGGTGCCGGATGAACTGGTGGAAGCAGCTAAGATTGATGGATGCTCGGATTTTGGGATTTATTTGAAGATAGTTGTGCCGATCATCAAGCCTGCCCTTGCGTCATGGGGAGCAGTGACGCTGATCTCCAGGTGGAACGATTTCTTCTGGCCGCTGCTGTTTTTGCGTAAGCAAGCAAAATATACGCTGATTGTTACTATTTCTTTGCTGCCGATCAGCGAGGGATTGTCGACGCCATGGCCGGTTATTTTGGCGGGAACAACAGTGGTGATCCTTCCAATCATTATTCTGTATCTGATTCTGGAAAGATTCCAGAAAGGCGGTAGTTTTGCTGGAGCGGTAAAGGGATGAATAGTGCAAGAAAGGAGAGTATTATGGAAAAGGCAAATCGGATTGCGAGACTACAGGATTATATGAAGGATAGGGACATTCAGGCACTGCTAATTGAGGACGCCAAGAACAGGCAGTATTTGACCTATGCGGATATTTGGGAAGGTAGTATGGTTGTGACTTGTGAAAAGGCATTTTTGTGCGTGGATTTCCGGTATTATGAGATGGCCAAGCGGTATTGTCGGGACTGTGAGATTGTTCTGTGCAAAGATATAGATGAATGTTTAAAGCGTTTGTTTGAAGATGAGAAGATTAAACGTTTGGGAATTGAGCGTGGAAAGCTGGTACTTAATCGGTTTATTCAGATCCGGCAGATGCTGGGCAGAGGAACGATTGAGGAGAATATTTGTGCAGACCAGATTGTCAAAGAGTTCCGAAAAGTAAAAGACGAGTATGAACTTACCTGTATCCGGAAAGCACAGGAACTTACGGACGCCGCTTATGCGCATATTTTAACTAAGGTACATGCCGGAATGATGGAATCAGAAATCCGGATTGCTCTCGGTTCATTCCTGATCCGCCATGGATCGGAAGATTTTAATATTGGTTATATCTCTTCTTCGGGAAGCAAAACATCCATGCCTCACGGGGGAATTGGTGACAAGATGATTGAGGACGGAGATTTGCTGATGATTGACTTTGGCGCAAGGATTGGCGGCTACACTTCGGATTGCACCAGAACCTTTGGGATCGGCCATGTAACAGAGGAACAAAAAGAGGTGTATGCCCTTGTGAGAGATGCACAGACCAGGGCGATTGAAGGGATTCGTCCTGGAATAGAGGGGCGAGCAGTGGATCAGATTGCCAGAACCTTTATCTATGAGCATGGCTACCAAGGCTGCTTTGAACATGGTCTCGGTCATAGCGTTGGACTGGAGGGTCATGAGAACCCCAGATTCAATCAGATTTGTGAGGAAAAGATGCGGCCGGGGATCGTGATGACGGTGGAACCGGGAATTTATTTGGAAAACCGTTTTGGAATCCGTATTGAGAATATGGGCGTGGTAACGGAAACTGGATTTGAGGATTTTACTCATTGCACCAGAGACCTTGTGATTGTATAGTTGGAGAGTGTTGGCTGGATGAGAGGGTGTCGCAAAATCATCAACCTAGATGATGGTGCGATGCCCTCGCTCCATGATTCACAAAAATCCAGGCTGGATCACCGTCTTCATGGATCCGGTCTGGATTTTTGGCGTACTTTAATAAAGCCCTTACTTTTTCCCTGTTTTATGCGCTCTCTTTGATCTCGAAAAGATGGCTTCCGGTTCGTCCGTTTTGTATCTTTGCGTGAAGCTTGTTGAGATTATAGCCCATACACAATAAAAGAATCTCCAGTTTTACCTTTGTTTTTCCACGCAGTAAAAATCGTTGGAACTCATAGTCGTTTTTCAGAACCCCAAACGCTCCCTCTACCTGGATGGAACGATTCATCCGATACTGGATTCCCTTTTCACTTAAGATGTTTTCGTAGGACTCCTGGCGTTTTTCCAAAAAGCTTTTTGAGACGTACAGGCGCTTATTCTCTTTCGCCTTGGTACATCGTTCTTTATAAGGACATCCCCCGCAGTCTGCGCATTCATATACGGTCACTTCTGACTGGTATCCGCTTTTGCTCCTCTGTTTCTTTACAAAGATTGGTTTCAGTTTCTTCCTGGCATGGCAGGTGTACGTATCTGTGCTTTCCTCATACTCCATGTTTTCCCGCTTACTGATATCCTTCTTGAAACTCCGCTTTTTCCATTTTTCATAAGTCTGGGGTTTTATATAAGGATCCTGCCCGG
>JAGHER010000207.1 GCA_017889125.1 Lachnospiraceae bacterium
AAGCCAAAAAGATCGTATTTTTTAAAAAGCTCAGCACAGTCTTTTGCGGGCATGTTCCATTTGGTTTGTGCCATCCTGAATACCCAACATTGCATGTCGGCAATGTCAACATCGTATTGGCTCATGGTGTCACCTCCTGGGGATAATTTCTAAATATGAGTATAATCCCTTCATGGGCTTCATTCAAGGAAAATTATCAAAAAATCTATATTTTCTATCGCAAGTGCACATGCATAGGAACAGGAGATTTAGTTTCACCAATTTCTGCAAAAGCTTCATACAGGCAGGAACGCTGGGCAATGGAATCAGAAGCTGCGGAAAAAATGGTTGAATCAGGGACAGGGGCATGGTATTATCTTGATAATGTTAGATTCAGGAGCCGGAAAGTGCTGCGCAAAGCGAAAAAGCAGCTGTGGAAAGCGTAAAAGCATCTGCGGAAAGGAGGCGCGTAAGGATGAGGATAAAAATTCCCGTTGGCATTGAAGATTTTGCGAAGATGCGCGAAGGCAATTACTACTATATCGATGAAACCGCTTTTATCAAAGAGCTTCTGGGGCAGGAGTTTGAAGTTAACCTTGTCACTCGCCCTCGCTGTTTTGGAAAAACCCTGACGATGAGCATGCTGGAGGACTTTTTTGATATCAGCAAGGACAGTAAGGCACATTTTGATGGACTTGCTATTTCAAAGGAGACTGTACTTTGTGATAAGTGGCAGAATAAGTGGCCGGTTGTGTTTCTCACATTGAAAAGCGTAGATGACCTGGATTTTCAAGGAGCCTATGGGATGCTGGAAATCCTGATTGCGAATGTCTGCAAAAAGTACGCATTTCTTGCAGATAGCCAAAAAGCTAATCCGGCTGACAGAGAACTTTTCATCAATTTAATGTACCGAAAAGCTGATCGGGAAACCGTAAAGGACAGCTTGGACCTTCTTACCAGAATGATGGCTGCTCACTATGGAAAACCCACGATCCTTCTGATTGATGAATACGATGTGCCGCTTGCGAAAGCACATCAGTATGGCTATTATGAGGAAATGCTGGCGCTTATCCGGGCAATGCTTGGCGCAGCGCTGAAGACCAATCCATACCTGAAATTCAGGGTGATTACGGGGTGTCTCAAGATTTCTAAAGAGAGCATTTTCACCGGCATCAATAATCTTGTTGCAAACACAATTACGGTGAACCGTTTTGATGAGAGCATCGGTTTTACAGAACCGGAGGTTCTTGCATTGTTATCTGCTTCCGGGTTTGTGGATCATGCCGATGAGATTCGCATATGGTATGATGGTTACCGGTTCGGAAATGTTGACGTTTACTGTCCATGGGATGTACTTAACTATGTAGCAGCCCTGCTTACCGATCCCATGGCAGAGCCTCGTTCCTACTGGAAGGATACAAGCAGCAATGATGTGATCTATAAGCTGTTTGAAAAGGTAAGGACTGCATGATTGGCACACCGTGCCATTGACGCCTGAAAGGAGTGTGGGAAAGGTGCGTAAGAAGCTTCCCATCGGCATTGATGGATTTGAAAAACTCAGGACGAATGATTTTTACTATGTAGATAAGACCATGTTCATTAAAGAGCTTTTGGAAAACTGGGGTGAGGTGAACCTGTTTACCCGTCCCAGGCGTTTTGGGAAGACGTTGAACATGAGTATGCTGAAATGCTTTTTTGAAGTCGGGAGCGATCCGGCGCTATTTGATGGCTTAAAGATCATGCAGGAAAAAGAGCTGTGTGAAAAATATATGGGGAAATTCCCTGTGATTTCCATCAGCCTGAAAGGTGTGGATGGGCGGAGCTTTGCGTCAGCTTCTGCTGCATTGCGGACAGTGATTGGGGATGAAGCACTTAGGTTTCAACTTTTGCTTGCGAGTAAAAAGCTTACAGATATAGAAAAGGGTTCCTATCAGCAATTGATTAAACTAGGAGAGGACAGTCGTGGTATCTATGATATGACAAATGATACAGCAGAAACAAGCCTGAAAACCCTCTCACGGCTTTTGCATAAGCATTACGGCCAGAAGGCCATCCTGCTGATCGATGAGTATGACGTTCCCTTAGACAAAGCCTTTCAAGCTGGCTACTATGATGAGATGGTCACCCTCATCCGCAATCTGCTGGGCAATGCGTTAAAGACAAATGACAGCCTTTACTTTGCCGTCCTCACCGGATGCCTGCGGATTTCAAAGGAAAGTATTTTCACCGGTCTGAACAACCTGAATGTAATGACCATATCCGATCCCTATTTTTGTGATTGCTTCGGTTTTACAGAAGACGAGGTGATGGAGCTCCTGCATGATTATGATCTGGATGATTTTCAGGAGATAATCCGTGAGTGGTATGATGGATACAATTTCGGAGAAGCTTCTGTGTACTGTCCCTGGGATGTCATAAAATACGTTCAAATCTTACTGCGGGATAGGAGCGCGGAACCGGAGAATTACTGGGCCAACACTAGCGGAAATGATCTGATTCGCCGCCTGTTAAAGAAAGGCAGCCAAACTACACGAGATGAAGTTGAGCTGCTGATAAACGGCAGCACAATTACCAAAACAATCCGCCAGGAATTGACCTACCGGGACATTGAAGATTCTATTGATAATATCTGGAGCGTCCTTTATTCCACCGGATATCTGACTGGACGCGGTCGCCTGCCGGGAAGGCAGATGAAGCTGGCACTTCCAAACAGGGAGGTACGTGATCTTTTTATTGATTTAGTAAAAGACTGGTTTGCGGAAACGACCCAGGCAGATTCCGAGAGGATCAACCGATTCTGCGCGGCGTTCCCGGCTGAGGATGTGGGAACAATCCAGGAGATGCTCCATGATTACCTGTGGGATTCCATCAGTGTGCGGGATACAGCAGTCCGTTCAACGATGAAAGAAAACTTTTACCATGGTATGCTGCTGGGACTCTTGAGGAGCCAGGGAAGCTGGCTGGTCAAGTCCAATGCGGAGACTGGGGAAGGGTACAGCGACATCTCCATCCAGACACCGGATCGGATTGGAATTATCATTGAGGTAAAGTATGCGGACGATGGAAACCTGGAGGCGGGCTGCAAAGAAGCATTAGAACAGATTGAAGAAAAGAAGTACGCGGAAGGGCTAAAGCGCCGCGGCACGAAAAAGATAATCAACTACGGAATTGCGTTTTGGGAGAAGGAATGTATGGTTGTGATTGCGTAAAATAATCAAAATTTAAACGGAAAACCAAAAGAAATCTGGCGAAAAAATCCCTCCCGCAGAGCATGAAACACACCCTTTGCGGCAGGGATTTCTTACTTATTGTGATTTCAGCCAATCAATTCAGAATTCAATACTTACCTCATCCATTCCCCTTAAAGCAGTCCCATCAGCTGCGGAATCCCCAGCGACAGCACCGGGATATAGGTCACTGCCAAAAGCAGCAGGAACAGCACGGCAAAGTAGGGAAGCAGGGTTTTTGCCACCGCCTCGATACTGATCTTACTGATACCGCAGCCCACGAAGAGCACGGAGCCTACCGGCGGGGTCATATTGCCCATGCACATGTTGAAGATCAGCATAACGCCGAACTGGATGCTGGACATGCCCAGGCTTTCTGCGATAGGCAGGAAGATGGGGGTGAAGATCAGGATTGCCGGGGTGATGTCCATGAACATGCCTACAACCAGCAGGATCACATTCATCAGCAGGAAGATGACGATCTTGTTGGTGGAAACGCTCATGATGGCGGTACTGATAGCTGCCGGAATCCCGGAGTAGGCCATAACAAAGGACATGGCCGAGGACGCGGAGATCAGGAAGAGAACGGTGCCGCTGGTGCAGGCACTCTTTACCAGGATCGAGGAAAAGTCCTTTACCGAGATGCTCTTGTAGCAGATGGACAGGATCAGGCAGTACAGCACGGAAATGCCTGCGCCCTCAGTTGCCGTGAAAATACCGCTTACAATACCGCCGATCACGATGATAATGAGCAGCAGGCTGGGAAGGGCTTCAAGAGTAATCTTGAGGGCTTCCTTCATTCCCGGGAAACCGGAGGTGGGGTAGTTGTGCTTCTTTGCGTAGACAAAGGCCACCACCATGGAGCCAAGGCCCATCAGGATGCCGGGGATATAACCAGCCATAAACAGGGTGGAGATGGACACGCCGCCTGCCACCGTGGAGTATACGATAAATGCGCTGGTGGGCGGAATCAGAAGGCCGGTGGGGGCAGAGGCGATGTTCGCCGCGGTGGCGAAGGCCGGGTCATAGCCCTCCTCCTTCTGAATGGGGTAAATACAGCCGCCCATGGCGGTCGCCGCGGCCACAGAGGAGCCGGAGAGGGCGCCGAAAAGCATGTTGCCCACGATATTTGCCTGTGCCAGGGAGCCGGGGCACCAGCCCACGAACAGCTTGGCGAAGTTTACGAGACGTCTGGCGATACCGCCGTTATTCATAATGTTTCCAGCCAGAACGAACAGGGGGATGGCAAGGAGAGAGAAGCTTTCCACGCCGCTGTTCATCTTCTGCATGGTGATAAAGGTGATCTGGTCCCAGGACAGGCTGGAAGCCGCGGCCACGATGGACGAGATAACAATGCCTACGGAAATCGGGCAGCCTAAAAAGAGCAGGATAATGAAAACCGTAAACAGGATGACAGTTGTAAGACCCAGACTCATTACACAAATCCCTCCTTATTCAATCTTGGTTCCGGTGACATCCTCGTACAGGTTAATGATCTGTGCCAGGATAATGAAGATGCCGGAGATGGGCGCCATGGCGTACACCAGGCTTCTGGGGATTCCCAGAAGGGCGGAAAATTCCTGACGGGCGCTTACGGCCAGCTTAAATCCGCCGATGGTGATAATCAGAATGGCAAACAGCAGGATCAGGGTGTCGATAAAAATCATCAGGATCCGCTGGCCGCCGGGCTTTAAGCTGTCGTGGAAAATGACCAGGGCCATGTGATCCCGGCTGCTGAAGGCGTAGGCCGCGCCGATAAAGCTGGTCCAGATCAGGGAATAACGCACCAGCTCCTCGGTGAAGGCCGCCGGGTTATTGAGCACGTACCGGGTAAATACCTGGTACAGCACCAGGATCGTCATAAAGGACAGCAGTACAGTGGCAATGCGGGATAAGATGAAGATCATCCACTTTTTTACAGTGGTTAATGTTTCTTTCATGAAGATGCTCCTCCTTACTTTAGAAATCCTGCCGCCGATTAGGCGGCATAAATTCAGGGATGCCAAATGCGCCCGCCAGATTTTCGTGAGGCGATGGAATGACTGCCCGCCGGGCGCACGCAGGTTTACTCTGCGGAATTAATTAGGTCAACCAGCTGCTGCACGCCGGGATACCTTGCGCAGTACTCATCGACCATGGCGGAGGTGGCTTCCCGGAAGGCCTCCTTGTCTACATCTTCCACGAAGGTGACGCCCATGTCATTTTTGGCCTCCTCGATGGCCTCGTCAATGGCGGCGTCCCAGGCAACCTTGTGGCTGTCGGTGGATGCATAGGCGGCTTCCAGGATAACCTGCTGATCCTCGGGGCTTATGTTGTCCCAGATCTGGGCGCTCATCACCAGCACGTCAGGAATCATGGCGTGCTCGTCAAAGGAGAACACCTTGCAGACCTCCCCGTGCTTGCCGGTGGTGAGGGCGGTCTCATTGCTCTCTGCGCCGTCGATGATGCCGGTCTGGAGGGAAGTGTACACATCCCCGTAGGACATGGTGACGGGCACGCCGCCCAGGGCCTCCATCATATCCGTCTGGGATGACATGTCCTGAACACGGATCTTCAGGCCTTTTAAGTCCGCAGGCGTCCGGATGGGCTTATCCTTGGTGTAGAAGGAGCGGGCGCCGGAGGTATAGTAGGTGATGGTCACAAAGCCGTCGTCTCCGGTGGACAGGAAGAAATCCCGCATCTCCTGGGAATCCATCTTGTTGTAAAAGTCCTCCGTATCGTCAAAAAGGTAGGGAAGGCCGAAGGTGTGGTAGGCCTCATTGTAGGTGGCAAGGCCGGGAGCGGAAACCTTGGTCATGGCGATTACGCCTGCCATCAGCTGCTCCATGTTCTCCGTCTCTGAGCCAAGCTGGCCGTTGGGGAAGATTTTTACCTGGATACGTCCATTTGTTCCTTCCTCTACCCTCTCAGCAAATTCCATCATGGCAATATGTACCGTGTGGCTCTCGCTTAAGCCGTGGGCCAGGGTGAGAACCATGGGATTCTCTGGGGTGGCCTGGGCGCTGGTGGACGCGCCGGTGGAGGCGCAGCCCGTGAGCGTCATGGCCAGAAGGCCGAAGGCCGCCGCAATCGCTGCAAATTTTTTCATTCTTACAATCCCCTTTCTGAGTTAAGAAATTGTGAAATGGTTTCTGTCAATTGTGAAACGCTTCTGTTTTGGGAAAAATCATACATTGGTGAAAAATCCGTACACTTGCGGAAATCCGTGTGTTTGCGAAAACCTGTCCGTTCGGGAGCTTTCCATATCTTTGTGGAAAATCCATATATGCAAAAATCTATATATTAGGAAGTATGCTTATCTGGGCATTTCCACATGTTTGGAAAAATCTATGACGTCAAGCATTTCCGCATGTTCGGGAAATTTACATACCAATTAAGTCGAACTGTTCAAAAGACACTACAACCTGGTAATCTTTTTTCGGGTTCGGGTATTTCAGCTGGACGGATTTCAGCCGCTGGCTGTAGTACCAGCCGTACTCCGCTTCCTCAAACTTTCTGCGGTGGAGGAAATGGGGAACGGGCTGGCCGTCCACGGTCACCCAGAAGGGTGCCTTTTCCCGGTGGATCATGTCGATAAACATGGTCTCCGCGGTGGTGGAAAAGCTTCCCTCATTCCGAAAATCCAGAGTGGTCTTTTCCCCGGCCTTCATGGTGATGAAGGTCTTTAAATACTGGCCATTCTCGTAATCCATGGACACGCCGTCATCCTCATACAGGATAAAGGATGCGTCCTTTCCAGCTGCACACAGCAGGGAAATGCCGGTGACGGTCTCATTCATCATATTGTGCATCTGGTTTGCGGCCATGGGTAAGATTGCGCCCTCACGCACAAACAGCGGGATGCTGCCTAAATCCACAGGAAGCTCTACGGTCTGTCCGCCCTGGTAAGGGGTGCGGGTGTAGAAATCGTAGAAGGTTTCCCCGGCAGGCAGGTACACCTTGCGGGTCTTTGCGCCCTTGTCCACCACGTTTGCCACCAGAAGGGAATCGCCCAGCATAAAATCCACGCCCTCATCATAGCAGGCCGGATCATCCTGGAAAGCGCTGCACATAGGCTCCATAATGGGAAGGCCGTTTTCGTGGGCCCGCTCCATCAGAGAGTAGAGATAGGGGAACAGGCGGTAGCGGAAGGCGATGGCATCCCGGATGTATTCCTTGCAGTCGCTGTACATCCAGGGCTCCGTCACGGTGTTGTCCGTATTGGTGGAGTGGATGGAGAAACGGGGCTGGAAAATGCCGTTCTGAATCCACCGAACCAGAAGCTCTGCCTCGGGAGCCGGGCCGTAAAATCCGCCGATATCGCAGCCCTGGTTTGCCACGCCGGAAAGGCTCATGCCCAGGATGGTGGCGATATTGTATTTCAGGGAATCCCAGCAGGTGAGATTGTCCCCGGCCCAGGTCTGGGCATAGCGCTGGATGCCGCAGTGTCCGGAGCGGCACACGATGTAGGGACGGGTATTTCCGTAGGTCTCATGGATGGCCTCGTCGGTGATGTGGCACATGATGTTGGACATCACCGATTTCAGCTGGCCGATGGTGCCGCCCTTTCCCTCAAAGCTGCAGCGGCAGTCCTTGTCCACCATGCTGTCATACTCGCAGTTGTCATTCCACACAGAGCTGGTGCCGTATTCCAGCACATTCTCCTTTAACATGGCCTTCCAGTTTTCTCGGGTGTCTCCGCTTGTAAAGTCCACAAACATGCCCTTGCCGCCCCACCAGGTGCCGATGCCCGGCTGGTCGGATGCGCTGTCCCGGACAAACATGCCTTTGTCTTTCATTTCTTCCAGCTTCGGATGAACCAGAAGGATGCCCGGCTTTACGTTGGGGGATACGCACACGCCCCGCTTTTTCATCTGGGCAAAGAAATCCTTCGGGTCTTTAAAACGCTTCTTGTTCCAGGTAAAGACGCAGCGCTTGATGCCCTGCTCCGTCTCGATGGCGCAGTAGCCGGAGGAAAGCTGGAAGCCGTCTACCGGGATTCCCTCCTCCTTGGTGGTGTCGATAAATTCCGTGATGGCGTCATCACAGTCCGCCTCAAGCTCTGGATAGTACATGGAAGAACCCAGATAGCCCAGGGCGTACTTGGGAAGAAGGGCGGATTTTCCTGTAAGATCCGTGTAGCGCTCCACGATTTCCCGCAGAGTGGGACCGGAAATCAGGAACAGATCGATATCGCCCCCGTCTGCCCGGTAGCGGCTGTGCATCTTCCAGTAGTTGCTCTTTTCCTTTCCCATGTCAAAGTCACATTCATAGGTGTTGTGGTAAAAATACCCCACAGCCTTTTTGGTGTCCCGGTTCAGCTTGATGTAAAAGGGAATGTGCTTGTAGAGGGAATCCGTCTCCTTGGGATTGTAGCCCATGGCATCCTTGGGACTCATGTTCATGAATTTTTGTGCCTTGTTAAACTCGCCGCTTTTCTCGCCAAAGCCGTAGAAGCAGTCGGCGGGAGAGATCTCGCTGGTGTGGATGCGGCGGTGGTTGGAATCCTCCTGGTAGGCAAGATCCACGATGTCCGCGTGAAGCATTGTCCCATCCTGGTCAAATACGCAGATGCGGAAGGGATCCTTCTCGATCACCACCTTAAGCTTTTCTCCCTGGATCACCGCGCTTTCCGGGCCATCCTCCAGGCAGGCCTTAGCTGGCTCCACGCGCTTCCTGCGGCCTTTAAGGAAACCATCCATCCGGTCCTCCCAGGCAGTCATCACCAGGCTGTAGGACTCCTCGGCGAAATCCCCGTCAAAGCCCGCCCGGATACGCAGAATGGAATCTGTTACGAACCAGATGCGGATTTCCACTGCGTTTGTGGCCACAGAAAAGTAGCCCTTTTCCTGCTTAACTGTGCTGGCACTTGTGCATACCTTCATACTTAAACGCTCCTCCTCCATATTTTCTTAAAACCGGTTTTATGAAATCATCATAGTAAAAGCGAGGGGGCAAAACTAGACGAAAATTGCAGTGGAGAGGGGGTTTTTCGACATATCTTGCTCTGTTTGGTGAAAAGGGGATAAAATGGCCGAAAAGAAGACGAAAACCTTTACAATTTCTTAACGAGACGGATGGATTGTTTTGGTGTAAAAACAATAAGGGAGAAAAATGGTGAAAAGAGAGGGTGGATTTTGAGGGGGATTTGTGCGTTTTGCGGAGACACGATGGGATCGGTGAGAGGGGGACAGTTTGATAAGACTGTCGGGAAAAGCATTTCGCTAAGACCGTTGAGAAAAACATTTTGGTAAGACTGTCGAGAAAAAATTTGGAGAGGTCAGGTGGAAAACTTTTAGCAGGCACGGCAGCAAAACAGCAGGGAATAGCAGGGAATGGCAGAGGATAACAGATGATGGCAGAGGATAGCAGGAGGATACAGGGATGATCGATCAGGCAGGAATTATGATGGCTCAGGGCCGCAGCATAGCCTGCGAGCGCATAGCAGGAGTCAATGATAATATGGTGAAATCCCATTATCATGAATATTTCGAATTGTATTACTTGGAGACGGGAGAACGGTATCATATGATCGAGGACCGCCTTTACAAGATCTACCCCGGCGAATTCCTGATTTTCTCTCCCTATGTGATGCACCATTCCTACGGCGAAGAAAATGTAGAATTTAAGCGGCTTCTGGTTTATTTCCGAAAGGATGAGGTCAGCGCCCCGGCCCTCCTTCGTATGCTGGAGGAGGGAACCGGTGTCTATAAGCCTGACGTGCACACCAAGGCGTTAATCCACCGGATGCTGGAGAAACTTCTTAAGGAGCAGGAGAAGGAAGGCGCCCTGACAGAACTTTACGGCCACACTCTGCTGAACCTGATTCTCCTCACCATCGTCCGCCATATCCAGGCGCCGGTGAAGGAAGAGAAGCGGGGCTGGATAGCTGAGGTGATCAATTACATCCACATCCATTACCATGAGGACATCAGCCTGGAAAGCCTGGCCCAGAGATTTTACGTCAGCCCCTATTACCTGTGCCGGGAATTTAAAAAGTACACCAACAGCACCATCATCCAGTACCTGAACGTGACAAGGATCATGAACGCCCAGCGGAAATTCATGGAGACGGATGGGAATATTACGGCCATCAGCAAGGCCACAGGGTTCTCTAATATTACTCACTTTAACCGGGTTTTTAAGGCGGTGACGGGGATGACGCCGTCGCAGTATCGGAAGCTTTTGGTGAGGGAGAGGAAGGGGGATAAGGGGGAGTGATGAATGGTGTGCTATGCCCTTAATGGGGATTGCAATGTGGATTTTTACAATTTCATTGCATTTCCTCCCACCATCTGCTATACTAAATCCAATTTCATAAACTGGTTCGAAATCCTCCCAGTATAAAAAACTAGGCTGTTGCGGGCACCTTCTGATCGGAGATGCCTTTTTTCGGGAGGATTTTTTACCCGAAAGAGGGCGGACCGGGCAGGAGGTTTTTTCATGGAAAAAGTGATTATTGACTGCGATCCGGGGATTGATGATTCACTGGCACTGATGCTGGCGGCGGCTTCCCCGGAGCTGGAAATCCTGGGGATTACCACTGTATCCGGCAATGTTCCGGCCAGGATGGGCGCGGAGAATGCCAGGAAGGTTTTAAAGCAGGTGAACCGCCTGGATATCCCCATCTATGTGGGAGAGGAGGTTCCCCTAAAGGCAGCGTATGTGGACGCCATGGATACCCACGGGCGGGATGGGATGGGGGAAAGCTTCCTCCCGACTGTTCCTGGTGAATTTCCGAAAAAGTCGGCGGTGGAGTTCCTGGAGGCGACACTGGCGGCGACGTTGGAAGGGACGTTAGCGGCGACGCTGGCAGAGACGCTCGATGGAACCTTGGAGGAGATACAGGCGGACAATGCCAGGCAGGCAGAGACGGACAAAATTTCCATCCTCGCCCTCGGCCCCATGACCAATTTGGCTAAAGTGTTTTCCAAAAGGCCGGAGCTCATCGGCCGGATTCACCGTCTGGTTTCCATGGGCGGAAGCTTTAAGAGCCATGGGAACTGTTCGCCGGTGGCCGAGTACAATTACTGGTGTGATCCGGATGCGGCAGCACTGTGCTTTGAACTGTTTGCGGAGGCCGGAAAGAAGATCGAGATGGTGGGTTTGGACGTGACCAGAAAGATTGTTCTGACGCCGGATATCCTTTCCTACATGAAGCGCATGGATCCGGAAACCGGCGAATTTGTCCGGCAGATTACCGGCTTTTATCTGGATTTTCACTGGGAGTATGAGGGGATTATCGGCTGTGTGATTAATGATCCGCTGGCGGTGGCGTACTTTATTGACGGGGCTCTTTGCAGCGGTTTTGACAGCTTTACTGCGGTGGAAACCGGGGGAATCTGCCGGGGACAGTCGGTGGTGGATTCCATGAATTTCTGGAAAAAAGCGCCTAACAGCCATGTGCTTACGGAGACAAATCGGAAGCGGTTTATGTACTTTTTCCTGTCACGGATATTGAATAAAGGACAGGGAAAATGGACGGAGCCGGAGCTTTCCTGGCTGGAGAATTTGGCATAAAGAGGACATTAAGAAAGGACATAAAGAAATGAAAAAAACAGCAAAATTAAATCCATACCAGCTCTGCTTTCTGGCCATGGCAGTGGGGATTAATCTTGTGGGAGGGCAGCTTGCGCTCATGCTCAGGCTTCCCATTTATCTGGACAGTATAGGGACTATCCTTGCGGGAGCGATACTCGGCCCCTGGCTTGGCATGGTGCCCAATCTGCTCAGCGGGATAATCATGGGAATGACGGTGGATGTATATTCCCTTTACTTTGCGCCGGTGGGGATGATTACCGGTTTTATGAGTGGTTTGCTTCTTGGCAGGAAGTGGGGAAGCAGTGCGGGAGTGTTTGGCTTAGGGCGTCAGTCAGGCGGCAGAGCGCCCTGGCTTTTCCTCATCGCAGCGGGCATCACCATCCCGGGAACGGCGGTCAGCTCTCTGATTAATGCAGTCCTTTTTGGCGGCATCACCTCCTCCGGCTCCACCATCCTGGTGCAGCTGCTTTCCCGGACGCCTCTGGGGCTTACGGGAAGCATTTTTGTGGTGCAGATTTTGACGGATTATGCGGACAGATGCATTTCCGTTTTTGCCGTCAGTGTGTTTGCGGCCCTTCTTGGAAGGGAAATGCGTATGCGATTGAGAGGAGGAGCGGGAAGCAATGGAACGGTATAGCCGGATTACTGGGAAAAATGAGCGGGAGATTGTTCTCCTTAAGGCCTTTCCCTGCGCCTGGGGAAAATGCGCCTTCTGTGATTATATTGCCGACAATGGCCGGGATGAGGCGGAGATGGTTCGTCAGAACCGGCAGGTGCTTTCCCGGGTAACGGGGGAGTTTGGCGTGCTGGAGGCCATCAATTCCGGCAGCTGCTTTGAGCTTCCGAAGGAAACTTTGGCAGATATTAAAGGGATAGTTGAGACGCGGGGGATTCAGCGTCTGATTTTTGAAAGCCACTGGATTTACCGGAAACGCCTTGGGGAAATGCGGGAGTATTTCGGCATCCCGGTCACTTATAAGATTGGGGTGGAAACCTTCGACGATGAATTTCGGGAGAAGGTGTTAAATAAGCACGCGGATTTCCAGACGCCACAGGAGGTGGCGGCTTACTTTGATTCCATCTGCCTGATGGTGGGCATCGAGGGACAGACCCGGGAGATGATCCGGAAGGATATTTCCATCTTGAAGCAATACTTCCGCCATGGAACGGTGAATGTGTATAACAATAACACCACACCCATCCGCCGGGATGAGGAGCTGGTGCGGTGGTTTATGGAAGAGTACCGGTGGCTTCTGGACGATCCGGAGGTGGAGGTGCTGTATGAGATTACGGATTTTGGGGTGGGGTGAGAGAGAAAGCGCAATTAGATATATTTTTGCATAGCTAATGATATAAATATAATTATAGTAATAAATAAAAATATTGACATAACTAATTTGATATGCTATCCTTTGAGCATAAAATACAGCGGTTGTAAATGATGGCTGGACGATACGTGTGGCTACATATCGGAATGGAACGGAGGGATAGTGAGTGGAAATGATAGGGTACGCAATCGATGCTTTTATCGATTTTACAGGAATTATCGATCTGGCGGTCATCATCATTGCGGCGGTGTTGGCATCGAGCGTGGTTATTTTATTGGCATTAATTTTTTTTCTTTTTTTCGAAAATCGGATTCGCATGGCTTATGCAAGCAAGTTTTTGAAGGGAATCATCCTGTTTCTTGCGCTGGTCTTGCCGTTATATACGGTGTACCTGTATTTTTCGCTTAACTTTTTGGGGATTGAACCGCTAGAGTCTGAAGATTTTCGGTATATGGTAGGTTTTCACTATTGGACTTTTCAAAGAATCCTTCCCGGACCATATCGGTACATTTTCTACATCCTGCTGGGAATATGGGCTTTGGGTGTGGTTTGGACTGGAGTCATTCCCTTTTTCCGGGATAGAAAGGTTTTGAAGGGACTGGAGAGGTATGCGGAGGAGATTTCTGACCCGGAATTTCTGGAACTAAGCCGAAAAGTCCTGAAAAAGGATGAACAAATCAAGCTGTATCGCAGTGAATTTGTGCTGTCGCCTTTCCTTTGGGGAATCCGGAACAAAAGGATTTTCCTGCCTGCAGAAGAATTTGCCCAGAAGGAGAAATTGTTGATTTACCATCATGAGTTAATTCACTGCAGAAGGCAGGATTACGCTTTCCGGCGGATGCTGGCTCTTCTTTGCGCGGTGTATTGGTTTAATCCTGGGATTTATTTGTTTACCCGTTATTTTACGACGGTAAACGAAATGGCTTGCGATGACGGGGTGCTGGAAGGGCGGAGCAATGAGGACAAGCGTCTTTATGCGCATCTTATTTATCGGATTTCTGTTCAGGATACAGGAAAAGCATACGGTGCGGTCAGCTTCACCGGCTTCTGCAGCAGCATGCTTGAACATCGGCTGCGAAATATGAAATGGAAGAACAGGAGGGCAGAGCCCTCATTGCTGGCAGTGGCAGCTCTGGCAATTCTTCTCCTGTGTCCGGCGATAGCCTATGGGGCGTCAAAAGGGATTTTGGAGATACAGGATAAGGCAGCACCTTTTTTTATGGATATTGAGGAACCATCGGATGCACCTGTATATGAGGAATACCAGAAGCAGCATTGCCTGGAGGAGTTTACAGAAATCCAGAACATTGTATTGAAATCTCAAGGAAGTACAGAAATTGATTTGGCCGTGCCGGTGGGAAAGGAACAGAATTTCCCCTTTATGTATTTTGAGGAAGGGGCCAAAGTGTGTTTGTACCTGACAGGAGATGACTTGGATACATTCAATGCGGGTCTTATGGATCGAAATGGCCATTCGCGGGAGGTGGCATCCCAGGAAGGGATGATCTTCTGTGATTTCGTCATTGCAGAATCCGGCGAGTACGCGATATACGTGGAAAACACGGGAGCAGAGACCTGGCAGGTGAAAGGGTATACCTTTTTACTTCCAAACCAATAAAAATAAAGGAGAAGATAAACTATGGCAAGACTTCCAGAAGAGACATTGGAAGCATTAGGAGGACTAAAGAAGCTGTCCCCCACAGAACGGGAATTTATGCAGATTATCTGGGCACACCCAGAGGGAATCAGCAGTGAGGTAATCTATCAGCAGTTCCCTCAGGCGAGAGGGACGAAGAGTACAATCCTGTACAATATCTGTGAAAAAGGATACGCAGAAAACCGGCAGGAGGGGCGGCACCACATTTATACCGCGTGCATATCGGAAACGGATTATGAAAAGGCTCTGATCCGTCAGCAGCTGAAAAAAAGTTTTGGGGACAGCTCCTTTGAGCGCCTTGTGGCCGCATTCTGCGGGACAAAAAAGCTGTCAGAGAAGCAGAGCAAAAAGATAAACGCCCTTCTGCAGGAGTTGGAAGAGGAGTTGAAGGAAGACGAGTAACACGCGCAATAAGACTAAGGAGGTATTTGCGAGCATGAGAAAAATATGGACACTACTTTTTTGTATTACCCTGATCACCGGCGGCTGCTCTGCTCCGTCATCCGAAGCGCAGCCGAAAAGTGCAGAGAGTGTGGAAGTATCAGAAAGTGCGGAGGCCACGCTTAGCACACAAGCCGACCAGCCATCGGAGGAGGAATCCCAGACGCAGGCTTCTTCCGAGCAGGAAGCAGAAATACCAGCAGAAACCTGCCTGGAGCTTGTTTCGGCTGAGGATTATGCCCCCATATACCAGCTTACGCTGAGGAAAGTCGAGGGCGGCACCGGAAATGAGCTGGATTTCGAG
>JAGHER010000208.1 GCA_017889125.1 Lachnospiraceae bacterium
TAACCGTCCGCACAATTTCTCGCTCATGTACTACTGATGATGCTTTCTTTGCAAAAGAAGCAATAGTTTTTGTGTTCCCCTGCATAATATAACTCTCCATATTCCTTGTTATCCAATCAGTTTCTTTATCATTTGTCCCAAACTTTTCTTATTGTATCACAATGTCAAACACCTTACAATACTTAGTTTATGCATATTTAAGGTCAATCATTATCACTTATTCTACGCACCTGCCCTACCACGTTTTCCAAATTTCCATCAAACCGTTCGAAAGGAAACCAAGTGTTTATCTTTTCAAATTGGATATTTTTAGCTTCACTGTAATCCTCTGGCATTCGACGGCAAATTACATTAGGATAATGAATGATAATAAAGCTATCTGTCTTAACCTCTGCCGAAGACGTAGCGTCAAGAACAATTTCTCCAATCACTAATCCCTTTTTATGAAGTTCCTTGGTTGTGATCTCACAAATCCATACAAATTTAGGAAATACCGTTATGTTATATAAATCCCTCACTTCGCGTTTTTCTTTTCTAAACTGCTCATCGCGTTTTTTGCGAAATGTTCTTGACGAAGCCATAAATAGCCGCATGACGATTGGCATTTCTTTTGTTCCAAGTTTTAATTCTGTTCTTTCTGCTGTCATGACTCCCTCAAAAAAACAGCTCATTAGCAAAAAATCTTTTATGCCCAATTTTTTACTTGCTAATATACTTAAACAGATATCATAAGCATCAGCCGCTTCCATTATCATTCTTTTATACAGTGGAACCATCATATATTCAATTTCACAGTGATTTAATTTTAATAGACCAGATTGCTCCTTCATCTGCTTTTCTTCTATGCAGCTGCTTAACTGATATGGCTCTCTGTTATCATCTATAATACAATATGTATCCACTGTATCCGCAATATCACATGTCCATATTGTATCATCCGTTTCCTGATCATATACTCCCGTAATTTCTTTTCCCAATGTGTTCTCATCAGTAGCTTTATGTCCGACTATAATAATAGAATGTTTTGCCTCTGGTCCCTGTTTCAGTCCCAAAGCAACTGGAATGCCAGATTCGATATAATAGTATAAGATATGACGAAATTTTGTCATTTTCTGTGCAGAATATAAACGTGGATAGAAGCCTACCTCACAAAAAATCTTGGAAATCAATTCATAACTTAATCCAGTTGTTGGCATTCTCCGCTCATAACTATTTAATTCCGCCAATTTACTGATCTCACTAGGGAGCAAATAGCGGTATTCCGGATATGACCGGCTATAGTAATCCAATAAATTTAGAATAGTAATTTCCGCACAGGAAGTGGTTTCTCCGTCCTGCATGCTATATGGAAATGCCTCTACTGTCAGCTGTTTGCCATATACAGTTATTTTATACTTTGCCAAACGAATCTGACATAACTCTCTTTCAGGTAAAAAATACCTAGGTGCTAACAATGTTCGTCCAATTGAACGTCCCGGTATAGGACGAATGACAATGCTGCCAATAAATCGCTTTCCCACTTCCTCACTAGTACAATCATAAAACTCTTTTTCCAAGGCTCCAGAAAAAATACATAACCGCTTACAAAAGCGACTATAATTAAAGTGCTTTGAGGAGTAATAAAAATAATAACTGTCCCGATATACCCAATCTACATAATGATCCTCTACAATTACCGTACATAGATGCAATCGAGACAGCAAATTCCAAAGAACCCGGAATGAGGGATGATGCTGAATGAGAAACTCCTTTCCTTTACATGCTTCTTCGTCTGAAACCATTAATACCCATACAAGAAACACAAACCGTTCCTCGTCATTGCTTATTTCAAATACAATCATCGGAAAATCCTGCTCTCTTCTCACAGAATTCAGCGATTTCGATTCATTATGATTCATGTTTATATTATCCATTTAATTAACCTTTATATTACAAACCGATACATTGAATTATATTTTTTGAATACATTTCGTTCGCATAACCCGTTCAAAATTATCGAGAAATTTTCCAGATTCGCATGACAGTTCTCTTTGCTGCACAAATTGCATTCCCATTTCTTGTCTCGGATATAATCTAAATGCTCACATACGTTTTCACCATTCTTCGGCAAAATCTCTTCAACACAAAAATATTCCTGTGATGCATGCATCTTTTTCCAGTTCAATGCCTGATAATAAACACAGCATTCCCTTTTCTGTATGATCGTACCACTTCGATAAACAGCCAAAAAACAATTTAATATCGTGGAAAAATTAATCATTTCTTTATCGTCAATCAACGTTCCGAATTGCTGAAAAAGCAATTCTGCCATATTTTTCTTTAATTCGGTAAAGGAAATAGAAAATCTCGACTCAAAAATAGGTGTAGTATATCTATCATGTTTTTCTAAATACCATAGTTCCGTCTGCAAATCCTCCTCTTCTGCGTTTTGCTTCTGATCCTTCACTAATAAACAGACAAAAAATTTCGCTGCATCCGCCTGCATTTCAAATTGACTCTGAAGAATCCTTTGCAGATTCTCCAAGGTATCCTCCAATCGGTATGTATGCTCCATATTCTTTTCCCCTTCTTCTTTTTCACAAAATATCAACCTAACTCATTATAACATTATATCGCCCTAAGGTAAAGTATCGCCCCGCAGTTTTTGTAAAATTTTGCGCAACTATTTTTATATTCTTTACATTTAACTAGGAAACAACACAAAAAAAGAACGGCTCCCATCCCAGGATTTACCGTTCTTTCTTTCACCTCTAATTCAATTTTCCTATTCCCTCATTCATTCCGAATCGCCGCCAAGGGGCTCAGTTTCATGGCCCTGGTGGCAGGCAGAAATCCGGCGGCCATGCCTACAAATATGGCAAAGAACAGGGCGGCAAGGTTAAGCCACAGGGGAATCCGCGACAGGTCGCCGGACATTCCAGTCAGCGACTCGGCACCTACAAACTTGTTAATGACCAGGGAAATAGTCAGGCTGAGGATGAGGCCCACCACGCCTCCCATGAAGCCGATAAACCCGGATTCGATCAAAAACATATCCCGGATATTTCCCATGTCGCAGCCCAGCACTTTCATGACGCCGATCTCCTTAGTTCGTTCGTAGATGGACATCATCATAGTATTGGCAATGCCGATAGCCGCCACGAAAAGGGATACGGCGCCGATGCCGCCCAGCACCGCCTGCACCATCTGGGACTGCTGCTTGGACTGCTCTAACCAGTCCATACGGCTGTAAGCCTGATAGCCCATGTCGGAAATCATCTTCTGCACTTCGGTTACGTTGTCCATGTCATCCACAAAGACCTGGGCAGAATCATACACCATATAGCCAAGGGACTTTCCCTTCTTATTCGTAGGCTGTCCGGGAATTGCTTTTTTCTTGAATACCCGTTTAAGCTGCGCCTCCAGAAGATCAATATTCACATACACAGAGTAGCAATAATCGTTATAGTCATTTATTCCCCCTTCCACCATACCGGCAGTGGGAATGAAATATTTCTTAGGCGGCTTCACCGCATTCTCAGCATCGGTGGGGTACTGGGACTGGTAGTAGGCATCCATATCAAAGATTACAAACATGGGCTGATTCATAAAATCCACATCCGGAAGTTCCCCGGAATCCCAATATCCCTTTCCCGTCTTTACATTGGAAAACTGAGTGATCATCTGATTGCCAACCAGCATCCGCATCTCCTTGTCCTTGGAGGAAGGACGCTCCCCCTCCCCCACAGGAATCTCTGCCAGATATTCATCACTGACGCCGGTCAGGCTGGCATAGCCCTGATATGGGCCCTGCCGCATCAGCACAGACACGGAGAGGACGGGAGAAACACCTTTTACGTGAGGCATGCGTTTAAGCATATCTATTACATCAGCTGTAATATATTTAGGATCTGCATTATCTGAACTGCTGCCGCCCCACCTGCTTGGGGAGGACACCTCGATGGTGGTCAGACTGCCGTAGGAAGAAATCTGCTCAATGGTCATCTCATTAAGCCCGATTCCCAGGGAAACCATAACCACGATGGAGGCCGTGCCGATCACCACGCCCAGAACCGTAAGGACGGTTCTCAGCTTTCTCCGGCGCAGGTTATTCATGCTCATCACCAGAAGATCACGAAATGTCATCGTCGATTCCCTCTTCCTCTTCCTTCTGCTGCTTTTTCTTCTTTCTGTGCTTCACCACCGCCACAGCTGCGACGATCACCACAATGCCTGCCGCAGCTCCGCCGGCAATCACAATCTTTCGCTTTACCGGATCGTCAAGTAGACCGGCCGGCGCATCGGCTTCCATATCCATCATGTCCCCGTACATGGATTCGTCAAATTCCGGCATAGGCTCTGTTACCAGAAGGGTCAGCTCCTTTTCCACCTCGGTAACTTCTCCATTTTCATCCTCGTAGGAAATGATTACCTTCACCTTTCCCTCATCCATAGTTGCTGCCGTGCCGGTAATCATCACGTCTACGTTTCCCGTCTGACCAGGATCAATATTTCCCACATAGGTCTCTGCCGTCTTGATGGAATCTGCTTCAAACCGGACATTGACATTGTAAAGCTTAATGCGGCCGGTGTTGTTGATGCCGAACATGATATTGCTCTCGCTGCCTACCTCAATAGCCTCCGGCATAATGTCAAAGGTACTTGTACTGAGTCTTGCCTGCTGATAGATGGGAATATCCACCGTCACACTTTCCTCGGCATTCTTAAATTCCGGGCTGTCATACTTTTCCTTGATGGTGATGGCATAGGAACGCTGATCGATCCCTGCCTTGGATAAAAACCGCACCCGCAGCTCCGTGGAGGCCCCTGCAGGAAGAGAATTCACCACCACTGATGCCGAGCCTGATTCCGTGGAAAATACAGAGGTATTGTCCACCTTTTCCGGCTCCAGGGTGAAGAGAATATTGCTGGCAGATACATCGGTGGAAGCATTCTTCATATTCAGGATCAGGTCAAATTCCTCTCCGGCCATGATTTTCTCCGGCTCCGTCCGCATGCCCTCCACAATGATTCTCGCCTTGGAGCGGTCATTTTCATTGAAATCACCCAGGGAATCTTCCTTTTCCTTGCTGGTGATGTGTACGTAAAATTCATAGCTCTTGGACTGGACACTGGTATCCGTGCTCTGGGTGGCGCCGGTCTTGGCGTCAGTGAAGGCGCCGGGACCCTCGGAAATCTTCTTATCCCCGTCGATGCTCTCCCGGTAGGTCACATTAAACTTAATGGGATAAAATCCGGTATAGCTGTCCTCCCGGATGGCCATGCTGTAGGGAAGGCTCACGGTCTCACCGGCTGCTACCACATCAAAATGCCGGTCATAATTTCCATCATTAATCATAAAGGGAAATTCATCATCACTCTTGCTTAAGACCATGCTCACCGTCACATCGTAGGCATCCATCTTGCTCTTATTGCGGAAATTGATGCCGAAATTCATCACATTGGGGTAGGTGCCGTAGGGTGTGGACTGGCCCTCGCCCAGGACAAAGGCAATCTCCTCTGTGCTCTCATCGGAATCATCGGTCTCAGAGGCGGTGGATGCGCCGATCCATACATTCATAAACTCGATCTCCTCCGAGCCGTCCTTCCCTCCCTGGTAAATACAGATGGGAATGCAGTAGTAGCCTTCCTTCATATCCCGACGCACACGGGCCGTCAGAGTAATGCTCTTGGTGCTTCCTTCCTTGATCGTCCCCAGCTTCTTTGGCTCAAAGGTGGATTCATTGATCTCAAAGGGGAAGGTATTCTGAACGCCGGACTCCGTGCCTCCGTCTGCAGGCATCTCATAATAGGAGCTGATGTCCCGGGAAATTCCCACCCACACATCCTCCATCTCATAAGGCGCCTGGATGATGACCGGGATATTCATGGTTTTTCCCACTTTTCCTGTGGGGTCACGGCGGATCACCAGAAATTCATTATTGTACATGCGGTCATCCAGCACGTTTTCATAGGCTGCCCGGGCGGCTGTGCCCGCTCCCGGCATGACAAATACAATGGCTGCCGCCAGAAAAGCGGCTCCAACCTGCTTTAAAATTCGTTTTATGCTCATCCTTTGTTTTCCTCCGCTGCTTTTTCTTCTGCCGCCCCTTCTTCAATGCTGACAATCTTCCCGTCGATAATCCGCACCCGCCGGTCTGCATAAGATGCCAGATTATTGTCATGGGTAACCATAACTAATGTCTGCTTCTGCTCCCGGACAATCTTCTGCATCAGCTTTAACACCTCCATGGTGGTCTTTGAATCCAGATTTCCCGTGGGCTCATCTGCAAAGATAATCTGCGGATTCACCGCCAGAGCCCTGGCTATACCCACACGCTGCTGCTGTCCGCCGGACATCTGATTCGGCATATGCTTTGCCTGATTTTCCACCCCCACCAGCTTCATGTACTTCCTGGCCCGTGCCAGCCGCTCCTTCTTGCCGATCCCGCGGAAGGAAAGGGGCATGGCCACATTTTCCTCTGCGTTCATGGTATTTAACAGATTGTAGGACTGGAAAATAAAGCCCACCTTCTCCCGGCGGAAGGCCACCAGCTCCTTTTCAGAAAGCTTTTCGATATGCCTTCCGGCAATGATGATCTCTCCCCTGGTAGGCTTTTCCAGACCGGCAAGCATATTTAAAAGGGTGGATTTGCCGGAACCGGAGGTGCCTACGATGGCGCAAAATTCACCCTTATATAATGTAAGATCCACTCCGTTTAAGGCCCGCACCTTCGTCTCTCCTACCCGGTAGATCTTATACAGATTTTTCACCTGGATAATCGGAACCCGTTCCATACTTTCCCCTCTCCATCCTGTGGTTCTGCTGCCATGTTATCCCTCCGGGGGATGCGCACGGTTCGGTTTGGTGTTTGCTCTGCTTTCGCTTCGCCCGAACCGGCGCTGGTATAATGACCGCTGTGCAGTCATTATACCATTCTGCCTATGCCCCGTCCTCTTATTTTTTCTTAATCTTCATTACGGATTCCTTACGGGAAGCTTTACACTTCCATACCTTTTATCCGCCGCTCAAATTCCTTCAGGTATTCCTCCGGGGAAAGGTACTGATCCTTATTCACCCGGTACGCGGGATTCCACATATTCACCACCGCCACAGCGGCCTTGGCCGGGTCGGCGGTGTGGCGGTAATTTGCATCGGCGGTGAACTGATAATTCTTCACCATGTCCTTCCAGATCATGTGTTCTCCACGGTTGCGGATGTGTTTTTTGTTGGAAAAGACTTCCTTCACCACCAGGCGGAAGATCTCCTCGCCGCAGCAGACAATGACCCGCGGCGCAATCAGCCGGATCTGGCGCTTTAAAAATTCAATATATTCATAGCCGTAATTCATCCAGATGTCATCGGAGGATTCCTTACCGCCGCGCTTATTCACATACATGACCGCCAGAGTATCCATGATCTGCTGTCCGGTCATGGATGCGCCATTTTCGCCCAGCAGCAGCCTCTGCATACCGGCAAGGTAGCCGCATTCATCCTCATACCCCTTCCGATAGCGCCGGTACTCCTTCCGGATATCGGTGATAACGGGAAAGGTAAGTCCTTTTTGGATATAACGCTTCAGGCTTGGCTCCTTTAATATGTACAGAACGCCGGAAAAATGCTCTGGATTCAGAACTCCGTCCACATGAAAGCTGCGCTTGTCGATTTCCATATGGCAGGTCTTCCCCACTGTGTCAGTCTCCGCCAGCTGCATGGTCTGCCACAGCACGTACAGCTCCTCTAACGAGCTGCAGTCCGATGCCAGTCCTTCGATTACAATCTGCTCCAGGGTTTTTGCCATTCTTTTACGCCCCCTCTTAGTTTATCCTCTGCATCTAATATGCATTATAACATAATTTCCAGCTCTGTATAGAAGGAATCCATCTGATCTCTCCGCAAAATGACAGATAATACGTTTTTTTGTCATCAAAAAAACAACAATTATTCAGCAAAAAAATAGTAGAATTCTCCCTGCAAATGCTATATAATGGGAAAGATTAAGGATAGATATGAGACACGTACACAAAGGAGGCTCTCATGAAACATTTACTCAACCCATTAGACTTTACCGTGGAGGAGATTGACGAGCTGCTGGCTGTGGCCGGTGACATTGAAAAGAATCCTTCCAAGTATGCCCATGTATGCGACGGCAAGAAGCTGGCTACCTGCTTCTACGAACCCAGTACCAGAACCCGCTTAAGCTTTGAGGCGGCTATGCTGAATCTGGGCGGCAGCGTGCTGGGCTTTTCTTCTGCCGATTCCAGCTCGGCCGCAAAGGGAGAAAGTATCGCCGATACCATTCGGGTCATCTCCTGCTATGCCGATATCTGTGCCATCCGCCATCCCAAGGAGGGCGCCGCATTAGTCGCTGCCATGAACTCAGGCATCCCGGTGGTCAATGCCGGAGACGGCGGCCATCAGCATCCTACCCAGACCCTTACCGACCTTCTGACCATTCACTCTCTGAAGGGCCGTCTGGACAATCTGACCGTAGGACTCTGCGGCGACTTAAAATTCGGCCGGACTGTGCATTCTCTGATCAATGCCCTGGTTCGCTACCCCAACATCCGCTTTGTCTTAATCTCCCCGCCGGAGCTTCGTGTGCCGGAATACATCCGCGAGGATGTGCTGAAAGCAAAAAACATTGAGTTTAAGGAGCTGGGAAATCTGGACGAGGCTCTTCCGGAGCTGGACATCCTTTACATGACCCGTGTGCAGAAGGAGCGCTTCTTTAATGAAGAGGATTACATCCGCTTAAAGGACTGCTACATCCTGACTCCCAAGAAGATGAAGCTGGCAAAATCCGATATGTACGTGCTCCATCCCCTTCCCCGTGTAAACGAAATCTCCGTGGAAGTGGACAAGGATCCCAGAGCCGCTTACTTTAAGCAGGCCCAGTACGGCGTGTACGTGCGTATGGCTCTGATTATGAAATTACTGGAGGTGAATGCGCCATGTTAAATATCAGCGGATTAAAGGAAGGCATCGTGCTGGATCACATTGAGGCCGGACGAAGCCTGGATATTTACTATCATTTAGGCCTGGACAAGTTAGAGTGCCAGGTAGCCATCATCAAGAATGCCAGAAGCAACAAGATGGGCCGCAAGGACATCATCAAGATCGAGGGCGGACTGGATACCATCGACCTGGATGTATTGGGCTACATCGACCACAATATTACGGTAAATATTATCCGGGACAATGAGATCGTAGAAAAGCGCACCGTTAAGCTGCCTAAGAAGATCGTCAATGTAATTCAGTGCAAGAATCCCCGGTGCATCACCTCCATCGAGCAGGAGCTTCCCCATGTCTTCTATCTGTCCGATGAGGAGACGGAGACCTACCGCTGCAAGTACTGCGAGGAGAAATACAGCCTGCGGAACCGGTAGACAAATTTCTTTTTCTGTGATACGATAGGGAAACCGAGTAAGGCAAATGGCCGCTGCTGCGATACCGAAAGGACGCAGGAGAGGAAAGTCCGGGCTTCACAGGGCAGGATGCCAGATAGCGTCTGGTGGAGGCGACTCCAAGGAAAGTGCAACAGAAAATAAACCGCCGGAGGGCCGGTTCGCCGCCCTCTGGTAAGGGTGGAATGGCAGTGTAAGAGACTACCGCCTGTCTGGCAACAGGCAGGGCTGTGTAAACCCCATCCGAAGCAAGATCAAGCAGGAAGCATAAGGCGGCCCGTCTGCTTCCGGGTAGATCGCTTGAGGCTGCCGGTGACGGCAGTCCTAGATAGATGGCCATTCACGACATA
>JAGHER010000002.1 GCA_017889125.1 Lachnospiraceae bacterium
GGTCCACTTTTCTTTTTGTTAATTATATTATTTGGCCCGATGGCTCAGTTGGTTAGAGCGCCGCCCTGTCACGGCGGAGGCCGTGGGTTCGAGTCCCATTCGGGTCGTTTTATAAAATATATTTTTTGCGGGGTCTTAGCTCAGCTGGGAGAGCATCTGCCTTACAAGCAGAGGGTCATAGGTTCGAGCCCTATAGGCCCCATTGGTAATTTTATTACCAGAAAAAGCCGGCGTGGCGGAACTGGCAGACGCACAGGACTTAAAATCCTGCGGGACTTACCTCCCGTACCGGTTCGATTCCGGTCGCCGGCATTATGAGAGAATTACTGTATTTGCAGTAGTTCTCTTTTTTTAATAAGTAGATTTGCAGGAGGACGGGATGAGAATCAAGAGAGAAAACCTTCGATTATACGGGGTGACGGATCGAAGCTGGCTGAATGGAGAGACGCTGTATCAGCAGGTGGAGAAGGCCTTAAAGGGCGGTGTGACCATGATTCAGCTGCGGGAAAAGAATCTGGACAGGGAGCGCTTTCTGGAAGAGGCAAAGGAAATTGGCGCTCTTTGCAGACAGTACGGGGCATTATTTTTGATTAATGATCAGGTAGAGATCGCAAAGCTTGCGGACGCGGATGGTGTTCATGTGGGGCAGGGGGATATGAGTCCCCAGAGGGCCCGGGAGATTCTGGGTGAGGATAAGATTATTGGTGTTACTGCGAGGACGCTTTCGCAGGCGCTGAAGGCCCAGGAGGAGGGCGCAGATTACCTGGGAGTGGGGGCTGTCTTTCATACCAGCACGAAAAAGGATACCTCGCCGGTCAGCTTTAATCAGCTGAAGGAAATTTGTGACGCGGTGTCTATTCCGGTGGTGGCTATCGGCGGAATCGGGACGGATAATGTAATGCAGCTTGCCGGAAGCGGAATTGCCGGTGTGGCTGTGGTCAGCTCGATATTTGCACAGTCGGATATTGAGGCGGCGGCCGGAGAGCTGCGGGGGCTGGCTGATCGAATTGTGGATAGCGAAAAAGGGAGGGAATAAGCGATAATGAAAACTGCACTGACGATTGCGGGAAGTGATTCCAGCGGTGGAGCGGGGATCCAGGCGGATCTGAAGACGATGCTGGCACAGGGGGTATACGGAATGAGCGCCATTACTGCGCTGACGGCGCAGAACACTATGGGTGTGGCGGGAATCCAGGAGAGCACACCAGAGTTTCTTGGACTTCAGCTGGACTGCATTTTTACGGATATTTTTCCGGATGCGGTGAAAATTGGGATGGTGTCTTCCGCTGATTTGATTCGGGTAATCGGAGAGAAGTTAAGAGAGTATAAGGCGAAGAATATTGTAGTGGATCCAGTTATGGTGGCTACCAGTGGTTCCAGATTAATGGAAGATTCGGCAGTGGGGGTACTGAAGGAGGCGCTCTTTCCTATCGCTTCAGTGCTGACACCGAATATTCCGGAGATGGAGGTGCTTGCAGGAATGGAGATCCGGTCGCCGGAGGATATGGAAGAGGCGGCGCGGCGGGTCGGTGAGGCTTACGGCTGCGCAGTGCTGTGCAAGGGCGGACATCAGCAGAATGATGCCAACGATGTGCTTTACCATGATGGGAAAACTCGATGGTTTTATGGGAAACGTGTGGATAATCCCAATACTCACGGGACGGGCTGTACCCTATCCAGCGCCATTGCCTCCAATCTGGCAAAGGGGATGACGCTGGAGGAGGCAGTGGCGGAGGCCAAGGAGTATTTATCGGGAGCGCTTTTGGCTGGACTTAATCTGGGAAAAGGGCGAGGGCCCATGAATCATGGGTACCGGATACCGGGAGCGTTTTGACAGGCTGGCAGCGGATGATATTCAGTCCGATGGCAAACGGCGTTTAAAGCTGTCTAAGGCTGCGCCCCACAGCGCGGGGAGGCAGGTTCCGGCAAGGATGTAAAGAGGCCAGAGCGTAGTGCTGTAGGCCTGGGGAAATGCAGAATAGATTTCCGGGATGTCGCCGAGATGAAAGCGGCCGTACAGTACATCCAAAACCTTAAAGACAACAAAATGGAGGCACATAATGTCAAAGGAGTGCCGTCCAAGGAGAGAGAAAAGCCCGCCGGCCAGGCGGCTTTTTTCAATTACTGAGGCAAGCCACATGCAACAGTAGATACCCAGGAGGGCCAGGAGAAAGTATTCCCAGCCATTGCCGATCCGCCCAAGGGACAGGTCGATGTAAAGGGCACGGCTGCGGACCCAGAAGGCCAGAAGGGCCCCGCAGGGAATGGCTGCATACCATTTCAGCATCTGCCGGTAATGGGGGCAGCAGCTTTTGATCATCCACCCAATTCCGAAAAAGGGCTGAACCAGAAGGGCCAGGTGAAGCTGATAGGAGATGGGCAGGCCGCGGAAGATGAAAAATACGCCCCAGGCGCCGAGGAAAAAACTGCCGGCTGCTGTCATTATGGGCAGGAGGAGGGAAGCGTTTTTCCGAAGGAAAGAGAGAAGCCGGCTGCAAAACCACACCGTGCCGCCGAAGAGTCCGCAGGCCAATACCCACAGCGGGATAAACCACATGGCGCCGCCCATGGATTCCATGCCCTGGAAGGTGACGCAGTTTCCGATGGCGACGGCCATCTGGCTGTGGCTGTAATCGGCAGAGACTGGGGTGATGCCGACTCTCTGGAAAAGATTGTGGCACAGAATGAACAGGGTCATGTAGGCCATGTATTTGGGCCAGGCGCTCTTTAATTTGGCTGCCACGTGGGTGAATGGGGCGCTGCCGTACTTTTTCTCATTATATAAGAAGCCGGATACGAAAAAGAAAATGGCCAGGTGATAGGTGTAGACATAGGGAATCGCGGGCCCCCAGCAGTGGCCAGCTACGATGGACAGGATTCCCAGTCCCCGTACCAGATCCCAGAATTTTGAACGAGAGGTATTAGCAGAATAGTTCAATGTTTTATCTCCTGTATGTTATTGTTTTGTATGCATTACTGCGTCCTTAAGGCACATTATAGCACGTTTAGGGAGAATGGAATACGGGAATTTTACAGAATCTTTATATGTGAACAGAAGGAAATCCAAGTTCGAACAGAAGAAAATACATGTGTGAACAGAAGAAAATTCATGTATGAAGAAAAGAAAATCCATGAGCAAACAGAAGAAATTCGTGTTTATAGCGAAAAAACGCCTGCAGGCAGCTGGTTTCGGTTTTCGGAGGCTGCTTTGCAGGCGGGTGTATATTGGTATTGGTGCGAAGTCAGTTAGTAGAGCCTGAGGCCGTTTGCATTGACATAATGACCGTCGGGGGTGAAGGTGCCGGTCCAGAGGGCGCCGCTTGCGGGATCCAGATAGTACCAGCCGCCGTCTAAGAGATTCCAGCCGGTGGCCATGACGCCGCTGTTGGAGAAATAGTACCAGTAGGGGCCGATTTTCTGCCAGCCGGTGGTCATGGCGCCATCTCCGCCGCAGTAGTACCAGGAGCCGTTTAACTGGAACCATCCGGTGAGAAGGTAGCCCTGGTCATTGAAGTAATACCATTTTTCATCGATTACCTGCCAGGAGCTGAAGGGCCATCCGCCATTGTTGTAGCGGTACCACCAGCCGGTAGAGTCCTGCATCCACTGGCCTAAGGCGGTGCTTCCCGGGCCGTTCTGGGAATCGGTGGAATCGTAGTAGCCGGGGCCGGAGTAGTAGGTGGAGTTTCCGGAGCCGACGTAATCATCATCGCTGTAGTCCCGATTGCCGCTGGCTTCTTCACTGTCAATATAGAGCTTGGGGGAGTGGTCGGACCAGAGTTCTCCGGTGTCAAAGTCGGAATCTACTGGCCGTACCCGGAAGCTATAGTCTCCGGTTTTGGTGAGATAGCTGGTAAAGTCATATTCGCCGTCATCGCTGCGCCTTGTGGTGACGATGGAGGTACTGGTGCCGCTGCTGTTCCAGCGGTACAGCCGGACTTCATAATGATCTGCGGCGTAGCCATCCCAGGTGGCGGTGTAATCATCCCATCCCAGATTGTAGTCCTCGCTGGTGCTGGTGCCATCTCCCAGGACGCGGTCGAGATAAATATCCAGCTCCATGTAAGAGCTGCTGTCCATAATATTGGCGTCGGCGTATTCGGCTCCGTAGCCGCTTAAGGAGAAATGGCTTTTGCTGGTATAGGAGAAGCGGTAGCCGTCATCGGCGTAGAGCTCAACACGAATTTTGGGGCGCTCGTTTCGCTGCCAGATATCGTGATCGTTTAAAAAGTAGGCGTTGTCTACGTAATAGCCTTCGCCGCTGCTGGTGACTGTCACATCACCGATGGGTTCCCCGGCTTTCAGGGTGCCGGCGCCGGTTACGGTGATGGAAACCGTATTAATCCGTGTGTCGGCCATGGCGGTGATGGTGAAGGCAGACAGAAGAGAGCAGAAGATAATCATACGCAGTAGGTTTTTCATTACAATCCTCCCATCTTTATGCAAATGCTGCTGGTTTATGAATGACGCTGGTTTGCAAATGCTCCTAGTTTGCAAATGATCCTAGTTTGCAAATGCTGCGGCTTTGCCAATGCTGCTGACCTGTTTAGGAAAACGATGAGTTAATCAGCATTTTTTTGATAATTCATGGCGGCGCAGGCGTCAAGCATGCCGCCGGATACGGTTTTCCCGGCAAGGCTTTCCATGGGTCTGGCTGTGGCCAGAAGCGCTGTCTTTACGTCTGCCAGGGAAAAATCCGTGCGGTAGGAATAAAGCATGGCTGCTGTGCCGGTGACCATGGGTGCGGCCATGGAGGTGCCGCTCATGAAGGCGTATCCGCCGCCAGGTGCGGTGCTTAATATGTAGGAACCGGGGGCGGCAATGTCTACCGATCCGGCTCCAAAATTGGAGCTGGCGGCCAGACTGCCGTCGAACATCAGGCTGGCTACGGAAATCACATTGTCATAGGGAAGGGACGCGGGATAGATGGGAGAGGCGTCTGTATCGTAGCCCTGTCCTGTGGCGTCTCCATTGCCGCAGGCAATGACGAAAAGCATGTTAGAATCCCGGATGGCGGCCGCCAGCTCTTCATTGTAGGCAGCGGTGCCCAGACTTAAATTGCAGATGGAGGCGCCGTTAGCCTCAGCATAATGGATAGCCTGAATGACGGATTCAGGGGAGCCGATCCCCATGGGGCCGCCCAGGGCCTTTACGCTCATCAGCTTTACGTACTGATTGTCGGTGATGCCGGCGATTCCGCCGCTTCCCCGGGCAGCTGCGATGGTACCGGCGGTATGGGTGCCGTGGCTGTCCTCGGTGCCGCTGTAAAGGGTGGAGCTTCCGGTGTAGAAGTTCCAGCCGTGAATGTCATCAATGTAGCCATTCCCGTCATTGTCAATACCGTCGCCGGGAATCTCGCCGGGATTTGTCCACATAGCGTCGGCCAGCTCTGGATGGCTGTAGTCGATGCCTGTGTCAATGATGGCTACTGTCACCTGCCGTCTGGGGCTTTCTGTGTCCGCGTCATATTGCTTCCAGGCAGGAAGGATATTGATATCGATACCGGATCTGGCCTGGATGACGGTGGACTGATACTCGATCATCCCCGGCCCCAGATCAGGAAGGGAAATGGAAGCGGAGCGGCCCTTTCTGGCGCCGTACACCGAATCCAGAGAGCGGAAGCTGGCGGTCATCTGTACCAGCTGAAGCTCCCCGTCATTTTTTAACCCCCACTGGTAGGTGGCGTAGCTGTCTCCCAGGGATAGGTTATCCATACCTGGTCCGATGGCCTGAAGCTGAAGGCCGGGAAGGGGTGAAAGAGGGCTTGGCCTCTGGGCAGCGGCCATAAGCCTTTCGGCAGCAGGTGAACGCTGTTCTGCAAAAGCCATAGGAGTTCCGGCTGCTGTGGGCATTCCGGCTGCCGTGGGCGTTCCGGCTGCCACCTGGAACGGACAGGATACTGCCGTGGAAAAGGCAAGAAGGGCTGCTGCTAATTGTCTGTATTTGTTCATGGAATATGCTCCTGTAAGTGCGAAAATATCTTTAAATTAGTATAGCATAACCTTACCGGAAAAATTTGAAAATTATGTGAAGAATTTCTTACAAAGCCGGAACGGGGATTTTTGGAAAGGAACTGTACAAAAAAGGAAAAATTTTTTATAATGAAAAAAACGGCTTGGCAAGGCAAGGTGTCAATGTGACCGGCGGCTGCCGCAGCGGGCCTGTCCTTTCGATGATGCAGGAAGGAGCGCAGGACGGAGCGGCGGCGGAGAGGAGGGAGTGCGGTGCAGGGAGATTTTGTTACGAAGATTAGAGCCTCCTATAATCAGTTGACGAAGGCGGAAAAAAAGGTGGCGGATTACATCCTGAGGGATCCCAGAGGGATGCTGTTTTTGTCCATCACAGAGCTGGCTGAGGCCTGCGCAGTGGGCGAAACCAGCGTATTCCGGTTTTGCAAGACCATGGGAGTGAAGGGCTATCAGGAATTTAAGATGATGCTTTCCCTGAGCCTTCATGAGGGGGCAGACAGCCTGGAGCAGTTTACGGGGAGCAATCTTTCTCTGGGGGATTCCTTTGGGGATCTGGTAAAGAAGGTGCTGCGGACAAATGTGAATGCCCTTGAGGAGACCTGCTCTCTTCTGCGCGGGGAGGATGTGGACCGTACAGTTTCCATGATTCATGAGGCCAGGCGGGTGTATTTTTTCGGCGTGGGAGCCAGTATGCTGACGGCCATGAAGGCCATGAACAAATTTATGCGGATTGAGAATAAGATGTTCTGCATTCAGGACAGCCATATGCAGGTTATGGCTGCGGCTTCCATGTCTCCTAAGGATGTGGCGGTGCTGTTTTCTTATTCCGGGGAGACGAAGGATACCATCTATGTGGCGCAGGTGGCCGGGAAGGCGGGGGCGGGGATTATCTGCATTACCCGATTTGCCAAGTCGCCTTTGAGCGCCTGTTCGGATGTGACGCTGCTGTGCGGAGCCAACGAGGGGCCCCTCCAGGGAGGCTCCACGTCGGCGGAGATCAGCCAGCTTTTTTTGGTGGATGTGATTTATACGGAATATTACCGGCGGTTCTTTGAAGACTGCAGCCGCAATAATCAAAAAGTCAGCATTGCTGTGTCGGAGAAGCTGTGCTGAGGCTCTTTTGCAAGAGATTTTTGGGCGGGCGGCTGGTTTTAAAAGTCCCGTGTCTCGTATACCCGGTGCCATTCTTTGGTGCCGGGTGTTTTTTCGGTAAGGCATTGGTTCTGCCGGAGGAATTTTACTAGCTCATAGCAGCTGACCCAGATTTCATTGTTCCCTTCCTTCTGGGACTCATCGAAAATCAACTGAAGGCCAAAGTGAAGGTGGGGCTGCTGGATATTGTTGGTGTTTTCGGTGGCGCTGTAGCCGGTGCGTCCCAGATAGCCGATCACATCCCCGGCGCGGACGGTGGAGCCTACGGAAAGATTGGACTGGTAGGGGTAGTTTTTCCGGAGATGGGCATAGTAGTAATAGCGCTTCTTGTCGAAGGAGCGGATGCCGATGCGCCAGCCGCCGTACTGGTTCCAGCCCAGGGCCTCCACCGTGCCGGATTCCACGGCAATGATGGGGGTTCCCACCTGTCCCATCATATCGTGACCAAGGTGGCGGCGCTTGTAGCCGTAGCTTCTGGCACTGCCGAAGTCATCGTAATCGGTGTAGGGAAAGCCTTTGGCGATGGGAGAGAAGGCCTTCAGGCCGTATTTTGTTACCCAGACGGTGTCCTGAGGGGCAGACTCCTGAATGGCAGGAGACTCAGCCGGAGCAGGCGGCTCTGGTGAGGAGAGCCAGCTTTGGGGCGGCGCTTCTTCGGCTGGGATTTCTTCACTGTAAACGCCGGTCAGGCCGCCGAGGACGGCGTCGTAGGCTTCCAGATAATAATCGTAGTATTCCATGCTTTCTGTGAGCTCTTCCATGGAGGCGCCCTCTTGGAGCTTTTCAGCGAGGGCGGTCAGGTCGCTGGCTTTATAGCGGGTGAAGTCGCCGCCGTAGCGGGCGCCGAGATAGGCCAAAAGCTCAATCCAGTTTAAGTGGATGTCCGACTGGCAGGTATCCACATCCAGACGGAAGGCCTGGGTCATGGCTTCGCTGGTTACGGTAAAATCAACCCATTTGATGAAGGTGCGCTCTTCTCCATCCTGTTCGGCGGCGGTGTAAAGGGAGTGCTCTGTGCCGGACAGCAGAGGATACCGCTCCAGATAATTGGACAGGAAGGAAAGGCCCAGGACCAGGAGCAGGATGGCCTCAACATAGATGATGAAGCTGTATGCGGAAAGCTCCGGGGAGGGGGAGGCTGAATCGGTTTTTTTGTCTTTCCCAGAGGCGCGGGAGAGGGGGGATTTGTGCAGAGAAAGCATAAAAAGGCTCCTTCCATGGGTTCGCTGAATCCATTATATGAAGGAGCCGGACAGATTATGATGAAAGCTATTGCAGCGGGGTTACAGTGGGACAATGATTACAGCGGGATAATCTCGCCGTCATGGGGAACCAGAAGGTTTCCGGAGTAGTAGGCGCGGCCCTCCTGGGTGTAGCGCTGCTTGCGGTTGGCGATGTCGGAGTCTTCGGTGTGCCAGAGAACCAGGTTGGGGATCTGCAGGCGGTCAGCTAGCTGGCAGGCTTCTTTTACGGTGCTGTGATGCTTTTCGTAAGGGGAGAAACGGTCCCGCTCTTCATAAAGGCAGAAGGCCTCGCAGAGAAGCCACTGGCTACCGGAAACGTAGGGCTCGCAGAGGGGATTGTAGGGTTCATCGCCGGTGCAGGTAAGCTTTTTGCCATTATGCAGCTGTATGGTGAAGCCGAACTGCTTTGCCTTGGTGGAATGGATGTCAAAAAAGGTGACGGTGCAGCCTAAGATGGAGAGGGTCTGTCCGTCCTCCACAGGCACAAGGCAGATCGGGCCGCCGATGAGCTTCTGGATTTTTTTCTGGGTGGTAAGGCTGCAGAGGGTGGTGATGGTGTGCACCAGATCCGGGTGGCAGTAGATGGTGAAGTCACCCTGGTATTTTCCGGCGAGAATCTTCTGGCCGATCATGCGGATCATCCAGACTACGCCCAGGATGTGGTCGGTGTGCTCATGGGTGACGAAAAGGTGATGGATCGATGTGAGGGGAACATCCATCTGTTCCAGGATTCCCAGGATGCCGTTGCCGCCGCCGGCGTCCACCATGAAATACTCCTCATCTTCCCGGATGGCAAAGCAGGTATTGTAGCAGTGGGTGACGGCCGCGTTTCCGGTGCCGAATACATAAAGCTGTTCCATAATGAAAACCTCCGATTTGTGTTCTTCCAATTTAAAAAGACCAATGCTATAATGATTACAGGCTGCCGCGGCTAAAGGGGTTAAGCGCGGTGAAAAAGAATTTTGCCCGGCGGAACCTGTCCGAGATTTACAGTATCCCAAGCTTTATGGTACTACAAAACCAGAGAAAAGACAATGTAAAGGCGGAAAATGCAGGGGACGGCGGCGTTTGAAATGAGGGAGGAGCTATGCGGGATTACGATTATTTACGACTTTTGGCCAGAGAATATCCGACGGTGCGCTCTGCCTGCAGTGAGATCATCAATCTGCGGGCCATCATGGGGCTGCCTAAGGGGACGGAGTATTTTTTCAGCGATCTTCACGGGGAATATGAGGCGTTTATTCATCTGTTAAAGAGTGCCTCGGGAATTATCCGGGAGAAAATCCGGGAGACCTTCGGCTACATCATTCCGGAGGAGGCTCAGGTGGAGTTGGCAAATCTGATTTATTATCCGGAACGGGCGCTGGCAAAGATGAGTCTGGTGGGGCACAATACGGAGGACTGGCAGCGGGTGACGATCTACCGTCTGGTGCGGATCTGCAAGGAGATTTCTTCCAAATACAGCCGCTCCAAGGTGAGAAAGAAGATGCCCCAGGAATTTGCTTATGCCATTGACGAGCTGCTTCATGTGGATTATAATGACGAGAATAAAAAGGTCTACTACAGTGAGATCATCCAGACCATCCTGGATGTGCAGATTGCGGACAAGTTTATTATTGCGCTGTGCGAGCTGATTCAGAATCTGATCATCGACAGCCTGCACATTATCGGGGATATTTTTGACCGGGGGCCCAGGGCGGATATCATTATGAATGCGCTGATGCAGTTCCACGATGTGGATATCCAGTGGGGGAACCATGATGTTTCCTGGATGGGAGCGGCCACGGGAAATCTGGCCTGCATCTGCGTGGTGCTGCGGATTGCCATCAGCTACAACAGCTTCGATGTGCTGGAGGACGGCTACGGCATTAACCTGCGGCCTCTGTCCATGTTTGCGGCCAGTGTGTACCGGGATGATCCCTGCGAGCGGTTCCAGCCGAAAATTCTGGATGAGAATATTTACGATGCGGTGGACCCGGGCCTGGCGGCCAAGATGCACAAGGCCATTGCAGTGATGCAGTTTAAGGTGCAGGAGCAGATCATCAAGCGCCATCCGGATTACCAGATGGAGGAGCGGCTGATGTTAGAAAAGATTGATTATGCCAGAGGCGTGATCAAGCTGGGAGACCAGGAATATCCGCTGCTGGATACCAATTTCCCCACCATTGACCCGAAGGATCCCTTAAAGCTTACGCCTGAGGAGGAGGAGCTTCTCCACACCCTGGCCCTTTCCTTTAAGCACAGTGAGCTGCTGAACCGGCATATCCGCTTCCTGTATTCCCACGGCGGCATGTACAAGTGCTACAATTCCAATCTCCTTTACCATGGCTGCATTCCCATGAGGAAGGACGGCAGCTTTGACGAGATGGTGATTGACGGCACGGCGTATTCAGGGAAGGCGCTGCTGGACTTTATCGACCAGCGGGTGCGGAAGGCCTATTTCCTGCCGGATACGGACCCGGAGAAGGAAAAATGCAGGGACTTTATGTGGTATCTCTGGTGCGGGGCAAAGTCGCCGGTATTCGGAAAAGACAGGATGGCTACCTTTGAAAATTATTTTATTGAAGATAAGACGACCCACAAGGAGACGATGAATCCCTATTATAAGCTGAGCCAGCAGGTGGAATACTGTGACCGGATCCTCCAGGAATTCGGCCTTCCCACAGAGGGCTCCCATATCATTAACGGCCATGTGCCGGTGAAGATCAAGGATGGGGAGACGCCGGTAAAGGCGGAGGGAAAGCTGTACGTTATTGACGGCGGCCTTTCCAAGGCGTATCAGTCAAGGACGGGAATTGCCGGCTACACGCTGATTTACAATTCCCACCATCTGGCGCTGGCGGAGCACAAGCCCTTTGATCCCACCAGGGAGAATACGCCCCGGGTTTCCATCGTGGAAAAGATGCCCCGGCGGATCATGGTGGGAGATACGGATAAGGGTGAGGAGCTGACAGCCCGGATTGAGGATCTGAAGGAGCTGGTCAATGCTTACCGGGAGGGCGTCCTGAAAGAAAGGATACTGTAATTCATGGATAAACAAGATTTTTTGGAGAAGCTTACTCTGGCTCTGACTGGGCAGGTGCTCAGATCGGTGATCGAGGAGAATGTTTCCTATTACAATCAGTATATAGCGGACGAGGTTCGCAAGGGGAAGCCGGAGAGCCAGGTGCTGGAGGAGCTAGGCGATCCGCGGCTCATTGCCCGGTCGATCATTGAGGCCAATGGAGGCGGCAATGAGATGGCCGGTGTTTACGAGGACAGCGACAGCGGAGAGGAAACCCAGTACGGGGAAGCGCGGTATAATGATGAGCCTTATGATGAGGCGCGCTATGACGCGGAGGATCCGTACTGCGGGGAGGGCCGCCGCAGCTTTCATACCTTTCACATCAGCGGATTTTGGTTTACGCTGATTGTGACCATCGTTCTTTTGCTGCTTTTGTGGTTGGTGGGAACGATCATCGGGGGGATTTTCATGATCCTGGGACCGATTTTGATGCCGGTTCTGATTGTCTGGATGATTTACTGGCTGTTCAAAGGGCCGAGAAGATAGGAAGGGAGAGCAGACGCCTGCGGGCGGATGCTCTCTTTTTTTGTCTAACAGGAAACTGCGTTTCCTGTTAGACAAAAATGCTCCGCAGGGAGGCGCACTCCGCGCAGAGGAATATGGCTGCTGCCGGAGCGGCTGTATGCCTGCGAGGAAATTCTGCGTGCCTGGCGGATGATTTTGTATGCCTGCGCTGAGTTTGTATGCAAAAAAGGGCTTGACGCAGGAAGGTAAAACGGGTATAATACAAACGTAACAAAAGTTAACAATTTTGAAATAATTATCATAAAAAAGTCATAGAATCTATGGCGCAGAGTTAGGAGAATTATTATTATGCATCATTGCTGGAAAAAGGCAGTTGGCGTTCTTTGCTGTTGGGGAATCATGACGGGGCTGTCCATCACTTCATACGCGGACAACTTTGATCAGGTTCAGCTGGTGGAGGCTAAGGAGTCTGCAGGGGCAGAGTACATAGAGCTTGCAGAGGAGACGGATTCGCAGAAGACGGACGGCGATGTGGTGAATGTAACCAACGTTTCGAATACATCCAATGCTTCTAATGGAGCCAGCGTTTCCGGAGGCGTGGTTCAGACGAAGGTTTATGACCGGACTGCAGAGACCATCGCATCTCAGGAGGCAGAGAAGGAAGCAAAGGCGAAGGCTGAGGCCGAGGCGAAAGCAGCGGCAGAGGCAGCCCAGGCAGCAGCGGAGGCTGCGGCTCTGGCGAAGACAGACCTTAGACAGCAGGTAGTAAATTTTGCTCTCAGCTTCGTAGGCGGCCCCTACCGCTACGGCGGCAGCGATCCGAGAACCGGCGTGGACTGTTCTGGATTTACCAGCTACGTCATGCGGAATGCGGCAGGTGTGAATCTGGCCCGCTCTTCCAAGGGACAGGCTAATAATGGCGTGGCCATCAGCGCCGAGCAGATGCAGCCCGGGGATCTGATCTTCTACGGAGGAAGCGGCGGCATCAATCACGTAGCTATGTATATCGGCGGCGGGAAAATTGTACATGCCTCTACATACAGCACAGGGATCAAGGTTTCCAATTGGAATTACCGGACTCCGGTGAAGATTGTGAACGTTTTGGGATAATTGACTGGATTTGCAGAAAAAGGATAAAGGATTAAAGGGCAGCGGCCGGACTGCGCATGAGGATGCGGGTTCGGCCGCTGGTGTTTTCGTCGGAGAAAATTGCCATGGAAAAGGGCCGGACAGGGGAGCTGTCCGGCCCTTTTGAGGGGAGTATAAATAATTAATAAGGGTAGGAAAAATCATTTTAAGGGAAACGACTTTTCCGCATGTTAATTATATAATAAGAATTTTGAAAAAGCAACAGCTGAGGAATATATTTTGTGAAAATATATTAATTGAAGCAAAATTGCTTTTGGATGTGCAGCTGCATTTGACCCTGCGGATTCCGGCTTGCCCATCTGGCGTTGGGATGCTATAGTAGAGGGAAAGACGGGGAAAGGAGCCGGTTATGACACTGCGGAAAAAAATCATATTGTCCAATATCCTGATGGTGCTGATCCCGGTCCTGATTACTGCGGCGGCAGTGCTTCTGTGCATGAAGACCTCTATGGGAAGCTACTGGCATACCCTGGAGACCATGTACAAGGATGAGAATAACCTGCAGTCGGCCCAGAGCCTGATTTATACTTATAAGAAGGAGCTTTGGGAGACAGACTGGGAGGCGCCGGTCTTTGACCGGAATGAAAAGATGAATGAGCTGGAAAAGCAGCTGGCGGAAATGGGCTATTACATCCAGGTGCGGATGAATGGTGAGGAGGTTTACACCAATATCTCCGGGAAGGATATGGATGCGGCGATGTCTGTGGCAGGAAGCGCCCTGTCCACGGCCAAGATGCTGACGGCCAGCAAGAAAGATGTGTCGGTAATCAAGTATACCTTTTACCGGGATGCGGATGCATGCTCCATCATTGCGGTAAATAACGCCCATTCTGCGGATCAGGCCAGGACGTATTTTCAGAGCTATATTTTAAAATATGTGATTCTCTTTGCCCTGCTGTTTTTCGGCATGGTGCTTTTTGTGAATGTGGTGCTGTCCTACTGGATTTCGGCAAGCGTGCTGGAGCCATTAGAAAAGCTGAGCGCCGGGGCGAAGGAGATCCGGGATGGAAATCTGGATGTGGTGATTCCCTATGAGAAGCCGGATGAATTTGGCCGGGTCTGCGGGGATTTTAATGAGATGTGCCAGTATTTAAAGCAGTCGGTGGAGCAGCGGCTGGAGTACGAGAACCGGCGCAAGGAGCTGATTTCCGGCATTTCCCATGACTTGCGGACGCCCCTGACCTCCATAAGCGGCTATCTGGACGGGCTGATGGAGGGCATCGCCTCCACGCCGGATATGCAGAGGCGGTATCTGAATGCCATGAAGATACGCACCCAGGATCTTCAGCGGCTGGTGGGAAGCCTTTCAGAGTACAATAAGCTGGAAAGCGGAGGCTTTCACTATGATTTTGCGGAGGGAAGCCTTAAGGAATTTGTGGAGGCCTATCTGGATGCCTCACGGGGCGAGCTGGCGAAGAATCAGGTGCAGGCGGTATTTTCCTGCAGGGAGGACTGCCGGGTACTGATGGATGGGGATGCGTTGAAGCGGGTGTTTGACAACCTGATGACCAATACGGTGCGCTACCGGGAGGGGGAAATGTCCCGGGTGGAGATTTCTCTTCGGCGGGTGGAGTCAGATGGGCTGGAAGCGGACGGGCAGGATGGGAAAGATCTGGCAGAGCTGACCTTTTCCGATGACGGCCCCGGTGTGCCGGAGGAGAGCCTGGAGCGGATTTTTGAAAGCTTTTACCGGGTGGACGAGTCGAGAACCAGGTCGGAGGAAGGAAGCGGCATGGGACTTGCTGTGGTGATGGAAATTATCCGGGGACATGGAGGAAGCGTGCGGGCCGAAAATCATAATGGGCTGAGGCTGGTGATCCGCCTGCCCCTGGCGAAGGAGAATGAGGATGGAGAAAATACTGATTGTTGAGGATGACCGGCTGATCGCTGAGCTGGAACGGGATTATCTGGAGGCGGCTGGCTTTGAGGCGCGGATTATGAACGAGGGAAGCGGCGTGCTGGAGGAGCTGAAAAAGGAGAACTACGGGGCGCTGATTCTGGATGTGATGCTTCCGGGAAAGAGCGGCTTTGACATCTGCCGGGAGGCCAGGAAGGAGTGGAATATCCCTATCCTGATGGTTACGGCGAAAAAGGAGGACATTGACAAGATCCGGGGACTGGGCCTGGGGGCGGATGACTACATGATTAAGCCCTTCAGCCCGGCGGAGCTGGTGGCCCGGGTGAAATCCCACATCCAGATCCATTCCATGCTGCTGAAGGAGCGGCAGAGGGAGGAGGAGAAGGGCGTGGTGATCGGGCCCTTGAAAATCCTTCCCCGGGAACGGCGGGTCTTTGTGGCAGGGGAGGAACGGGCTCTTTCCAACAAGGAATTTGACCTTCTTCTTTTTCTGGCGGAAAATCCCAATATTGTATTTTCCAAGGATACCCTCTTTGAGCGGATCTGGGGACTGGACGCCGTGGGCAACACGGCCACGGTTACCGTACATATCAACCGGCTGCGGGAAAAGCTGGAGAGCGGGCCGGTGCCGGTTTCCTACATTCAGACGGTCTGGGGTGCGGGCTACCGGTTTAAGGTGGGATAGGCAGGGAAGGCTGCGTGATTGAAAATTGCGTTTTTTTCATATTGGTGAATAAGTTAAAAAAAATCAACCATACTATTCCCGTAACCAGAAAGGCCGGAAAAACCGGCTGAAATTCAGGAGGTATGGATTATGGCAAAGAATAACTACAACGATATGGAGAACACTTCTTCCCGCAACAGCTCAAGAAATGAGTACGAAAATGAGTCTCAGGGAACCTCCCGCAACAGCTCAAGAAACAGCTCCAGAAACAGCAGCCAGGATAGCTCCCGCAACAGCTATCAGGACAGCTCCCGCAACAATTATCAGGATAATTCCCGGAATAATATGCAGGGAACCTCCAGAAACAGCTCCCGCAACAGCCAGAATGACTAACCGCGGATTGGGAAGCTGAACAGAATTACACGAAAAAGGGCTGCCGTCCAGACTTTGTGCTGGGCGGCGGCCCTTTTTGGAGTGGAGCAGGTCAGGAGTGGAGCAGGTCAGGAGTGGAGCAGGCTTGGGGTGGAGCAGGTCAGGAGTGGAGCAGGCCTGGAGTGGCGAAAGCCCGGGACGGCGTGCGGGGCGGCAGGTCCATCTTTCCGGCATCTGCATAGCTTATACTAAGAAGGAAAAAGGACAGGTAGAGCCATGTTTGCTGTCTTATCCATCAATCAGCTGGAGCGGATGTCTGCAGAGGGCGTAAATCTGGTCTTCATTGATTTGCGGCTGCCGGAGGCTTTCGCGTCAGGCCATCTGCCCGGATCAGTCAATATTCCCTTCCATCTTCTGAGCAGGGACCGTCTGGAGCCTTACCGGGGCCGTCTGCTGGTCTTCGGCTGCGAGCACGGAGGCAAAAGCATGCGGGCGGCAAGGGATTTTGGGCGGATAGGATTCCGCACAGCCAGCTTAGGATGCGGGATTCCCGTTGGAAAAGCTGATTGACAGATGGCCGGAGAAGGCTATAATATAGTGATAATGAATACAAAGGAGAATTGTCCAATGAAAATCATGTTTGCATCAGATATACATGGATCCGCCTACTACTGCCGGAAGATGCTGGAGGCCTTTGCGGCTTCCGGGGCTGAGCGGCTGGTGCTGCTAGGCGATATCCTTTACCACGGTCCCCGCAATGACCTTCCCCGGGATTACGCGCCCAAGGAAGTGATTGCCATGCTGAATCCCTTAAAGGACCGGATTTATGCGGTTCGGGGGAATTGTGACACAGAGGTGGATCAGATGGTGCTGAATTTCCCCATTCTGGCAGATTACAGCTTGCTTGTGCTGGAGGGGAAGGCCTTTTACGCTACCCATGGCCATGTATTTAACCAGGATCATCTTCCGCCCCTTCAGGCCGGGGATGTCCTGATCCATGGCCATACCCATGTGCTGAAGGCGGAGCGGTTTAATGCAGAGGGAATCGGTGAGATCACGGTCTTAAATCCCGGCTCTACCTCCATTCCCAAGGAAGGGAATCCGCCCACCTATGCGCTGCTGGAGGACGGGCTTTTCCGGATTCTTACCTTTGAGGGCGAGTGCGTGAAGGAAATCCGGCTTTGAGGAAACGCGGATTAAACCACCGTTTCCCGAATAATAAAATGATAATGAGGATGCGATGAAAAAGATTTATGAACTTCTGGCTCCATGCCATTTTGGCCTGGAAGCAGTGCTTAAGAAAGAGATCCTGGATCTGGGCTATGAGATTTCCCAGGTGGAGGATGGAAGGGTCACCTTCTTAGGAGACGATGAGGCCATCTGCCGGGCAAATGTGTTCCTGAGGACGGCAGAGCGGGTGCTGTTAAAGGTGGGAAGCTTTAAGGCAGGCACCTTTGAGGAGCTGTTTCAGGGGACGAAAAGCATACCCTGGGAGGAATATATTCCCAAGGACGGGAAATTCTGGGTGGCGAAGGCTTCCTCCATTAAGAGCAGGCTTTTCAGCCCTTCGGACATTCAGTCCATTATGAAGAAGGCCATGGTGGAGCGGCTGAAGGCCCACTACGGGATCCAGTGGTTCCCGGAAACGGGAAGCAGCTTCCCGCTGCGGGTATTCCTGTACAAGGATACAGTGACGGTGGGCATCGATACCACCGGAGAGTCCCTTCATAAGAGAGGCTACCGGACGCTGACCAGCAAGGCGCCCATTACGGAGACGCTGGCGGCGGCGCTGATTATGCTGACGCCCTGGAAGGCTGACCGGGTACTGGTGGATCCGTTTTGCGGAAGCGGCACCTTTCCCATCGAGGCGGCTATGATGGCGGCCAACATGGCTCCGGGAATGAATCGTTCCTTCCTCTCTGAGGACTGGGGGAACCTGATTCCCAGGAAGCTCTGGTACGAGGCCATGGACGAGGCGAACGATCTGGTGAATGCAGACGTGGAGACGGATATTCAGGGCTATGACATTGACGGGGAGATCATCCGCGCCGCCAGGCAGAATGCCCAGCGGGCCGGGGTAGATCATCTGATTCACTTCCAGCAGAGGCCGGTAAGCAGCTTAAGCCATCCGAAGAAATACGGCTTTCTCATCACAAACCCGCCATACGGCGAGCGTCTGGAGGAGAAGGAAGCTCTTCCTGCACTGTACCGGGAGATCGGGGAGCGGTTTAAGCAGCTGGATTCCTGGTCCGCTTACCTGATTACCTCCTATGAGGATGCGGAGCGCTACATCGGACGGAAGGCAGATAAGAACCGCAAGATTTATAATGGCATGATGAAGACGTATTTTTATCAGTTTCTGGGGCCGAAGCCGCCCAGGAGAAAGACAGGAGACGGAGTTTGAGATTTTGCAGGAAATGGAAGGCGGGCCGGATGGCAGGGCGGTGCGTGATTTTCGCGGCAGTGATGGCTGCAGCAGCATTGTCTGCGTCTGGCTGCGGCGCCCTGAGGAATCAGGATGGGCGGACTATGGGAAAGCAGGACGGACAGGCTCTGGAGAGCCAGGACGGGCAGATTCTGGAGCATCAGGACGGGCAGGCTCTGGAAAATCAGGACGGGCAGACTCTGGAGCATCAGGACGGGCAGGCTCCGGAGAATCAGGATGGGCAGACATCGGTGGAGAGCGGAGGCGCCGGAGGAGCAGGGGCAGATAGGGAATCTGCGGCCGGGAGCGGGCCGGACGGTGAATCTGGAGATGGACGGCGGCCGGGGCTGGATAAAGAGGCAGAGGAAATCATCCTTCCCTCCCGCTTTGACTACCGGGAGCAGGGGAAGCTTCCCCTGGCAGGCGACCAGGGCGATCTGGGAACCTGCTGGGCCTTTTCCTCTCTGATGGCGATGGAGAGCACCCTTCTTCCTGAGGAGAGCTGGGATTTCTCGGAGGATCACATGTCCAGGATGAACAGCTTTTCCCTGGCTCAGGAGGAGGGAGGCCAGTACGCCATGTCCATGGCCTATCTTCTGGCTTGGCAGGGTCCGGTGCGGGAGGAGGACGATGCCTACGGGGACGGCTATTCTCCGGAGGGCTTAGAGCCGGTAAAGCATGTGCAGGAGATCCGGATTCTGGAGGAAAAGGACTATGACCGCATCAAGAGGGCCGTCTATGAGACCGGCGGCGTCCAGAGCTCGCTGTACACGACTTTGCAGAATGTGGAAAGCACTGATCCCTATTACAGCCGGGAGACCTGCGGCTATTATTACCCGGGGGAGGAGAAGCCCAATCACAATGTGGTCATTGTCGGATGGGATGACGATTACCCCAGGGAGAACTTTACGGAGCAGCCCCAGGGAGACGGGGCCTTTATCTGCCTGAACAGCTGGGGGCAGCAGTTTGGGGAGGAAGGCTGCTTTTATGTATCCTACTATGACACCAATATCGGAGCGGTGAATGTGCTTTACTCAGGGATTACCGATCCAGATGTTTACACGGGAATTTACCAGTCAGATCTGTGTGGATGGATCGGCCAGCTGGGCTACGGCCAGGCGGATGCATGGTTTTCCAACGCCTACCAGGCAGCGGGGGATGAGATGTTAACGGCGGTAGGATTTTACGCCACCATGCCGGATACCCGGTATACGGTTTATGCCCAGACCGGCGGCCAGGGGCCGGAGGAGTTAATGCTTTCGGAGCCGCTGGCGTCGGGAAGCTTTACGGATGCAGGCTTTTACACGGTGCCCCTCTCGCAGGAGATTCCCTTAAAAAGCGGGGAAAAATTCTGGATCACAGTGCAGATCCATACGCCGGGAGCGATTCATCCGGTGGCTATCGAGTATCAGGCACCGGACATGGGCGGGAAGGTGGATTTAAGCGACGGAGAGGGCTATTTAAGCCAGGATGGGAAGACCTGGGTCAGCGCAGAGCAGACCCAGAAGGCGAATCTGTGCCTGAAGGCGTATACGGTAAAGTGACGGCTTCCCAAATGACGGCTTTCCAAGAGACGGCTTTCCGGGCGGCGAAGCTGGCGCAGGAAGCCCAAGGCAGGAGCTGGGGAGAATGAAGGCGGCTGGATGGATTTTCCTGGCCCACGCGCCGCAGAAGATGGAATGGGAGAATAAGATGAGAGAAAGAATTGTGTTTGCTACTGGAAATGAAGGAAAGATGAGAGAAATCCGCCTGATCCTGGCTGATCTGGGCATGGAGATCCTTTCCATGAAGGAGGCCGGCGCCAATCCGGATATCTGCGAGGATGGAAAAACCTTCGGGGAAAATGCCGAGATTAAGGCAAGAGCGGTCTGGAAGGAGACCGGCGGCATCGTGCTGGCGGATGATTCGGGCCTTGTGGTGGATTATATCGGCGGAGAGCCGGGGATTTACTCGGCTCGGTATATGGGAGAGGATACCTCTTATGCCATCAAGAACCAGGCCATCATCGACCGGCTGAAGGAAGCTGAGGGGGCGGAGCGCAGTGCCCGCTTTGTGTGCAATATCGCGGCTGTCCTGCCGGACGGGCGGGTGCTTCACACGGAGAAGACCATGGAAGGCCTGATCGCCCATGAGCCGGCAGGGGAAGAGGGCTTCGGCTATGATCCCATTCTCTATATCCCGGAGTTTGGAAGGACCAGCGCCCAGCTGACCATTGAGGAGAAAAACCGCATCAGCCACCGGGGAAAGGCGCTGGAGGCCATGAAGGAGGAACTGAGCGCGCTGTTTGGAGGGGAGGATGTGCAGGATGAAAATATTGATTGTAAGTGATACCCACCGGAAGGATGAGAATCTGAAGAAGGTGATTCAGGACAACCTGCCCCTTGACATGCTGATCCATCTGGGGGATGCAGAAGGCAGCGAGCATTTTATCCCGGAATGGGTTAATCCCCAGTGCGAGATGCAGATGGTGAGAGGAAACAATGATTTCTTTTCCGCACTGGACCGGGAGCGGGAGATCAACATCGGGAAATACCGGGTGCTACTGACCCATGGCCATTATTACAATGTCTCCCTGGGGACGGAGCAGATTGCCATGGACGCGAAGGAGCGGGGCTTTGATATTGTTATGTTTGGCCACACCCACCGCCCTTATCTGGATGACAGCCAGGGGATCACTGTGCTGAATCCAGGAAGTCTTTCCTATCCCAGACAGCAGGGGCGGAAGCCTTCTTACATGATTATGGAGCTGGATGAAGTGGGACAGGCCCATTTTCATCTTCACTTTCTGGACTGAAGGGAATTTTTTTGGAAGATATTGACTTTCCGGCGTGCATAAGCTATAATGAATTATCGCGTCGCGGGGTGTGGCTCAGCTTGGCTAGAGCGCCTGGTTTGGGACCAGGAGGCCGCAGGTTCGAATCCTGTCACCCCGATTTTTTTGTACCCAAAATCAGGAAATCATACCGGACACATGGAGATAAAGAAAGGAAAATTCGACTATGTTCAGGCAGAAACAGACAGAGGGAAGCGATAATCCGATTTTGGACGGAAATATTGCAGTGCAGCTGCTGATCTTTTTCTTTCCGATCCTGATTGGCTCTCTCTTCCAGCAGCTTTATAATACGGTGGATGCCATTATCGTAGGGAAATATCTGGGAAAAGCGGCTCTGGGAGCGGTGGGCGGTTCCACTTACATGCTGATTAACCTGATTATCTATTTATTTTTGGGGATCTCAAACGGGGCGGCTGTGGCGGCGTCCCATGCCTACGGCGCCGGACGGATGCGGGACTTTCGGCGGGTGATCCAGACATCCATGGTGGTGTCTGTAGCTGTAGGCATCCTGTTTACCGGCCTGGGAATGTGGCTGTCGCCTTTGGTGCTTAAGCTCATTGGGACGCCTCAGGAGGTGCTGGAGCTGGCCTCTGTTTATATTGTGATTTATTCCATCGGCTATGTGCCCTGCTGCATTTACAATGTTGGCGCAGGCATTATCCGGGCATCGGGAGACAGCCGGAGTCCGCTGTATTTTCTGGTGGCGGCCTGCGTGGTGAATATTGTGCTGGATTATGTGTTTATCGTTCCCTTCCAATGGGGAGTGGCCGGTGCGGCGGGAGCTACGGCTATTGCGCAGCTCATCAGCGCTATTCTGGTGGTGTGGCGGCTGGCGGACAAGCGGTATCCCTACCGCCTTACCCTTCGCAGACTCAGGGTGGATAAGGGGATTCTCCGACAGATTTTTTATATCGGCATTCCCTCTGGGATTCAGTCCGATATGTACTCGATCGCCAATCTGATTATGCAGATCCAGGTAAATACATACGGCACCGATACGGTGGCGGCATTGTCGGCCTATGAGAAGATCGACGGCTTTTACTGGATGACCATGTCAGCCTTTGGCATGGCGATCACTACCTTCTGCGGGCAGAATTTCGGCGCCGGGAAGATGGACCGGGTGCGGAAGGGAATGCGGGTGTGCAGCGGCATGGCGGCCGGCGGGGCTGTCCTTTTCTCCGTGGTGTTTGGATGCTTCAGCGCTGCACTCATGGGACTCTTTACCTCGGATGCTTCCGTTATCGAAATCGGCAGCCGGCTGATGGTGGAGCTGACCCCATTTTACATTGCTTACGTGCTTACGGAGGTTTATGCCGGAGGTATCCGGGGCTGCGGGGAGAGCTTCGTTCCTATGGTGATTACAGCTGTGGGCGTGTGCCTGCTGCGGGTGATCTGGACGGGCGTGGTGGCTCTGGTGCATGGAAGCCTGGATATGCTGATGGTGGGGTATCCTGCCACATGGGCCATTACCAGCGGGGCGATTATGCTGTATTACTGGAAGGGCGGCTGGCTGAAGAAATATCATGGCGGCGGCCTGTAGAGACTTTGGGGGCTGGAGACTGCGGCGTTCTGTGCGCGTCTGCCAGGAGCGGCGAGACGCCGGAACAGCGCCGTGTGGAAACAGGCCGCAAAAAAGACTGCAAAAAAGATTGCAGAAAAGCTTTGCAGAAAAACGTTGAAAAAAATCAAATTTTTTCTTGACAACAGCCGTGACTTATTGTATAGTATATTACTGTCAGCCGCGTGATGTAGCGTCTGCACAGTGAGTCTGTAGCTCAGCTGGATAGAGCAACGGCCTTCTAAGCCGTGGGTCGGGGGTTCGAATCCCTTCAGGCTCGTTTCCCTTTCCTTTATTGGATGGGGAAGTTTAATTGGATATGGTGGGTATAGCGCAGTTGGTTAGCGCGCCAGATTGTGGCTCTGGAGGCCTAGGGTTCGAATCCCTATATCCACCTTTATACACCGCTAAGCGCAGCGCTTGGCGGTTTTTTAAAAATATGATGGGCCATCGCCAAGCGGTAAGGCACAGGACTTTGACTCCTGCAGTCGCTGGTTCGAATCCAGCTGGCCCAGTTTTTAAATTGAAGTTATCTATCTTATAAAGTCCGCAGAATCAATGGTTTTGCGGACTTTATTTTTTAGCCTAAGGAGCAATAAGTAGTAGTAAGTGGTATTACGTGACCGGGAATTCTGGTCACGTTTTTGGTCACGGAAGAAACTGCCGGATTGCTTCTTTTTTGCGTTATCGGGAAACATCCGCTCCCATATTTACACTATCAAGAATATGAGGAGGTACACAGATATGGCGAAATACCGGGAGGCAGACGGCAGATATGTGTATAAGACTACGGAATCCTACAAGGGTGTAACATGGGAATGTAAGGGGACATCCTATAAGGGCGCAGCCCAGGCTAAAGCGGCATGGCAGCGCAACAAGGAGAAACGGATTGCCCTAATTGATGGTACAGTGGATAAGAAAGAAGGGCGAATTTGTTTAGAGCGTGCTATGCGGGAATGGTATGACTTGTATTTACGAAATAAAGTGATACGAGGTCGCCCTCGCCCCCAAACAACTATTGATACGGATATGACCACAATGTCGCAGATTGTGGATGGGCTAGGGAATATGCAGGTTTGTGATATTGATAGTGATGTATTACAGCGTTATTTTAATTCGTTGGCAGAAAAAGGAACTGGTGCAAGCGTAATACGTAAACAATGGGTATTAATTAATCAGTTCTTCAAAAAAAACCGGCCTTACAACAATCCTATGTTGATGTGTGTGAAACCGCAGACTAAATCTAAACATACGTTGTGTGACGATGATTGTGAAACCAGCACAAAGACAGCGTACACAGACCAAGAGATGGCGGCTTTGACGAATGTGCTATTGGAACATCCGGCGGGGCGCCGAGTGGAGCAGGCAGCAGAACGAGGAAAGTTGTTGACTGTCATCATGTGGGAATTTCTGCGATTAGGGGAAGCAGTAGAATTGCGAGTTAGAGATGTTGACTTGACTGCGGGAATAATTCGAATTCGCCGCCAATATGATGAGAGGCATAAGGCGGTAGTGATTCCGAAGGATAATAGTAAACGGGATTTGCCGATTTCTGGAAAATGTCGCAGTGTGATAGAAGCGGCGTGTGCTGGAAAACAACCGGATGAGTTGCTGTTTTGCGGCAATGAATCGAATGGGCATGAGGGGCGTATTTTGCGTGGAGCCTTAAGGGATACGTTGACAGCAGCTTGTGAACAGGCACAAATTACCCCCCACCATGTCCACGATCTTCGTCACGATGGTATCAGCTATATGGTGCGCAGAGGCGTAAAGCCTACCAGTGTGCAGCGCTGGGCGGGCCATAAAAGCCTAACGGTGACACTTGATATATATTATCGCGATACCGGGGAAGACGATCCACAAGATCGGTCATTGATGGAAGCAGTATAATTTTTTTTGTTATCGTGGAGTATCCACAATCATAATTATAGCGGAGGTGATTAATATGCGTTTGTTAAATAGCAGACGGAAAGCTGTACCGGCGGCGGGCGACAGCCGCCGGGAGTTAGCAGCGGCACGGGAAGAGATCAGTAAGCTGAAGCAGGCACTTGAAGAGGTGCGGGCAGAGTTAGACATCTGGTATGACAACGGTGTTTTGCTTACGGAGGACGACAAGATGTTATTTGCTGTCCGTTATCAGGCGGTAAAACAGCAGCAGAGGGCGGAAGAGCAGGTGCGCTATCGTGAAAACCAGGCGGAACTGGAGGAATATCTCGCTGCATATAGGGAAGGAGGTGAGAACGATGACCCAGTTATATGATGTCGCTTATGTGCGCGGATTGGAAGCACGTATCCGTGAGATGGAAACGAACCTGAGGGACTGGCAGGTGAATGGTGTCAAGCTCTCGTTAGAGGAAAAGATGGCTCTGGCGGCACGGCAGGAGGATCAGCAGGCGGCGCATGTGGATGAGGAAGACAAAAACCGGCAGGAGAGGCTTGACCGATTATTGGACGATCTCGATTTATAGTTGCCGCAAAGAGGCCCCGCAGGGCGAACGGGGGACAGACTTGTCCCCTAGTGAGTTATGGGGACAGTATTAGTCCGCCGTGATTGGGCGGAGTGGTACTGTTCCCATGCTTTTTATATGGATGGCAGCAAATGTGGGTAATTGGGAGGTGGTTATATGGCTTACGGTATACTGCGGATTAAGCCGATTACGCAGGGAGGAATTGGACACATTGGAGCAGAAGAAGACAGACGTTCAGGGAACCAGAGAAACGGAGATATAGACCCGGATCGTTCCCACCTAAATATGGGCGCGTATCGTCTGGAAAATCAGACATTGTATGCTGTGTGGAAGAATAGATGCGCAGAACTGGGTGTGTCGCCTACGAGGAAAGGGCAAATATGTATGGAGCAAGCGGTAGTGACGGCCTCACCGGCTTTTTTTCGTGAACTTGGATGGGACAAGGAGGCGGCTAAAAACTGGCACGTTCAAGATATTCCGGCTGACATAATCCGGTATTTCGAACAGGCTGCGAAATGGCTTGGCGGATATTTGGGTGAGCAGAATATTATATCCATAACCATTCATCTGGATGAAGAAACACCCCATATGCACGTTGATTATGTTCCAGTTGCAGCGGCTGGAAAGCGTCGTAAAGATGTGTATGCACGGGACACTGATGGACGTATTTTACGGGATGGAAAAGGGCATGCTGTACGGGCGAAAGATGAGGAGGGACATGTAATCTATGAATATGTGGACGCGCCGGTAAGGCTTAATCGGTCAGATTTTTGGCAGGAGCGGGGAGGCAGGCAGTCCTACCGACAAATGCAGGACGCTTTTTACCAGGCTGTGAGCAAAGCGTGGGGCTTGGAGCGCGGGGAAATCGCTACGGGCCGCCAGCACATCGAGCAGGAGCGCCACAAAGCCCGAACGGCAGCAAAGCAGGTCAAGGCATTGCAGGCTGCCAGGGATATGCTGGCCTATGGGAATCTTCAACTCGCGGAACGGATGGTAGCCCATGAGCGTTCGCAGGAGCGGCCGCGCTGATCGGAGAAAGTAGAGGGGCCGATATTGAGGGTGACTGTAAGCACCTGCCGTAAGGCAGGGAACCCCTCTGTAAATATAATTTTTTGGAGGGTGGAATTTTCAACATATGAAAGAATCTAGAGGGAGGAAAAGCCACGGTCAGAGGGGGGCTGAGTCACCCTCAATGAGGCTGGAATGTACGTAGGATCGAGGTTCTTCAAAGCACCCTATGATATATGAGAGAATATATAATTTAGACCAACTAGGCACTAAATGTAAATTTCTTGTAAATGAAACCAATAATCAAGTATTCGTTTCCATAATTCCATCATCACAGATGATTGGAGGAATTGGAATGAGAGAAAATCCGCAGAACAATGATATAATACAGGGGTTATTAGACCTCCGGAAAGCCGCAGCAGAGAATGGAGATGATGAATTAGCAGCCCAGGCGAAGGCATTGTATGAGAATGTATCGCGCAAAAACCGTATCGCAAGGGAAGCACAGAGAATCTACCGTGCTCATAGATACAGAAATATTACATATGCTATGCAGCTTGTATATGATGAGCATACATCGGTTATATGTACCTTGTCTAATGCAGCTCGACTGGTATGGCAGGCATATACTTTATGCGCTACTAACCAGTATGTCCAGCTTACGCGTGAACAAATTAGCTATTTATCGGGGATTAAGGATAGACAGACGATCTCTAAAGCGGTGCGCGAACTTGTTGAGCATGGATTACTGATAAAGTGGCGGGAACGTACCAACAAAGAGGCTGCAATTTATCGTCTGAATCCGTCTGTAGTGCGTGTGGGGAAGGCAAGGGCCGCAGAAGCGGATATTAAGCTGTTGTCAGATCATAAAGTGAAGTATAAATTGGTAACCACGAAAATGGATGATGGGGAACAGCCCTATTACTATACTATGCTGATAACGGCAGAAGATACGCAGATTGAGGCTGCTAAGTTCATGAAAGAAATGTATGAGTTGTTATCGGAAGGCAGGAAATAGGTCTTGCCTTGTTTGCTTGTTGCCACAGAGAAGCGGATGAACTGTGAACGGCGGGTGGGGGCATCGCCGGGGGGACCGCCCGCACGGAGATAAACTAAAAAGGAGCAATTACTGGCTCCCTTCGGTATCTTTCGTATATTCAATAATATCTGACGGGATGCAGTCAAAAGTGTTACATAAGTCATTAAGCGTGCGCAGAGTAATGCTGCGGTTATGTTTAAGATTGTCTAACATGCCGCGGCTCATCCCGTAATGGTGTATTAGGTCATATGTAGTTATATTCTTTGCAGCCAATGTCCGCCAAAACGGTTTGAACGTAATCATATGCAGTCCCCTCACAGCTATTGTAGCGGACAAGTTTTCTATTGAATATTCCCAAAGTTTTGGTACAATATTCTGTGAGGAGGTAGCATTGGCATGAAAACATATGATTATAGGACGCAAGAAGACGCATTATCTTATTGCGTAGCAAAGGTAGACACATTTAGTCCGCGACAAATTAGGAAGGTGGTTGAAGCTGTTGAGGAAATTGCCTTGGACGGGGAGAGAGAATCGCAGAGATATTGGGAACACTGGTTTGAGATAGCAGTAGAGCCAGTGTTGCGGGAATACGCTGAAATGTCTTTGGGACTCTTAGAAATTAATAAGGACGATTTGGGAATTATTACGGTTGAATTAAGGCAGGAACGAGGATTTACGATTACGGAGAGCTGTATGCTGCGTGCTATTCTAATAATGGCTCATAACATATCTATGGACGCGGTAGATGGAGAGATGGTATTAACAATGTCATTTGACTGCAAGCGGTATTTATAAAGGGCGGTTAATCCGCCCTTTACTATACCCGATATTTTGTGATGTACTTATCCACATCTACCTTCCGCACAAGGGTTTTTCGCGGTGAAATACGATAGATAGGGATTTTTCCCCCTGCCATGATTGCATAGGCAGTTTTGCGGGATACATGCAGGTATTCCCCCATTTCCGGGATCGTCATGTAATTGGAAGAATCTGCCATAGTTTCTTGCCTCCTTTACTAAATTGTGGTAAGATAACTATGGGAACGGATGTGTCCGTATAATAAAAAATGTGTCTACTGGTCACGAAATTGGTCACGTTTTTTTGCGAGGCATGAAGAAGTAGATAAATTCAATACTCTTGGGGCATATGATGAGGACTTTGACTCCTGCAGTCGCTGGTTCGAATCCAGCTGGCCCAGTTATGGAAAAGTGGCCGAAATCCTTTATTTTAGAGGGGTTCGGCCATTTTTAGATATAATCAAAAATACCCTGTATTGCATCTGCAATTTCCATCCGATCTCTCATAGTTATTTCAGACAACTTTTTGTATCCGCGAGCGTTTAAATCGAGTAATGCCAGTTTTTCACATTGGACGAACCCTTGTTTTCCTTCGATGTTGATCGCGATATGCAGGGGGCCAATATTATTGTTATTGTAAATTGGACAGCCAATGATTGCTCCGGATGTATTAAAAAAATCCTTGCTCACAACTAATACCGGATGCTTAATTTTCTCAATTTTTAGGATATCTCCTTGTTTAACATTCGGTTCTATTACCATATTTCTCTCCCTACAGGCTCTCCCCAATCATATTCTCCATCCAGATTTAATTTTCCATCGTATTCAGCTGCTCTTTCCTCGAGAGTTTTGTGTCGAAAAGCCTTTGTTAAGGTTATTATGCCATCTGATGCGGAGATGTCCAATATTTCATTTAATCCCATATTTGCCATTTGCAAAATTTCTTTCGATAGCCGGATTCCCTGGCTGTTTCCCCATTTTTTTATTTCTGCTTTCATGCGATACAATCCCTCCTCAAACTGCATGGCGTATATACATAGTGTATACTTCGACAATAAAAAAATCAAGGAGTTCTTTTCTTGAAAAAACAGAATGCTTAGCCATGACTAACCATTCTGCAGGCCCTAAAGCAGAATGATATCAAACAATTCTGGCTAGGGACGAATTGGACTTAGCCAGAATTGCATAGAAAAATATATTTTAATAAAATGGAAAGATAGATGTAATAGAAATGGATAGGAATATCAAGTATAATCAAAATATAAAGGAAGCATTAAAATTTGACGAAGGGGTTGAGCATATGAATGTTTCATATTAGGAAAACACACTGTCAGAAAGGATGTGGCGAGCATCAGCCCGCCACGGCGGGAATTTCAGAAGTGTTAATTTCAATGTACTCGGCAATTTTGCGGAGTTCATCAGCAAACTTGAATTTAATCTTGATATTGCCGTTTTCGTAGACCTTTATGTGATCCACAAGCTCAATGAGGATTTCCCGATTGAGCGTTTCAATGTTCTGATATTTCATAAATGCCACCAGCGCCGGATGTTCATTGTCAACACCGTTTGCCAGTTCTGCCCGTTCCGTTGTCAGCCGTTCCAGCACATCGGAAAGGGCGGCGGCCTGCCGCTCATAGTCGGCTTTCATGTTCCGGTAGTCCTGCTGGGTAATTTCCCCGTCTTTCCAGTCTTGATAAAGGGACTGTTTGTAACGGGTAATTTTCGCCAGTTCCCGCTCCTTTGCGGTAATCAGATCGTCCAGTCGGAAAGACTGGCTTTTTTTGATAGGGGCCGAATTGATACGGGCAATCGCCTCGGAATAGGAAACGGCCAAATGCACCTGGTACTGAATACCGAATAGGACGGCGGTTTCCAGTCGCTCATGCTTGATTGAGTGCATGGAGCAGGCGGCCCGGGAGCGGTATTTGTAAGTAGAGCAGGCATAATATACATTTTTTCCGCTCTGGCTCCGTGTTATGGATTTTCCGCAGTCCGCACAGCGGA
>JAGHER010000209.1 GCA_017889125.1 Lachnospiraceae bacterium
ATGAGCATTCTGAAAGGAAAAAAGTATTGGAATTGGCTACTAAATGAGCTCTTCAGAAGCAACAGAAACAGCTAAAATGTATGACCCGGGCTACAGCATATCTCAGATAAAGAAAAATATAAGACCGGCGTGACGAACCGGTCTCATTTCGTGGTTCAGGCAGGTACCTACAGTGTTTCTGCCCGATCTGCAATATGCTGTTTGAAATTGATCACTTCATGCTTGTAATCACGATTCATATAACAGGATGTAATCATAAAATCCGCAGTGGATTTATTGACGGCCATTGGAATATCGTAGACCTGGGAAATCCTCATCAGGGCTTTTACATCTGGATCATGAGGCTGCGCTGTCAGCGGATCCGAAAAGAAAATCACGAAGTCAATGACACCCTCCACAATCTTAGCACCGATCTGTTGGTCTCCACCTAATGGGCCGCTGTTATAACCTTTTACTGTAAGTCCAGTCTGATCCGTGATCATGCGGGACGTTGTACCTGTTCCGTAAAGATTATGCTTCTCCAGCTTAGTTTTGTGTTCTTTACACCATGCAATCAGTTTCTGTTTTTCGTTGTCATGAGCAATCAGGGCAATATTCTTTTTCTGGCCGATTGTAAAGGTAATGTATTCTTGAGACATGAAAAAATCCCCCTTATCTAAGTATGGAAAGTGCAGATAGATACAACTTATCACAGAATGGTTTATTACACAAGTGCAAAAATATCAAACTGAAGATTAGAACTCAAATTATTAGAATTTCCCCAGAACAGTCAAAATCAGAAGATTTCTCCGAATATTTGATTTTGACTGCAGTATAAGAATCGAATCCTTAATCCAATCTTTTCCGAACTCTCACATCGAAGAAAATCCGTATTCATTATCATCGTACTCGATGCTGATGATATGGTGTTTTGTGGAAATAATCTATTGCCCGTTCCCTAATCTTAACATTCCACTAAAATCAAAAATTCCAAACTACCAAATTTGGTATTTTTCTTAAAATTAACATATTTAACAATTATTTGCATTTTTCCTAGTTTCTTGTTTAAAAACTTACAATGTTTTTACTGTTTCATGATAGATGTCAAGGCCATACAACACTATAATCGGAAACTGTGAAACACATAACCAATTCTATTGCCAGACTAACACGAGGAGAAAAACATTATGAAAAAAAATCTAAAATGTCTCACAGCACTTTGCATGGCAGGTGCCATGATCTCTCTGACCGGATGCGGTTCATCCAGTCAGTCTACTTCCGCAGATACCACAGCAGGTTCCGCCTCTTCCGAAGCCACCACTTCCGCCGAGAGCACCGCTTCCGGCAATGGTTCCAAAACCGTTATCGAGTACTGGCACTGTAATGCAGAGAACCAGGGCGGACTGACCGTAGATGAACTGGTAAAAAACTTTAATGAGAACAATGACCACATTGAAGTTGTTGCTAAATATAACCCGGATATGTATAAGGGACTGATGCAGAACCTGCAGGCTGAAGCCGCTACCGGCAATACCCCGGCACTGGTTCAGATCGGCTGGGCTTTCCTGGATTATTTTTCCAACAACTTTTCCTACACCTCCCCACAGGAGATCATCGACCAGTATGATGCTTCTGACAAAACCTTCCTGACCGACAATTTCCTGCCAAACGTCCTGGATCTGGCGGTAAACAGTGATGGCGTACAGGTCGGAATACCGTATTCTTTAAGCAGCCCGGTTCTCTACATCAACCGCGATCTGCTGAAGGAAGCAGGACTTTCCGAAGAGGGACCGAAAACCTGGGAAGAGGTTGATTCCTTTGCCAGAACTGTTCAGGAAAAGACCGGAAAATATGGTTTCTATATGCAGGAGCCGGCAGACTTCTGGGCACAGCAGGGACTCATCGAGAGCAATAACACTTCCATGCTGACCAAGACCGCAGATGGCAAGATCCAGGCAAGCTTCGCAAGCCCGGAAGGCATTCAGGCTATGCAGATGGTTGCTGACCTCATCAAGGACGGAGCCGCTCTCCATGTTTCCTGGGATGAAGGCTGCCAGAGCTTCATTGATGGCAACTGCGCAATGCTCTACACCACCATTGCCCGTCGCGCATCCGTTCAGAAGAGCGCGCAGTTCGATGTCGCTACCGTAAAATCCCCGACCTGGGGCAGCAGCCCGCGTAAAGTTCCGGCAGGCGGATGCTTCTTAGCTATCACCGCACAGACCGATGAGCAGAAGGAAGCCGCATGGGAGTTTGAGAAATACCTGTACAGCGTGGAATCCATGGCTGCATGGACCATCGGAACCGGTTATGTACCGCCAAGAAAGGACGTTGCAGACGCAGAGAACGGACTGAAATCCTTCCTGGCTGAAAATGAGATGATGAAGGCTGCCATTGAGCAGATGGACGGCGTGGTTTCCTGGACATCCTTCCCGGGTGATGCAGGTCTTCAGGCTGAGCAGATGCTCCTGGATATGAGAGATCAGATCTTCGGTGGACAGGTAACTGCCGAGGAGGGTATGACTTCCACCCAGGATGCCATCAATGCCCTGTTAGACGCACAGTAAGCTGACATTCCAGATGCAGATCGGTACTTTCCCTTTTGCTCACGGGAAGGTACCGGTTTTCCTGAATTTACGGAGGTAATCACTTGAATAATGAAACAAAAAAACAAACGATTCTGGGATATCTGTTTCTGATCCCGTCCCTAGCCGTGTTCGCAGTCTTTATGTTTTACCCACTCCTTTATACCTTTTACTTAAGCTTTTTTGAGTGGAACATGGTAAAGCCTGTCAAAAAGTTTGTCGGTCTGAACAACTACATTGCCGTATTTCGAGATCCGAATACCTTTAAGATTCTGGGCAATACCCTTGCTTACATTCTGGTTCTGCTGGTCCTGAACTTTGTGCTGCCCTATATTCTCTCCTTTATCCTCTCCGCCGTGATCCGGCATGGAAAGAGTTTTTACAAGGCTGTGTTCTTCCTTCCCAGCGTCATCTCCCTGGTGGTCGGCTCCATCCTCTATACCTGGATCTTAAACCCGATTTCCGGACCGGTGGCCATCATTCTCGGTAAATTCGGTATCCAGATGCCCTTCTGGTCCAAAACCGACGGATGGGTCATTGCCGTGCTCTGCATCATTACCACCTGGAAGACCTTCGGCTACAACTTCATCAATATTTTAGCCGGTGTCTCCGGCGTATCCCAGGAAGTTATTGAGGCCGCACGGCTGGATCAGGTCCCCATGTGGAAAATCTTTCTGGACATCATTGTGCCAATGAGCTCCGCTACCGGAATTTACGTGTTCATCACCACCATTGTCCAGGGACTCCAGTATGTGTTCACCCCCATCAAGGTCATTACCCAGGGCGGACCGAACTACGCCAGTTCCAACCTGATCTACGCTTCCTACCACGAGGCCTTTACCTTGTACCGGACCGGCACCTCATCGGCCATTTCCATTCTGACCATGCTGCTGTTCATTGTCCTTTTACTTCTGGAATTTAAATTTGTGGAGAAGGGAGTCTACTATGAAAACTAACAATCATTCGGAAATTGGCTGGCACATGATCCTGGGCGCCATCGTCTTCCTCATGCTGGTTCCCATCGTGTTCGCTCTGTCCAACTCCTTCAAGACTCTGCAGGACGCATTTAATACCATTTTTGAGATCATTCCGTCTCACCCGACTCTGGAAAACTACCGGCATGTATTTGAAAAACTGCCATTTGTCCAGATAACCTTAAATACATTTCTGATCGCGGCATCCGTTACCATCTTCAAAACCATTACCAGCCTGTTTGCCGCCTATTCCTTTGTCTATTTTGATTACAAAGGAAAACAGTTTTTCTACTTTATCATGCTGAGTACCATGTTTATTCCGTTCACCGTGACCATGATTCCAAACTACCTGATGATTTCAAAACTCGGTCTGCGGGATTGCATCTGGGGCGTGGCACTTCCGCAGTTTGCGGATGTTTTAGGTATCTTCCTGCTGCGCCAGGCCATGCGCGGAATCCCGAAGGCCCTCATTGAGGCTGCGCGGATGGAAGGCATCGGCAGCCTCAAGATCATGCGAGATATCATCCTGCCGCTGGTACGCCCGTCCATTCTCACGACCGGGATCATTTTCTTTATCAATTCCTGGAACGAGTATGTATGGCCGGTGCTCATCTTAAAGAGCAAGGAAAACTACACGCTTTCCCTGGCGCTCCAGATGTACATCAGCGCTGAGGGCGGCACCGAATTTACCATTGCCATGGCCGTATCCGTCATCACCATGATCATTCCGCTGGCTCTGTATCTTATTTTCCAGCGCTATATCATCAACACCTTTGCCGCATCCGGCGTAAAAGGTTAATCTGTCAGGAGGACTTATGAATAATATCGTTTTTGAACACGTCGTAAAAGCATACGGAAAAAATGTGATCGTCAATGATCTGAATATGGAAATCCGGGAGGGGGAGCGGCTGATTCTGCTGGGCCCGTCCGGCTGCGGAAAATCCACCACCCTGCGCATGATCGCCGGTCTGGAGGATATCACCTCCGGCTCCCTGCATATGCGAGGCCAGGTAGTCAACAATGTTGCCTGCGGAGACCGCGGCGTATCCATGGTATTCCAGAACTACGCCCTTTTCCCGCATATGACTGTAAAAAATAACATCATCTACGGTCTGAAAGCCCACAAAATGGAAGCGGCTGAGATTAACCGCCGCCTGGAGGAAGTACTGGAAATACTGCAGCTGAAAGGTCTGGAGGACCGCAAGCCGAAGGATCTTTCCGGTGGACAGCGCCAGCGTGTTGCCCTGGCCCGCGCCGTCGTAAAACGCTCTGACTACTTTCTTCTGGATGAACCGCTTTCCAACCTGGATGCACAGCTCCGCCTGCGTGCGCGAAAAGAACTGGTCAAGATCCACGAGATGTACCGTCCGACCATGGTTTATGTCACTCATGACCAGATTGAGGCCATGACCGTGGGACAGCGTGTTGCCATCATGTATCGCGGAAATATGGAAATGCTGGACACGCCAAGCCATGTATACAATATGCCGGCAAGTATTTTCTGTGCCCGATTCATTGGCTCTCCGTCCATGAACATCATCTCCTGCCAGTATGAAAACGGCAATCTCTCCATCGGAGACCAGATGATCAGACTGGCTCCGATGTGGCGTCCGATCGCAGATGCCTGTCCATCCGGAAAATACTGCGTTGGCATCCGCCCAGAACATATAGTCTTAAGCAGCCGTCCAACGGAAACTTCCATCTGCGGAACCGTAAAATACGTGGAGGACTATGGAAACCGCTACGGCGTTTATATTGATGTCAAGGGTGAAAAGAGTGAGTTGATTGCCATCTGCAATGACTCGGTCCCGCGCCCAGGCGAAAACATTTTCATGAATATTGATTTCCGCAAACTGCATCTGTTTGATGCCCAGAGCGAGAAGTCCCTTGGATATCCAGAAGAAATTCGCCGTCTGAACGCAGCCCTGGATTTTTCCATGCCGGATGCCCAGAATAAAAACCAGAAAACAGGAGGTAAATATCATGAATCTTTTGGTCAGTACCAATGTGTATAAACCGGGTCAGCTTGCCCGGGTCATCCCGCATTTACATGCCTTCCGTGGTCAGATTGGCGTCGAGCTGTTCCCTATGTTTGACGCAGACTGCTATGAGGAAGAGCTTCTTCATTGCCTGCCGGAGTTTGAAGGAATCCTAGTTAGTTTTCATGGCCCGTACTATGAAACCGAGCACAGCGCAGCCCCCGGCACCCCGGAATATGCGCACTCCATGAACCTGATCCGCCAAACCCTGCCTTACTGTGTGCGCCTTCGAAGCCAGTATCTGGTCTTTCATCACAACAACATCCCGGTGACGGAAGAACGCCGGGAAGAGATGATCCGTGTTTCCAGAGAAAACTACAGGGAAATTGCGGAGCTGTTCAAGCCGCACCAGATCCCGGTGGTGGTGGAGAATGCCGGTGTCCTGGACCGCGGCAACATGCTGTTTGACCAGGATGCGTTTATCCAGCTCTGCAGGGAAGAGCATTATCCCGTGCTGATCGACATTGGCCATGCTTACGCCAACGGCTGGGACCTGGCACAGACCATGGAAGCGTTAAAGGATCAGATCGTGGCTTACCATCTTCACAACAACGACGGTGTTCACGACAGCCATCAGCGGATTTTCCACGGGACCCTGGATTTTCCCCTGTTTCTGTCTGATTATCAGAGACTGACTCCAAACGCAGATCTGGTTCTGGAATACAGCCCGGATGTGGCAGATGATGAATCCGGAATCCAAGAAGACATTTCCTGGCTTCTGGAGCAGATCCGGAGGTAGCTTATGCTTTCCGAAAAGAAACTCTTCTTATTTGATATTGACGGAACCGTGGCCTTGGGCGATGTCCTGCTGCCCGGAGCGGCGGAATTCTTCCAGGAAATTAAAGAGCGCGGCGGGCAGTTTGTATTCATTACCAATAACTCCACCAAAAGCATTGCGGACTACATCAAAAAATTCCGTCAGATGGGTGTCTCAACCGATCCACAGAATTTTGTAACTGCCTCCACCGCTTCTGCCAGCTGGCTACGGCAACACGCAGCTGGAAAGACTATCTATACACTTGGAACACGATCACTGATTCGAGAGCTTGAAGGACATGGAATCCGCGTCACCACGGATCCGGACACCCAGGATATTTCCTTTGTGCTGGTTGCCTACGACAGCGAACTTACCTACAAGAAGCTGACTGACACCTGCCGCATCCTGCAGACCCGCCCTGTCACCTTCCTTGCCACCAACCCGGATCTGGTCTGCCCGGTCCCATTTGGCTATGTACCCGACTGCGGATCCATATGTCAGATGATCACTAATGCCACAGGCCAGGTACCACATTATATCGGAAAACCTTCTACCGATATGGTGGATATTGCGCTCCGGGAAAATCCGTTTACCAAAGAGGAAACCGTGATAGTGGGTGACAGGTTTTACACTGACATTGCATGCGGGAACGCTTCTGGGGTAGAGACAGTCCTGGTACTAACCGGTGAAGCGAAAAAAACAGATACTATGATTCATACGTACTCTCCAACTTATATTTTCGACTCCATAAAAGAAGTAAAGAAAGCCTGGAAGAATTAGTAATCCAGGCTTTCTCTACTTCTTTAAAATTTTCAATGCGGTATGTGTAATGATTGTAAAAGATGAAATAACGCAACAATATAGCATTGCTTACTTATAAAAAAGTAACCGACTCAGAAACGAGAACGATTACTTTTTTAGATAGTATGAATTTAAGTGCTGCTTCATTCTAATGCAAAACCGTAAAGATAGCAAGGAAAAGTGACATCATGATGGATATTGCCATATTTTTGCTTAATAATACCGTCTCATATTCGAAAGAGAGTAGTGTAGATAAACCTGAATTATTCACGACTTTGCCACGAATGTGGCTGAAAGCCACATAGTTACTGTATTTTAACTGAATATTGCTTTTCACCTATCAAGTGAATGAAAAAAGAGCATCCATTTGTGGTAAAATTAA
>JAGHER010000210.1 GCA_017889125.1 Lachnospiraceae bacterium
AGCCGAAGAATCTGGTAATCCAGATGATCCATATTTATCCTCCCCAGTATCTTGCAAAGCCGTTCTCTGAAATAGTTACACCGCTTATTTTAGCATTTATCATGAAAATTACAAGCGGGGAATGTGCGAAAAGGGCCGCCATGCTGATTTTGTTTTCAGCATAGCAGCCCTCTGCACCGTAAATCCTTTATGTTCTTTTATTTCGCTGCGTTAATCTCTGCTTTCGCACAGTTTAACAGTGCCTTCATGTATCCCGTGCAGTAGGCCCAGGCAGAATCGCTTCCTCCGCAACTTTCTGTCCACACCGGAACGTGATCTACATGAATCACCCCGTCATAATCGCTCTCCACAAATGCTTTCATGACCTTATACATATCCATGTATCCATCCTCTAAAAGGGTTTCCTCGAATTTGGGAAGGGTGCTGCTTACATTGCGGAAATGTACGCAGAACACTTTATTGTTCTCCACAAAATAATGGATATCTTTAAGAATATCCCCAAACTGATCTCCGCCTTCCAGCCAGCAGCCCACACACATCTTCATTCCCAGATAGGGGCTGTTCCCAGAAAGAGCAAAGGCCTTCTTGTAGCACTCTGCAGAGGTAATCAGATTGGATACGCCCACCAGGCAGTCCACCGGCGGATCATTGGGATGAAGGGCAATCTTAAAATCAAGCTCCTCACACACCGGAAGCACCCGGTCCAGGAAATATTTGAAATTCTCCCAGATTTCTTCCTGGGTAAACAGTCTTCCATGGGTATAGGGCCGGCTTTCCAGCTCTTCAAGATCCACAATCCGTCCCACTGCTCCCTTTGTATGCTCTCCCACCGCAAATTTTGTGGTTAATACCTGGTTCGGTTCCCAGGTAGCATAACCAACCTTGATGCCGGCCTTGGCAAGAATCCGGTTAAAATTATTATAGCGCTCGATAGCCTCATCTCTCCCCGGAAGCCCAAGATGAATCTTATCACATTTGTAGATGCTCACATTTCCGGCATCAGTGATGGTCAGGCCAGCCTTTCTCACCCGCTCCGTAAACCGCATGACGGAATCGTAATCCGTGTGCTCATCCTGAAAGATAACATAAACGTAATCAACACCCATCTGCCGGATAAAGAGCAGCTGCTCATCCGTATATTCTGATCCTACTTTTGACTGTACTTTAATTTTGTCTCCAAGCATTCTTCTTTGTCCCCCGCTGTTTATTCAATTACTTTAATGTCTTCCGGTGTCCAGATCACAGATGTGGACTGATAAATTCCGGAATCTGCCACCCGATCATTGGAGAAGCAGGTGGAGAAGGTAGCCGCCATGGGAAGAATCAGGCAGTATTCATTGGCAAGCTTCTTGGAAGCCTCCTTCAACAATGCCTTCTTTTCATCCTGATCTGTGGCTGCCCTTGCGCCGAAGAGGGCCTCCTCATAATCCGCAGGATGATCCATCATGTTCAGGTAGTTAATGCCCTGTGTTGAATAAAGACGGATATAGTTATTCGTAAAGTCAAGCTTGGACGCACCCTGGCCGGTGATAATGCCGCCATCGTAAGTTCCTTCTGCCTTCTCCGCGTTAAATGCGGAAGTTTCCATTACATTGATTTCTGCATTGATGCCGATTTCTGCCAGAGACGCCTGAAGAAGAACGGCAATGTTGTTATTAGAGGAAATGGTGGAAATGGTGGTATCAAATCCATCGGGATATCCAGCCTCTGCCAGAAGCGCCTTCGCCATCTCTACATCATAAGCCGGGAGCTCCACCGAGTCGTCATAGGACCAGGCACCAGGAACACCAAACTGGCTGACTTTGATTCCCAGATTTCCCGTAAGAGAATATACATAACCATCCCAGTCAATAGCATGAGATACTGCCTGCCGCACCTTCAGATCATGGAAGGGAGAATCCTCAACACCAGAAGCAAACATGATGTACTTGATAGCACCCAGATCCGGAGCCTGAGCCGCAATATTTTCAAATCCCGCATCGGACAAAATCTGCGTCAGGGTAGCATCATTCGTGGAAATCAGGTCAATCTCCCCATTCATAAACGCGGCCTGCTGGGTTGTAATATCCGTCATAAAGACAATATTTAATTCATCCAGATAGGGCTTGCCCTCAATCCAGTAATTAGGATTCTTCTCGTAGGAAATATGGTCTTCCTTTACATACTCAGTCATGATGTAGGGACCGGTACCTACTGCATTAATCGCTGCCCAATCCTCACCGTTTGCATCAAAGGCAGCAGGACAATAAATGTACACCTCAGACAATACAATCTCCCAGTTATTCGCCCACTGATCATACTTTACAACAATGGTGTAATCGTCTGTTTTCTCATAGGAAACCGGAGAGCCCAGCTCAGAAGCCTTTCCGCCTTCCACCATCTTGTCAAAATTCCAAATCACCGCGTCGGCATTAAAATCACTGCCGTCGCTGAACTGAATGCCCTCTTTTAATTTGATGGTTACGGTCAGATTCTCCTGATCCACCGTAAAGCTGTCTGCCAGCCATCCGGAAACATTTCCTTCAATATCTGTTCTTCCCAGAGACTCAATAGCCGGTGCCACAGAGAAACGGTCTCCGGTAGAAGCAGAGAAGGGAAGGAAACAGGTGGTCAGAATGTCCGGATAGCAGATGGTTACGCTTCCACCCGCTGCCGGCTGGCTGGTTTCTTCTGCCGCTGCACTTTCGCCGCTGTTTTCTGCTGCCGTTGTCCCTGCTGCAGACTCTGCTGCTGTAGTGTCTGCCTTTTGGGAGCTTCCGGAGCATCCCACAGTACCCACTGCCATGGTCGCTGCCAGGAAAAATCCCGCAGCCTGTCTTAATTGTCTCTTAAACATAATACCCTCCTTGTATATAGATAAATTTAATTGCTTACAACTTATTGATATAAGAAGCAGGCCACCATATGCCCGTCTCCCTTATCCATCAGTTTCGGAACCTCTTTCCTGCACCGCTCAGAAGCCTTGCTGCACCGGTCATGGAAGGGACAGCCCTGTGGACGGTTTAAGATGCTTGGCACCTCACCGCTGATGGGCACAGCAGCCTTCCCCTCCTCCACATCGGGGTCTGCCTCCGGCACCGCTGCGAGGAGAGCCTCCGTATAGGGGTGCATAGGATTGGCATAAAGCTGCTGGGCATCGGCGATCTCCACCACCCGGCCAAGATACATCACCAGCACCCGGTCGCTGATATGCTTTACCACCGCCAGGTCATGGGCAATGAACAGATAACTGACGCCAAGCTTTGCCTGAAGCTCCTCCAAAAGATTGATAATCTGCGCCTGGATAGATACATCCAAGGCGGAAATCGGCTCATCGCAGATAATTACATCCGGATCGGAGGAAAGGGCTCTGGCAATTCCCAGACGCTGGCGCTGTCCGCCGGAAAACTCATGGGGCACGCGATCCTTAAGCCCTGGGTCAAGACCCACCAGGGTAAACAGCTCGTCCACTCTCCGGTTTAATTCCTCCTTGGTTTTGCAGGATTTATTAATCAGCAGTGATTCCGCCACAATGGAGCCTGCCGTCTGCCGGGGATCCAGAGAGGAAAAGGGATCCTGGAAGATCATGGCAATCCGGCTCCGGTAAGGCTGAAGCTCCTTGTCCTTCATCTGGGCGATGTCCACGCCGGAGAATTTGATTTCTCCCTCTTCCGGCCGGTACACACGCATGATACATCTGGCCATGGTGGTCTTTCCGCACCCGGATTCGCCTACAATTCCCATGGTCTCTCCCTTGTGCAGATCAAAGGTAATTTCCTCGATGGCCTTCACCTCGCCGATTTTCCGCTTCATTATCCCCTTAAGCACAGGAAAATACTTGCGGACGTTCTTTACCTCCAGCACCTTTTCGCTGCCAATGTTCTTTTGGGGCGCCGCCTTTCTTGGCGTATTTTGAATCTCGATTTCCTTCTGGCGAAGCTCTTCCCTGGTGAGCCAGCAAGCGGAATAATGCTCCTCTCCCACCTTTTCTAACTCCGGCTTATTCCTCTTTGCGCACTCCGGCTTCCGGTATTCGCACCGGTCATAGAAGGGACAGTAGTCCGGGCGCAGAGCCGGATTCGGCGGAAGCCCCTCAATGGGAATCAGGATTCTGTCCCTGGGATCATCCAGCCTGGGAATGGCCCGCAGAAGGCTTCTGGTGTAAGGATGCTCCGAATGCTTAAAGATATCTCTCGTCCCTGCCGTCTCCACCACGCTGCCGGAATACATTACATAAATCCGCTCTGCGAACCTGGCCACAATACCCAGATTGTGGGTAACCAGAATCACCGCCGTATTGGTTTCCTTGGCAATGCTGCGGATCATCTCCAGAAGCTGTGCCTGTGTGGTCACATCCAGGGCCGTAGTAGCCTCATCGGCAATCAGGATATCCGGCTTTGCCGACATGGCCATGGCAATCATGATCCTCTGGCGCATGCCGCCGGAGAACTGCTGCGGGTAATAATCAAATCGCTGCTCCGCATCCGGGATCTTTACCATACGGAGCATTTCAATGGTGCGCTCCTTTGCCTGCTGCCTGTCCATATCCAGATGCTTCATGATGTTTTCCTGGATCTGATAGCCGATTGTCAGCACCGGATTTAAGGAGGTCATGGGCTCCTGAAAGATCATGCCGATCCGTCCGCCTCTCACCGAGCGCATTTTTTCACTGTTTCCGTCATATTCCAGAAGATTTTTCTCTTCACCGTCCAGATATACTGTGCCGGACTCCACAAATCCCGGGGCGCCCACCAGCTGCAGAACGCTCATCATGGTGACGGACTTTCCGCTTCCGGACTCTCCAACCACACCGACAATTTCTCCCCGGTCAAGATGAAAGGAAACGCCGTCTACTGCCCGGACCTTTTTTCCATCCATCATAAAGCAGGTATGGATACCGTTTACTTCTAATAAATGTTTCATAATCTGCCTCTCATTCTTGGATCCAGAGCATCTCTTACGCCGTCTCCAACGGTATTTAAGAATATTACCAGCAATGCGATACAGACTCCCGGTGCAAGAGCAAAGAAGGGATTCTGCATCAGATACACTCTTCCGTCACTGACGATGCTTCCCCAGGAAGCGGTAGGCGCGCTGATTCCCAGACCTAAAAAGCTTAATCCTGCCTCAGAAAGGATGGTCTGGCCTACTTGAAGAGTCATCTGTACAATGATGGGCGAAATACAGTTGGGAAGCACATGCTTGAACATCAGACGCAGGCTTTTATTTCCCTGAAGCTTTGCCGCCATCACATAATCCGTTTCCTTGATGGAAAGCACCTGCCCTCTCATCATTCGAATATAAACAGCCATATTCGATATGCCCAGAATAATGGACAAATTAATGATTCCGCCTCCAAACACTGCGCACAGAGCCATGGCCAGCACAATCTGAGGAATCGAACGGATAGCCTCACTGATTCGGTTAATTACATCATCCACGATTCCGCCAAAGAAGCCTGCCAGCATACCGAAAAAGGTACCGATTGCACAGGCAATTCCTACAGCCAGAACGCCTACGATCAGGGAAACTCTTGCGCCGTAAATAATCCGGCTTAAAATGTCTCTTCCATAATTGTCTGTCCCCAGAAGATACTGAGAGGACGGAGTCTTCAGCGCATCCATCAGAGACTGGACATTTGGATCGTACGGAGCCACAAGAGGGGCAAATATGGCCATCAGCACAATCAAAACCAGACCTACGGCACTGATGAGAACCAGCTTTCTTTTAAATAGCACCCGGAAGAATTTTACTGCCTTCTCACGCCGGCTGTATCCAGCCTCCTTCCGCTCCTGAACCACTGTATTTTCCTTTTCCATATTAATTACCTCTTATACTTTAATTCTCGGATCTACTGCTGCATATACGATATCGGTAATAATATTTACCACACAGGCCACAACAGCAATCAGGAGTACGCAGGCCTGGATCAGGGGAATATCCTGAGCCTGAATGGCCATAACAAGAAGCGTTCCCATACCCGGGATATTGAACACCGATTCCACAAACATGGAGCCGCCGATCAGGCCGCCCAGGCGAAGACCCATAAGGGTTATTACCGGAATCAGCGCATTTTTCATCGCATGAACAAAGATAATCCGGTTCTGAGCAAGTCCCTTGCTTTTGGCTGTGCGAATGTAGTCCTGTCCAATTACCTCCAGCATACTGGACCTGGTCTGCCGGCATATGGAAGCAATTCCGCCGATAGTCAGACACAGCAGCGGCATGATGGTCTGCAGAAGGCTTTTCTGCAGATCCTCCCAGGGCCACACAAATCCAAAGGACGGCAGCAGATGGAGCTTAATGGAAAACAGGTACAAAAACAGTACGCTTAAGAAAAACTGCGGAAGGCAGCAGCATACATTGGCGAAGGTAGTTAACACGCTGTCCAAAAGTTTTCCCCGGTTTACGGCACTGATAATACCGAACAGGATGCCAAGAGGGATACTGATAAAGAACGACAGCAGCGATAAATAAATCGTCACCGGAACCCGCTCCGCCAACACGGCTACCACTTCCTTGTGCTGGCTTGCCGACATACCGAAATCGCCGGTTACTGCTTTGGAAATCCAGGATAAATACCGAAGAATCAAAGGCTTGTCCAGCCCCAGCTCCAGATACCACCGGTCATAAGTTTCCTGGGTAATCTCGCCGCCCAGCATAGCGTACACCGGATCGCCGGGCAGGAAGGACACCAGAAGAAAAATAAATACGGACACAATGAACAGGACAATCAACGTCTGCCCAATTCTTTTTAATATAAATCTTCCCATTTCCTCCTCCTTTTTTGTGTAATGTAGCAACAATATTTTGTCGACTATTTTTTGTTTTTATATTGTTTGCACATTTATCTTGAGATAATCTTATATTTTTCTCATCATTTTGTCTAATATATAATATTAAACGCAAGTATTAATGCCATTAATACTTATTCATATTTACTTTACAATTTTCCTTTGCTATAATAATTCAATAGATTTATTTTGCAGAATTGCCAAAAAGCAGATAACTTTTTTATTGATTTTCACCGATAACAAACCCCGATTTTCTGCGCCCGTTTGTACGCTTTTGCCACAACCCGCTTCAAAGACGGCCGCACTGTAAGGAGGCACGGATAATGGTTAATCTTCGATATCTGGAATACCTCATTGCTCTGGAGGAAACAGGCAACATGACAAAGGCTGCCCAGAAGCTGTTTATCTCTCAATCCAATTTAAGTCAGTTTCTGTCCCACGAGGAGAAGTCCCTGGGAAAGAAGCTGTTCATCCGCTCAGGCGGGAAATACACACCTACTCCCGCAGGCGCCCTCTACATTGAATACGCCAAAAATATGCTGGCCCTTACCCGCCAGTTTAATCAAAAGCTGGCCGCCCTCTCCGGGCCAACTCAGATCCATATCGGCACTACCTCCGCCACCGCCATCCGCATGCTGGAGGATATCCTGCCGAAGTACCGGCTTCTTCACCCGGAAGAGGAGGTCAGTATCCTGGACTGCTCGAATATCGACACCGCCATTTATTCCCTGGAAAGAGGGAATATGGATCTGGTTTTTGTGACGGCGCACACGGACAAGCTGTACCAGGGGCCCTGCCGGATTCTGGCGAAGGAAGAGCTGTTCCTGGCTGTACCCGCGAACAATCCCTCCTGCGCCCGCTATGACGGAATCCCCTTCCCCAGGCTCACCGCCCAGAAAATCCTTCAGCTCTTCCCCCTCTGCCCCTTTATCCTTCCATACCGCGGAAGCAGCATACGTTACCTGGTTGATGACTTTTTTAAGGACTTTCTGCTGAACTACCACCTGATTCACAATGCTTCTGATATTACCGCCATCCTGAATATGGTAGCCAGCGGGCTGGGACTGGGCTTCATCCCCTTAAACCGCCTGCAGGAAAATCCGAAAATCAAATATTTCTCCCTGTCGCCAAAGATCTACCGGCTGCACGCGGTTTTCATCAAGCCCGGCGCTTCTGCGGAAAACTATCGGGATCTGATTGACCACGCAGTTCGATATTATAAAAAGAATATTACCGGGACTTCCCTTCCCACGGCGGAACAGAAATATCCCGGCTCCAAAAATTCTGCTGCAAAAAAGCACCCTCAGGCCTGACTGATTCCAGAACCTGAAGGTGCTTCCTTCATATGTTTTTCATTCGTCTATATTTCTTATGTATCCATCCACAGCAGCGGCTGCCTCGATGCAATATTCCTTCTCGCCTCCTCATCCTGGGATTCCCCCGGAAGCCGGTAATACAGCTCCAAAAGCTCCCGTCTCCCCAGCACACAGCCCGCAAGAAGCAAAAACCCGTGCCTTGCCGGAAAGGCGTCAAAGTGCATCACATCCGGCGGATAGGGCCATGATTCCTTATCCAGCAGATAGGGGGTAAGAAAATCCAAAGCCTTCTTTATGCTTCTCCCATCTGGTGATTCATACTCCCACAGGTTGTCCTCCGGCACCGACAGAAGGTGGCAGAGGGAAACCATATTGTCCACCACAAACAGAGAATAATTATACGGCTTTGTCCGGCCCAGCTCTCGGGGGAAGGAGCCGTCCGCCGCCTCCTGCCGCAGCAGGCCTTTCTTGTAGTATTCCCTGCAGAAATCCACGATCCGTTCATTGTCGGTGAACCGCGCGAAGGCCGCCGCCTGCACAAAAAAGCAGACGCCATGATTGTTATCCTTATTCATCTCCTGAATCCCGTTGGGGGAGGTGAGCATCCAGCCCAGATACCGAGAAAACCAGTCCTTTAATCCCCCGTAGATCTCCTCCGTCATACAGCTGGCGGACTTTAACTTCTCAGCCGCAAAAACCACATCCACCAGATGAAGGGTATCGATAATGCCGATCCCCCGGCCGGTGCATATACCGGAAATGGCCTGGGCATAGGACAGGTGGGGCGCCATGTACGTCTTTTCATCCAAGAAAAATTCCTTCAAATGTGCCACCGCCCGCCGGGCATACTGCTCTTCTTTGGTAAGCACATAGGCAGAGGCAAGATACGCCACATTGGTGCGCATCTGCCGCAGGATTATCCGGTGGGCGTTAAAATTATAGGGATTCGTCTCCCCATCCCTCTGGATATAGGGAAGCCCGTCCGGCGTATCCGGGTTCGGCCACCAGTAGTCTCCGTTGGAATAATAATCATGGATCCCTCCGGTGCTTTCGCTGCTCTGCACATCGGTGATGTGAAGGATGGGAGCAGTCATGGCCTCCTTTGCCTTCTCCATCACCCACCCTTTGTCCCTCCACCGGGGCTTTATTTTGCATTCAACTGCACAATCGATCATATCGTCTTCTCCGCAGAATTCAACTCCGCCTTCGCGCAGTTTAACAGCGCTTTCAAATATCCGGTGCTGTAGGCCCAGGAGGAATTTTCTCCGCCTACGCTCTCTCCCCACACTGGCACATGATCCACATGCATCATGCCGTCATAATCGCTGCGAACAAACTGCTTCATCAGCGCGTACATGTCCATATAGCCATTTTCCAGAAGGGTCTCCTCAAAATAAGGAATCGGACTGCTCACATTGCGGAAATGCACCAGGAAAACCTTCTTATTCTCCACAAAGTAACGGATGTCCTCCAGCACATTGCCAAACTTTTCTCCGCCCTCCAGCCAGCATCCGATGCACATCTTCATCCCCAGATAGGGACTGTTCCCCGCCAGCTCAAAGGCGTGCTTATAGTCCTCGGCAGAGGTGATGAGATTGGAAATGCCCACGAGACAGTCAACCGGCGGATCGTTCGGATGAAGGGCGATCCGGATATTGGCTTCCTCGCATACCGGCAGAGCCCGATCCAGGAAATACTTGAAATTCTCCCACATCTCCTCCTTCGTGTACAGGCGGCCGTGGGTGTAGGGCCGTTTTTCCATCTCCCGGATATCCACCACGCGGCCGATGCCGCCGCTTGTGTGTTCGCTCACCTTAAACGCCGTGGTCAGCACCTGATTCGGCTCCCAGGTCATATACCCTACAGGAATCCCTGCCTTGCCCAGGATCCGGTTAAAGTTGTTGTAGGCTTCAATGGCCTCATCCCTTCCGGGAAGACCAAGATGAATCTTATCATTTTTGTACAAATTCACATTTCCCGCGTCCGTCACCGTAAGGTCAAATCTGCGGCACCGTTCCACAAAGCGCATAACGGAATCATAGTCCGTATGCTCGTCTCTAAAGATCACATAGACGTATTTCACGCCCATCTGCTTGACAAACAGCAGCTGTTCGTCCGTATAGCCTGAATCAACCTTTGACTGTATTTTAATCTTTTCTCCCAGCATAACCAATCCCCTTCATTTCTTTTTATTCTGTCCAGTGTACAGCTTCCGGCGTCCACTGCTCCAGACTTACGTCATAGATGCCGCTGTCCGCAATATTCGGAGCGGAAAAGGCCTCATAATACACAACGGCCAATGGAGTGATCATCACATAATCCTGAACCAGCGCCTTGGCTGCCTTCTGCAGATTTTCCTTTTTCTCATCCAGCGTCTTTGCCGCTCTTGCCGCAAATAAAGGCTCTTCAAATTCATCCGGTCTTAACATAATGCCGTGATTCTTGATTCCCTCAGAGGAATAGAGACGGATGTAATTGTTGGTAAAGTCCATCTTGCTGGCGCCGCGGTTTGCGATAAAGCCGTCGATATCGTCCTCTGCCTGCATGGCGGCAAGCACGGAGCTGTCCACGGTATTGACTTCTGCCTTGATCCCGATCTGAGCTAAGATCGCCTGGAAGGCGGTAGCTGTGTCATTGTCCGCAGATTTGGTGTAAATGGTAGTCTCAAAGCCGTCGGGATATCCCGCCTCCGCTAAAAGATCCTTTGCCTGATCCAGATCATAGGTATAGAATTCCGCATCCGGAGAGTAAGCCCAGGAATCCTTGGTGCAGAAAAGCGGCGTCGCCTCACCCAGTCCGCCGGAGAGCGCCTTGGCCACCTCATCCCACTGAATGGCATGCATCACGGCCTGTCTTACCCGCAGATCGCCCATGGGATGCTTGTCGCTCTTGCTGTTCCAGATGATGTGCTTAATATCTGCCACATTGGCATTTTTCGTTCCGATACTCGCAAATCCAGCCTGCTTGATGGTATTGATGATGGCCTCGTTCTCAAACTTCATGGCAATGCCCACCTCGTTATTTAAGAGAGCAGACATCATGGTATTGGTATCGGTAATCATATCGATTTCCAGGCTGTCCAGATACGGCTGCCCTTCAATGCGATACTCCTCGTTCTTGGTGTAGGTAATCTTATTGTCCATAACGAAGGACTCCAGGATAAAGGGGCCGGTTCCCACGGCGTGGGTCTTGCACCACTCTTCTCCATTCTTTTCATAGGCCTCCTTGGAGCAGATGTAAATATCGCCGATCACGTTCTCCCAGTCATTTGCCCATTTGCCGTACTGGATCTCTACCGTCAGATCATCCACAACCCGTACTTCCTCCGGCGTGCCGATCTCGCTGGCCTTTCCGTTGTCGATATACTGCTGGATATTCCAGGCCACGGCGTCGGCGTCGCAGACAGAGCCGTCATGGAATTTCACCCCGTCTCTCAGCTTGATGGTAAAGGTCAGGTTATCTGCATCCGTAATGAATTCCTCTGCCAGCCAGGGATAATAATTTCCCTCTGCATCAGCCCGGCCTAAAGACTCCAGCACCGGCTGGGCGCCGAAGCGGTCGCTGGTGGTAGTGGACTGGGGCATGAAAAAGGTATTGTGGAGCTGAGGAATCGCGATGACCAGCCTTCCGCCCTCCTTGATCGCCCCGGCGCCTTCTGTCCCTGCCTCTTCCGCCGCACCCTTTTCTCCGCCTTCCTCTGCCGAAGCTGCAGGCGTACTGCCCGCCGTGGGGGCCGCAGTGTTTCCGCCTCCGCCGGAGCATCCAGCCGTCATCCCGGCAGTCAGCGCTGCCGCAAGTGCCAGAGACAAGATTTTTTTCGTTAACTTCATCATTTTTCCTCCTTTTTGTGTGGTTATTTATCATACAGGAAACAGGCAACTTCATGGCCATTTCCTACATCTCTTAAAGTTGGAACCTCCTTCCGGCACCGGTCACATACCTGTGCACAGCGGTCATGGAAGGGACAGCCCGCCGGACGGTTAGTCAGGCTGGGAACCTCGCCCCGGATGGGAACCCGCTCTCTGGTTTCTTCCACCACCGGATCCGCTACCGGCACAGCGCTGAGCAGCGTCTTTGTATAGGGATGAAGAGTATTCGCATACAGCTCGTCACAGTCCGCGATCTCCACAACCCGCCCCAGATACATCACCAGAATCCGGTTGCTGATATGCTTTACCACCGCCAGATCATGGGCGATAAACAGGTAGGTCAATCCAAGCTTTGCCTGCAGCTCCTCTAAAAGATTGATGATCTGGGCCTGGATAGACACATCCAACGCAGAGATCGGCTCGTCACAGATAATCATATCCGGCTCTGAGGAAAGGGCCCTGGCAATGCCGATCCGCTGCCGCTGGCCGCCGGAAAATTCATGTGGAACCCGGTATTTTAACGCCGGATCAAGACCGACAATCCGGAACAGCTCGTCCACCCGTTCATCGTATTCTTTGCGGTTTTTCACCAGCTTGTGGAGAAGAAGGGACTCTCCCACAATGGATTCTGCCGTCTGCCTTGGATCCAGCGAGGAGAAGGGATCCTGGAAAATCATGGCAATCTTTCTCCGGTAGGGATACATCTGCCGGTCATTCAGCCCGGCAATATCCTCTCCATTAAAGAAGATCTCCCCTTCCTCCGGCTTGTACACCCGCATAATGCAGCGGGCTAGGGTAGTTTTCCCACAGCCGGATTCTCCTACGATACCCAGGGTTTCTCCTTTGCGAACCCGGAAGGTGATATCCTCAATAGCCTTCACATCCCCCACCTTCTTGCGTGTAAGCCCCTTATAAATCGGAAAATACTTTCTTACCTTCCGCACATCCAGGCACAGCTCGCTGCCAACAACAATTTTCGGCGCCCGCTTGATTTCCTTTCCGGCAATCTCCTCCGCCTTCCTCTGCTTCTCTTCCTCAGTGAGATGGCATGCGGCAAAATGTCCCGGCGCAAGCTCTTTAAGCTTTGGTTTGCTGCACTCCCTGCACTTGTCCATCCGGTATTCGCACCGGTCATAGAAGGGACAGTACTCCGGCCGCGTCGCCGGGTTCGGCGGAAGTCCTTCAATGGGAATCAAAATCCGGTCCTTGGGATCATCCAGCCGAGGGATAGCCCGCAGAAGGGCCCGGGTGTAAGGATGCTCCGGATTGGCAAAAAGCCGTTTCGTATCTGTGGTTTCCACCACGCTTCCCGAGTACATCACGTAGATCCGTTCAGCAAATCTTGCCACAATCCCCAGATTGTGGGTAACAATAATCACTGCCGTGTTAGTCTTTTTGGCAATATCCCGGATCATTTCCAAAAGCTGCGCCTGGGTAGTCACATCCAGTGCCGTGGTGGCCTCGTCCGCCACAAGCACCGTAGGCTCAGAGGACATGGCCATAGCAATCAT
>JAGHER010000211.1 GCA_017889125.1 Lachnospiraceae bacterium
CAGGGGATGGCAAAGAGGATTTTGGAATTTTCCAGGGCCACCTTTCCGTTGGCGGGAATGTTGCGGGCCATATTGTCCATGCCGTCGCTGTGGACGCTCTCGGCGCCCTTCTGCTTGCCAAGGCCTACCACCAGCATCTTTAAGACGCCGCTCTCGTACTTGCCCCGGAAGGCATTGTGGGGCTTGATCCGGCAGGAAAGGATAATGCCGTCGGCCTCATGGGCGTTCTTATCCTGGTACACCGGCTTTCCAAACTCGGAATAGCCTAAAAGCACCGTCTCCATAGAAGAGCGGATGGGGCAGCCCATGGTCTCCTCGGTGATATTGAATCCGGCCAGAAGCTCCTTCTGTCCCTCTGCCGTGGCGCCGCCGTGGCTTCCCATAGCCGGAACGATAAAGGGCTTTGCTCCCTTCTCTTTACAGAAATCCACGATAGCCTTGGTGATGATATCCACATTAGCCACGCCCCGGCTTCCGGCGGTGATGGCAATCTCCATGCCCGGCTTCACCTTCTCACTGATCTCCGGGCGGGAGAGCTGCTCATGCACCACAGCCGGAATCTGGGCGGGCTCCAGCCGATCCTTCTTAAACTCCTGCACAGCGTGAAACATTTTGGGGATCTTCACATCCTTTAACAGCTGTGAAATCTCTTCGCTTCTTACATACTTCATCATTACTGGCCTCTCCTTCTATAATAATCTTTAACTTCGCGTGTCCGCCCGCATCCATCTGCCTGGCAGCCTCACACCTCTCTGCATTCATTATAGATTCCAGAGACCAGTAAGTAAAATTAATAATATTTAGCCTTTTATTAGAAAAACTTTGAACACACTACTCCACATCCCGCAGCGCCGCCAGATCCTCCTCGCCGGTGCGCACCTTTACCACCTTGCGCACATCGTAAACAAAGATCTTTCCATCGCCGATATGGCCGGTGTAGAGAGCCTTCTTGGCGGTCTCGATCACCTTTTCTACGGGGATATTTCCAACGATTACCTCCACCTTCATCTTGGGAAGCACGGTTACATCCATCTCCACGCCGCGGTAGCGCTCGCCCACGCCCTTCTGGATACCGCAGCCCATAACCTGGGTCACCGTCATTCCTGTGACGCCCAGCTCATTTAAGGCATTCTTCAGGGTCTCATACTTGGAATGCTTGGCGATAATGGATACCTTGTACATGCCGGTCTCCTCGCCGGTAAACTCTGTCCGCACCACGGGGACGGCCATACTCTTCTGCTTTTCGGTGGCCTGGCTGTACTCGCCTTCGCCCAGGTCTGTATTGGCATTGACCTCCATACCGGTGGACACGTCGGTGATAGTGAAGCCTGCGTATGCGCTGACCAGGCCATGCTCATGGTAATCCAGACCGTCGATCTCCACGTCTGCAGGAACCCGCAGGCCGATGGTCTTGTCAATGATGGTAAAGATAATGGTCATGGTCACTACAACCCAGGCAGCCACGGACAGAACGCCTAAAACCTGCACGCCCAGGAAATGGAAGCCTCCGCCATAAAGCACGCCGCCGTCCAGGGCAAAGAATCCGGTAAGGATGGTTCCTGCCGCGCCGCAGGCCCCGTGAACGGAGATGGCGCCTACCGGGTCATCAATCTTTGCCTTGTTGTCAAAGAATTCTACTGAGAATACCAGAATGATTCCGGCAATCAGTCCGATAAAGAAGGCGCCTGTGGTGGAAACCATGTCGCATCCGGCGGTAACTGCCACCAGACCGGCCAGAGAACCGTTTAAGGACATGGACACATCAGGCTTCTTGTAACGGATCCAGGTGAGGATCATCACTGTACAAGTGGCCACTGCTGCCGACATATTGGTGTTCATGAAAATCTGGCTGGCGCTCATCATATCCTCATCGGTGCTCATAGCCACGGTGCTGGCGCCGTTGAAGCCGAACCAGCAGAACCAGAGGATGAAGACGCCCAGAGCTGCCGCCGTCAGGTTGTGTCCGGGAATCGCCCGGGCCTTGCCGTTCTTATCGTACTTGCCGATTCTGGGGCCCAGCATCTTTGCACCGATGCAGGCAGTGATGCCGCCCACCATGTGCACTGCCGTGCTTCCGGCAAAATCATGGAAGCCCAGCTGAGAAAGCCAGCCGCCGCCCCAGATCCAGTGTCCGGAAATGGGATAGACAATCAGAGAAATCATAGCGCTGTAAACACAGTAGGCCTTGAAATTGGTCCGCTCTGCCATGGAGCCGGATACGATGGTGGCTGCCGTGGCACAAAAGACCGTCTGAAAGATCACATAGCACATTAACGGAAGGGTTCCAAAATCATAGCTGCCCCGGATAAAGGGGTCAAAGCCGCCGATGAGGGCGCCGGAGCCTCCGAACATAATGCCGAAGCCCACAAACCAGTACACCGGCGTGCCGATACAGAAGTCCATCAGGTTCTTCATTAATATATTTCCGGTATTCTTCGCCCGGGTCATACCTGCCTCACAGAGAGCAAAGCCCGCCTGCATCAAAAATACCAGTGCTGCCCCAAAAAGGGTCCAGATTACGTCAACGGATGAATACATAGATTTTCCTCCTCTTTCCCCATACGCCTGCCTGAATGCCAGGAGACGTATCTTCATTTATACCAGCACATTCCCGGCCGGCCGGGCTTTTTCATACCGGCAGAACGTGAAGGAGAATATTTTCTCCTCCCTGGTCTGCTGCAGAGGAAACGGGAAAAGGGCGCTGATCAAATTCAGCGCCCTTGCTTTGCCCTGCATTATAAGGCGGGAAATCCTGTCCTGTCAATGCTTTTTTGCCAATTCCTGATTTTCAAAGGAATTGGTGAGGATTTTTCCCTAAAAATCTGTTCATTCCTTTATTAACGAAATTTTTATGCTTATTTATTTAAGTATCCGCAGATTGAAGCGGATTTCCGTCAGGCCCTCACACAAGCCGTCCCAGCGTCTGGCACAGATGGCCAAAATCAATGGGCTTCGAAATGTGTGCATTCATCCCTGCCGCCGTGGTGGCAGACACATCCTCCGCGAAGGCATTGGCCGTCACAGCGATAATGGGGATGGCGGCCGCGTCGGGCCGGCTCATGGCGCGGATCTTCCTGGCAGCCTGGCAGCCATCCATCTCAGGCATCTGCATGTCCATGAGTATGGCATTGAAATAATAAGGCTCCGATTTCTCAAACGCTTCCACCGCCTCCAGACCATTCCAGGCCTGCGTCACCTGGACGCCGTTCATGGCAAGAAGCTCCGTGGTGATTTCCATATTGACCTCATTGTCCTCTGCCAGAAGGACACGCAAGCCCTCAAGGCTCACCGGACCTTCACCAGAAGTCTGAGAATCAGAAGCCGGAGAACCAGAAACCGGAGAATCAACAGACTGCGCCTCATACTCCTCCTGTACCACCGTCAGAAGGGGCAGGATGATGGTGAATACCGTCCCCTCTCCCGGCCTGCTGGCTACATGGATCTCCCCGTTCATCTGCGTAACCAGATTCTTGGTGATGGGCATCCCAAGGCCTGTGCCCTGGGCCTGCCTGGTGCCGAATCGCTGTTCTCTGGAATAGGGTTCGAAAAGATGAGGCAGATAATCCGCAGACATGCCGATGCCCGTATCCTGCACCTCGATCTTATACTTAGCCACATCGCCTGCGTCGGCCTCCCCTTCATCCAGCTGGTCGATGGATACCCGGATCTGGTCGCCCTCCCGGGTGAATTTCATGGCATTGGAAACCAGGTTATTTAAAATCTGCCCGATACGGAAGGGATCGCCCAGCACCTGGGTCTCCTTCATATTCAGCCTTGCCTCCAGGATCTTCTTCTCTGCCTCCGCCTGGAAGCGGAAGGTATCCACACATTCCTGGGCGCACTGGGCCAGATTAAATTCCTGATTGTTTAAAATGATCTTTCCCTGCTCCATCCGGGACATATCCAGGATATCATTGATCAGCCCCAGAAGCTGGCGGCTGGAATAATTAATCTTCCCCAGATAGGCTGCAGCCTTGTCCGGGTCATCACAGTGCTGGGAAGCCAGCTCCGAGAGGCCGATGATGGCATTTAAAGGCGTCCGCATATCGTGGGACATGCTGCTGAAGAAGGTCTGCTTGGCCTTCTCATTCTGCTTGGCCACATCCAGTGCATCCTCCAAAAGCCTCCGCTCCCTGAGCTGCTGCTGCTTTTCCTCCTCCACCTCGCGGAAGCACAGAACCGCCTCCTCCGGCGCTAAGGACTCATCGAAAAGGACGCGGACGCTGACCCACCGGTACCCGTCTCCAAACCGCCGCAGGAAATCGCCGCCATAGTCCCGCACCCGGTGAGACACCAGACTGCGGATATTCTCTGTGGAAAAGCTCCGGGAAAACTCCTCGCAGGCCGCAGGCTCTATGACCTCCTTCATGGCCTTGAGAAGCACCTCATACTGGCCTGCCTCCGGCACCCGGGCCCGCACATAGTCGGAGCCCTTGATCATCTCGTAGGCGTTTTTCTTTAAGTCAATGCGGTACAGCGCGTAGTAGGAATTGCCTAAAACCCGCACAGTCTCATTGGTCCGCTCCATCCGCGCGCTGAAGACCATGTTCCTCCAGGCCATCATCACCGTAATCAGCAGGAAGACCGCAATCATCAGGCCGAAAACCAGCATAAAATGACTGAGCTCTCCCAGAATATTCCCATAAGGCACGGTGACAATGGAATACCAGCCATTGTCCATCTGCGCGTAATAAATGCACCGCTGATTTCCGTCCAGATCAATAATGTAGGAGGAATAGTCCTCCAGCTCTCCCGCCTCAAGCTTTTCCAGAATCCCCGCCAGATATTGCTGGATTTCTTCATCGCTCTTTGTCAGATCCGTCTGCTTATAAATCAGGTTCCCGGTGCTGTCGCAGAGGAAGAAGGAATCCCCCGTATCCAAATCCAGGGGATTAAACTTAAACCGGAAGTATTCCGGAAATATATCAAAGGCCAGAAGATCGTCATTGTCTCCGCAGCGCATGGCTATGGTCACCACCGGCCGGCCGGTCACTGCATCCGTATACACATCGGTAAAAATGGCGCTGCCCTCAGCCTCCAGGGCCTGCTTATACCAGTCCCGCTGCCTGACATCAAAATCCGGATCATCCACCCACGGGTTTACATTATAGACCTTGCCGTCCATAATCATGTAGGGCGTCACCACGCCCTCTCCCAGCACAGCCTTCAGCCGGGAAAAGTAGCGCTCCAGCCAACGCATCAGCACATCATCCGAGCCGTGATTATCAATCTGCTCCGTCACCATCACCGCGCCGAAGGAGATCAGCGTCTCGTATACCGAGAGATTCGCCCGCTCCTCCGCCGCGTAATCCCTGGCCAGGGCCATGCCGCTCTTCCAGGAATTTTTCAGCATAGCTGTCCGCAGGACGCTGGTTCCCACCACAGACAGGATGATCAGAAGGGCCAGGGCAATCAGATTCAGACGGATCTCATAAAATACGCCGCCCCACCTGTGTCTGATTTGTTTTATCCGCTTCATGCTCAGGCACTCCTCTGAATGGCAGCTACAACTGCATCATAAGCCTGGCTGATCTCCGGCATCAGGGCACTGGCCGCCTCCCAGTCGCCTGCTCTCAGCGCCGCCACCTGGCTGGTCAGAAGCTCATGAAGCCTCGTCATGGAGAGGTTCCCGGACACGCCCTTCAAGGTGTGGGAAGCCGCAATCGCCCCCTCCGTATCCTTCGCCTCCATGGCCTGGGAAAGCTTCCCGTAATTTGTATCATCCAAAAACTTTTTTAAGAAGCGGTTCAGGAGCATCTCATTTCCCATAAAGCGCCCCAAAGCATCCTCCACATTAATCCCCGCCGCTGCAAGCTCTTCCTTTTTCCATGCATCCATGTTCCTTACCTCCATCCTTGCTTTTACGCTTCCTTCTCATACATTACCGCCAGATCCTTCTCCACAGTGAAGAAGCATTCCAGCAGCCGCGGATTAAACACACCGCACTCTCCGTTCTTAATCATCGCCACTACACGCTCTCTGGTAAAGGCATCCTTGTATACTCTCTTGCTGCTGAGGGCATCGTACACATCCGCCAGGGAAACTACCTGCGCCCAGATGGTGATCTCATCCCCCTTTAAGCCGTCTGGATACCCTCTTCCATCCCAGCGCTCATGGTGATGGCGGGCGATATCATAGGCATAATGATAGGCCCCATTCTCCCGCAGCTGGGGGATCCGCTCCAGAAGGTGCGCCCCCTCAATGGTGTGGGTCTTCATGATCTCAAACTCCTCCGGCGTAAGGCGGCCGGGTTTATTTAAAATGGCGTCAGGAATGGCAATCTTTCCCACATCGTGCATGATGGAGGCCAGCGCAATCTGCTCGATCTCCTCCTCGTCAAAGCCCTCCCCCAGAGGCGTGTGAAGCAGCAGATAGCTGGTAATATCGTGAATACGCCTTACATGCTCTCCTGACTCCACATCACGGAACTCGATTGCTGCAGATAAGGTCTCCAGCATCCCCTGATTCAGCTCATTAATCTTCTGTGCCTGAAGCAGAAGCTCCGACTGCTGCCTTTCTACCACATTGCCCAGACGCTTTCTGGCGCGGAAAAGCTCCACCACGGAGTTTACCCGCCGCTGCACCACAAAGGGCACCACCGGCTTGCTGATTACGTCCATTACGCCCATCTGGTAGGCCTCCCGCATGGTGTCCACGCTGGCCTCCGCAGTAATCAGAAATACCGGTATCTTATCCAGAAGCTGCCGCTCCTTCAGATGACGAAGCACCTCCATGCCGTCCATAACCGGCATCATCACATCCAGGAGCACCGCGCTGTAATCCTCCGTCCTGGCAAGAAGCTTTTCCAGGCCGATCTTTCCATTTTCTGCTTCCTCTATGGTATAAAAGGGAGAGAAAATATTGTCCAGGATCCCCCGGTTAATCTCATCATCGTCGATAATCAGCATGCATTCTGGTATTCCATGCTCTGTTTTTCTGACAGGTGTCTCTTCCATCGCATTCTCTCCTTCTTTGTTTTTTCCGTTCAGTTTCACCCTCTCATTATAAAACAAAATGTTCTGGTTCGCAATGACAGAGCGAAAAAGTAACAGAAGAAATCCTTACGGCGCAGGCAGCCGGCATACCGCAAAAAACGGCACAGCCAAAGACGCCATGCCGTTTCTTTTTCGATGTTCTCTTTATCGCTTAATCTCTCTGCCTTATTTTTTCCAGCAGGCCACAAAGTGCCCGGGCTCCCGCTCCTCAAAGGGCGGCTCCTCCTGGCTGCACTGGGGTGTGGCGTAGGGACAGCGGGTGTGGAAGCGGCATCCGGAGGGGATGTTTAAGGGGCTGGGGATATCGCCCTCGATTCCCGCCTTCTCCAGGGACAGGGCCCGCTTGGGGTCCGCAATGGGGATGGAATCCAGAAGGGCTTCCGTGTAGGGATGAAGGGGATGATCGTAAACCTCGTCGCTCTCCCCGCACTCCACGATCTTTCCCAGATACATCACGCCGATGCGGTCGGAAATATGGCGCACCATGGAAAGGTCATGGGCCACAAACAGGTAGGTAAGGCCCATTTCCTTCTGCAGATCCTCCAGCACGTTCACCACCTGGGCCTGGATGGATACGTCCAGGGCGGAGATAGGCTCATCGCACATAAGGAATTCCGGATTCACCGATAATGCTCTGGCAATTCCAATACGCTGCCGCTGTCCGCCGGAAAATTCGTAGGCGTATTTTTCCATATCGTCCGCCTTCATTCCTACCTTTTCTAACAGATAGACGATCTTTTCGTCCATCTGGGATGGGGACAGCTTCTCAAAGACGGCGATGGGCTCCGCCATGATCTCCCGCACATTCTGGTGGGGATCCAGAGCCGAGTAGGGGTCCTGGAAGATGATCTGCATCCGCTTGTGGCAGTCGATCAGCTCCCGTCCCTTAATATTCGTAATGTCCTGTCCGTCAAAAATAATGCTTCCCGAGGTGGGCTCATACATGCGGATCAGGGTACGCCCCAGGGTGGACTTGCCGCAGCCGGACTCGCCCACCAGACCGAAGGTCTCTCCCCGGCGGATAGCGAAGGTTACCTGATCCACCGCCTTCACCGCGTGGGTGGTCTTTCCGAAGAAATTCTTGATGGGGAAGTATTTGGAGAGGTTTTTTGCTTCCAGCAGAACCTGTTCCTTCTTATCCATTGCATCCACACTCCTTTCCTTCCATCGCTTTCCTGTCTTCCGGCCCATTCACGCCGTCCATCGCTTTCCCGCCTTCCTTCCGGTCAAGCTCCTCTGCAGTGAAAATACAGCGCGCCGACTGGGTATCCGAATAGCTGCGCATTTCCGGAATCGCCTCGCTGCAGGCCTCGCAGGCAAAGCGGCACCTGGTCACAAAGGGACAGCCCGGCGGCGGCGACGCCAGGGAAGGCGCAGATCCGGGGATGGGCTCTAACCGCTCTCTGCAGCCGCTCTCGCATTTGGGGATGGCGTGAAGCAGCGCCCTGGTGTAGGGATGGGTGGGATGATAAAAGATCTCCTCTGTGGTTCCCTCCTCCATAATCAGTCCGCCGTACATCACGGCAATCCGCTTTGCCAGGGAAGCCACCACCCCCAGGTCATGGGTGATCAGGATGATATTCATGTCATCCTCATCGCTGAGCCGCTTTAAGAGCTTAAGGATCTGGGCCTGGATGGTCACGTCCAGGGCCGTGGTGGGCTCGTCGGCAATCAGAAGCTTTGGCTGGCAGCAAAGGGCCATGGCAATCATTACCCTCTGGCGCATACCGCCGGAAAACTCGTGGGGATACTGCTCCATCCGGCTTTCCGGAGAGGGGATTCCCACACGGGAAAGCATTTCCACCGCTACCTTATAGGCCTCCTTCTTAGAAAGCCCTCTGTGGCGACGCAGCACCTCAATCAGATGCTGGCCGATCTTTTTTAGGGGATTTAAGGCCGTCATGGGATCCTGGAAAATCATCGCCATATCCCGGCCCCGCATGGCCCGCTTTTCCTTGTCAGAAAGGGCCAGCATATCCTGGTCAAGGACAGTCAGGGTGTCGGCGGATACCTGGGCATTTTCCCCCAGGATTCCCATAACGGACTTCATGGTTACGCTCTTTCCGCTTCCCGACTCGCCTACGATGGCCAGGATATCTCCCTGCTCCATATGGAGGGTCACGCCCCGGACCGCCGTAATCCTGCGCTTATGAATCTGAAATTCCGTCTTCAGATTGTTAATCTCAAGTATGGTTGTTCTCTCTCTTTCCATCTGGCAGCCTCCTATTTCGTTCCGTCCATAACCCGGGGATCCACGTAAATCCGCAGAAGATTTCCCAGCTTATTAAAGGCAAATATGGTAAACATAATCAGAAGGCCGGGAATCAGCGCCATGTAAATGGCATTCTGCAGATTGCTCTGGGCGCTCTGCAGAAGCTTTCCCCAGGAGGACATGGGCTCCTGGATACCGATTCCCAGAAAGCTTAAGGAGGACTCCGTCATGATGGCGCTGGAAATACTGGTGGTAGCCGCAATGATAATGGTCGGCAGCACCGACGGAATCAGATGGCGGAAAATCATCCGTGCCGTGGGAATCCCGGTAAACCGGGCATACAGCACGTATTCCCTCTCCTTCACCGAAAGCACCTCCGCCCGCACCAGACGGGCAATCTCCATCCAGGTAAAGAAACCGATCACAATGATAATGGAGCTTAATCCCTGTTTAAAGAAGATGCTGACCACCGTCACCAGCACCAGCCAGGGAATGGACTGCATCACATCCACAATCCGCATCAGCACGGCGTCCACGATACCGCCAAAATAGCCGGATACCGTGCCTACAGTCACGCCGATGGTTACGCTCATCATCATGGCAAGGACGCCAACCAGAAGAGAAATCCTTCCTCCGTAAATTACCCGCGCCAGGTAATCCCGGCCGATCTCATCGGTGCCGAAGGGATGCTCCAGAGACGGCGCCTCCAGCATGTGGGCCACATTTGTCTTATTGGGCTCTAAGGGCAGCAGGGGCGCCGCAAGAGACAGCACGATAACAATAAGCAGAAAAATAAGGGCGGCGATGGCTACCTTATCATTTTTCAGGGCAGCGATAACATTTTCCATCCGCCTTTTCTTTGAATCATTTCCAGCCATACACTCACCTCATCTTTCGTATTCTCGGGTCGGTAATGCAGTATAAAATATCCGAAAGGAGATTTCCCAGTACCACCAGGGTGGAGGAAAGCACCAGGATCACCATAATGATCGGATAGTCCATTCCCTGGATCGCCTTGATGAAATAAGGCCCGATCCCCGGCCAGTTAAACACCGTCTCGGTGATTACCGCACCCGTTACCAGCGTAGGCAGCGCCATGCCCAGCTTGGTGATAACCGGAAGGAGCACATTTTTACAGACATGCTTAAACATAATCTCTGCCTTCGACGCGCCGAAAGCCCTCTGCACCATCACGTAATCCTCAGAATACTGGGTGATGGTGGAGGAACGCACATAGCGGAGCGTGTCCGGAATAAATGCGATGGTCAAAACCAGATAAGGCATAATAAAATGCCGCATGAGATCACTGAATGTATTGACACCCACCGTGCGCATGCCGAAGGTTGGCAGAAGCTTCAGCTTATGCCCCAGGAGATACATGAACAGCATGGCCACCCAGAAGGTAGGCATGGCAATTCCCAGAGAAGCACAGCCATCAATGATCTTATCCAGCGTCTTATTCTTGTGGGATCCAGCCAGAAGGCCCAGCACAATGGCCAGCACGTAGGCCGTCAGATATGCCGGCAGCACCAGGCAGATGGTATTGGGAATCCGCGTTGCCAGCTCATTGAAAATATTGGTCTTAGTCGCAATAGAATAACCGAAATTCCCGCTTAAAAGCCCGCCTAACCACCGGATGTACTGCTCATAAACCGGCTTGTCATAGCCGTACTTTTCCCGGATCATCTGCACCAGCTCCGGGGACATCTTCGGCGTGGTCATGGAATCGATGGCATCGTATGGGGCCAGGTTAATCAGCGCAAAGCAGATCATGGTGATCACCAGGATCAGCGGGATCGCGCTTAAAATACGTTTGATAATGTACTTTGCCATAATTTATCACTCCTGGTTTTTGAAAATGGCAGGATGTTCCCTGTCTTTTCCGGGAAAATCCTGCCATCCTCCATTCATCATCGTAAAGCTTCTTACTCTGCTACAGACAGATAATACGTATCCTCAAAGGTGTATACCGGCACCAGTCCGGCTTCCTCAACACCCTGGATGCGGTTGCTGATCAGAAGGATCTTGTTGTTGGAGCAGATGGGGTAAAATGCGCCGGTGTCCTGAATAGCTGCCTGCAGCTGGGCGTAAATTTCCTTTCTCTTCTCCATATCCTGCTCTGCCCGTCCCTGAGCAAACAGGTCATTGATCTCGCTGTACTCGGTGTAGTACATATAGTTGTATCCGGCGCCGGACTCAAAGAGAGAGGCGAAGGTATCCGGATCAATACCCATGATGTAGCCGCCCAGGTACATATCGTAATCGTTGTCCGGATTCTGCATCTGGGTGGAAAGAGCTGTTGCATCGCTGGATACCAGCTCTACCGTGATGCCTGCCTCCTGAAGCTGCTCCTGGATCAGCAGGGCCTGGGTGGACTGAATCGTATCAGAAGCACTGTAGCCCAGACGCAGAGTCAGATCGGACACACCAGCCTCCGCTAAAAGCTGTGCGGTCTTATCCAGATCCCGCTCATACTTCTCCACATCCTCGCTGTAGAACTGGCTGTTTAAGGGCAGGAAGGTGTATGGGGTCAGGTAATATTCATCAGACAGGAAGGCAGCGTCATTCATGGTCTGCTTATCCAGTGCATACAGAATGGCCTTTCTCACTTTCTCGTCAGTTACCCGGTTGCAGTTGATCATCATGTAGCCCACGCGGCCCTCGGTGTAGGAGTAGCTGGACAGGTTGCAGGCCTCAAGATCGATTCTCTGCGCCTCGGTAGGCGTTACCTGGTAGGCATCAATCTCGCCGTTCTGCAGAGCCATAACTGCGGTATCTGCATTTTCGATGATCTGGAACACGATGGTTCCGATGCCGGGCTGGCCCTTAAAGTAGGAGTCATTTGCCTCAAACCGCAGATAGGTACCGGGCTGGTACTCCACCAGCTTATATGGGCCGGTGCCTACAGAATTCATATTGTAATCGTTGTGCTCGTAATCCTCCACATCCTTGTAAATATGCTCAGGCATAATGAAGATCTGGCTCAGCATCTCGATGGCGGTAGGGGTGGCAAAGGGGAAGGTAAAGGATACGGTGTAATCGTCCACCTTCTCGATGGCTACGGTTCCCTCATTGTAAACCAGCTGGCTGTAAGCCCAGCCCAGGTTCTCCTCCTGCTCCATCTCGGTGTAGGTAAATACTACGTCATCTGCCGTAAAGGGCTCTCCATCGGACCACACCACATCGTCGCGAAGGGTAAAGGTGTAGGTCATGCCGTCCTCCGATACGGAGTAATCGGTGGCCAGGAACCAGTTGATGCCGTCTGCATTGTTCATATACAGCGGAGAGTAGATCATCTTCACTGTAGTCAGGCCCCAGCGGTCTGAGGTGGTAATTACATTCACACTCTCGGTGGGATCGCCGCCGATGGCGTAAGTAAAGGTGCCGGATGAAGCGGAAGTGCTCTCCCCGCTATCCCCGCCGGTGCTCTCTCCCGTACTGGCAGCCGAAGACGCTGCCGTGGTGGTGTCCTCTACCACCGGATCCTTGCCGCAGCCTGCCAGGCTGGATGCCGCAAGGGCAGCCGCCGCAAAAAGGGCAAATGCTTTTGAAAACGATTTTTTCATGCTTTTCCTCCTTTGAAACATTAACATTTAAATCATTTGGCTGAAGCCGCCTGTATAAACAAAAGGCAGTTACTCTATATCATAACTGCCTTAGTTATCCTGCGCAATATCATATTTTGTCCAATTTCCCGAAAACCGGTGAATATTTATTAAATATATTAGTAATATTATCACAGATATATCAGCTTGTCAATCGGCAATACTTTCTTTCCGGAACATCCGGTACAAAATAATCACCGCCGCTGTCGCCAGCACCAGCTCCGCCGTAAACTGGGCATAGGCCAGTCCATATAGGGGGAAGAGGAAATTCAAAATGCAGAGTGCCGGGATTTCCAGGATAATTTTCCGCAGGATGGCAAATGCCAGGGCATGCTTTCCCATACCTACCGACTGGAATACGCCTACAGCCAGAAAGTCAATATTTAAGAAGGGCATGGCCAGGCAGAAGCCCCGCAGGAACCTGGTTCCGTGGTCGATAATCGCCTGATTCTGCATAAATAAACGGACAATGTTTCCGGCAAACAGGTAGTAGCAGGCCATGATGCACAGCATAAAGGTCACGGTAATCTTCCCTGTCATCACCACGCACTCCTTCATCCGCTTCCGATTTCCCGAAGCAAAATTGTAGCCCACCAGAGGCATGATTCCCTGAGAAAAGCCCTGGGCAATGTACATGGGCACCATATTTACCTTCTGGGTAATGCCCATAGCGGCAATCGCATTCGCACCGTAGGTAGCGGTGAAATTGTTCAGCACCGTCATGCCGGTCACATTCAGCAGATTCTGAATGGAGGCCGGCAGTCCCACCGCCAGGATGCCCAGCACCACCGCCCTGCGGAAGCCAAAATGCTTTGGACTTAAGCTGATCCAGGTCTTCTTCCTCCGCACAAAAAGCAGGATAAAGAAATAAAGACAGGCCACGCAGTTGGAAATCATGGTGGCAAGGCCCGCCCCTGCCGCGCCCATGCCAAGGCCCCATGGGAGGATAAAAATGGGATCCAGCACAATATTTAACAGACAGCCGCTCATGGTTCCGATACTGGCGTGAAGGGCATTTCCCTCCGACCGCACCATATAGGCCAGAACCACATTAAGGATCGAGGGCACCGCGCCGAAAAGCACCGTCCACTTCACATATCCAGCCGTAGCCTCCAGGGTTTCCTCCGAGGCTCCCAGCAGGGCCAGAAGCGGCGTCTTAAAGACCAGGCAAAGTAAAGACAGCAGAACTCCGCCGGTAAGTGCGCAGTAAAAGCCAAAGGCCGAGCTCTGGCGCACCGTATCAAAATCCTTCCGGCCCATGGCCCGGCTCATCATACTGGAGCTGCCCACGCCGAACAAATTGTTCACGGCGTTAAAGGCCAGCAGCAGCGGGGCCGCCAGGGCTACCGCCGCATTTTCAATGGGGTTGTTCAGCATCCCTACAAAGTAGGTATCCGCCAGATTATATAAAACCATCACCAGGGAACTGATAATCGTCGGCACCGCCAGGGTGGCAATGGCTTTTGGCATGGGGGTGCTTTCAAATAATTCTGTTTTTGACAGACTGCTCACGTTGTATTCCTCGCTTTCTGCGTTTTTCTATTGTTTTTCTATTCATGGCATCCTTATGGCCTTCCTGCGGCATGGCATCCTTACGGCCGAATGGCAATCTTGACCACATTATCCTTCCGCTCCTCAAACAATGCGTAGGCCTCTGCAATCTGATTCAGGGGAAACGTATGCGTAATCAGGCCTGTGGTGTCAATCCGCCCCTGCCGGATCAGCTCCAGGATCTCATCCATATCGCAGCCATCTACGCCGCCGGTCTTAAAGGTCAGGTTCTTTCCATACATATCGGGAAGAGGGAGCACCTGCGGCCGGTCATAAAGGGCCACAATCACCACTGTGCCGTTTGGCCTTGCCGCCTTCCAGGCTGTCTGAAAGCTCTCCTCCGTGCCAGCCACTTCAAACACCACATCTGCGCCGCCGTGGCTTCCCGCCCTGAAAGCCGCCTCTGCCGCGTCCTGGCTCCTGGGATCAATGACCTCTGCCTCTGGATAATGGGCCTTAATATAGTCCCGGCGGAAATCATCCGGCTCCGCCACCAGCACCTTCCCCGGCTCCCTCAGAAGCACACAGTCCAGGGTGCACACCCCCGTAGGCCCGGCGCCGATAATCAGCACCGTGTCCCCCTTCTCAATTTCCCCAATCCTTGCCGCCCAGTAACCAGTGGCCAGGATGTCTCCCGCAAACAGCGCCTGCTCATCGGTGACGGAATCAGGGATCCGGGCAAGGCCCTGATTGGCATAGGGAACCCGCACGTACTCCGCCTGTCCGCCGTCAATCCGGCAGCCCAGGGCCCAGCCTCCGTCCGGATCCTGGCAGTTATTCACATACCCATGGCGGCAGAAGTAACAGTTTCCACAAAAGGTTTCCACATTCACCGCCACCCGGTCGCCGGGACGCACCTTCGTCACCTGGCTTCCAATCTCTTCCACCACGCCCACCATCTCATGGCCCACCGTAATCCCCGGCACCGCCCTGGGCACAGAGCCGTGCTTAATATGAAGATCGCTGGTACAGATGCTGGCCAGCGTTACCCGGACAATGGCATCCCCAGGCTCCTTAAGCACCGGCCTGGCTTTTTCTTTTAAAACAAAATTTCCTTTAGATTCGTAAGTATAAGCAAGCATATCCTTCCCCCAGTTTCATTATCCGCTTTGTTTTCTTTTCCCGCATTAAAACAATTATACTATAGAAGAAATAGGCACACAAGATACGGATTTTCTGTATTCCCCTTCATCCATTCCGAAACTTTTCACCTGAAACGGATACTTTTCGCCCATTCTTTGCCTGACGACTGTACTATTTTTTTAAATTATGCTAGACTGACTTTATGAAAATTTCAAAATCCAAAACAGAAGAAAAGGAGCGTACAAATGAGAAAATTTATTGAAGAATTCAAAGCCTTTGCCCTGCGGGGCAACATGATGGACATGGCAGTCGGTGTTATCATCGGCGGCGCATTCTCCGGTCTGGTCACCTCTCTCACTGACAACTTTATCAATCCCATCTTAAACGCAGTTACGGGAGCCGCCTCCTACGGCCTGCAGGATGTGGCCGGATTTGCCTCCAGCTTTGTCTCCGCCCTGGTGAATTTCGTCATCATGGCCTTCGTGCTCTTCTGCCTGCTGAAGGCCGTCAACAAGCTGGCCTCCCTGGGACACAAGAAGGAAGAGGAAGCGCCTGCCGCTCCCACCACCAAGAAGTGCCCCTACTGCTTCAGCGAGATTCCCCTGGAAGCAACCAGATGTCCTCACTGTACTTCCGTGCTGGCTGAGGATCCGGCCATTGCGGAAGCTGCTGCTGCGAGCCAGCCTGCTGCAGAATAGTTTTCCGGGGTGCGATTGTTCTGGAAACAGACCTTTGAAAAGCAGATTTTTGCGAAATGATTTTCCGCGGAACATAAACACATAAACGCATAAAATCATAAAACCAGCAGATGACAGATACACCAAAAGAGGGAGAGATCGCGATGAATGAAAAATGGCTGCAATGGGCAGTGGAATTACAGAGCCTTGCCCAGGCCGGTCTGACATACGGAAAAGATATTTATGACAAAGAACGTTACGAGCGGATACGGGAAATTTCCGCAGAGATGCTGGCGGATAAAACCGATATCCCCGTAGAAAAGGTAAAAACCCTTTTCTGCAATGAGACCGGCTATCAGACTCCGAAGCTGGATACCCGGGCCGCCATCTTTAAAGACAATCAGATTCTCCTGGTGCGGGAACGTAACGGCAAATGGTCCCTTCCCGGCGGCTGGGTTGACGTAAATGTATCCGTCAAGGAAAACACCATCAAGGAAGTGAAAGAAGAGGCCGGTCTGGATGTGACCGCAGACAGAATCATCGCCGTCCAGGACCGGGCAAAGCACAATCTCCCCGTCTACGCCTACGGCGTGTGCAAGATCTTTGTACTCTGCACAGTCACCGGCGGGGAGTTTGCGGAAAATATTGAGACAACGGGATTCGCTTATTTTTCTGAAAATGACCTTCCGGAGCTTTCGGAAGAAAAGAATAATGAGGAGCAGATTCGAATGTGCTTTGCGGCGTATCGGGATGATAATTGGGTGACGATGTTTGATTAGTATCTGATTTTTCATATCTAAATCGTTTACAAAAGCCATAGAAAAGCCAAAAATTATGCAAATCTAAAGTCGTATTTTAGATTTGCATAATTTTTTTGACGATATTACGATTTTCATATCTTCACAGCCAATCACTTCGCCGCACAAATCCCCGCCACCGCACCTTCTGCCACCGCCGTAGCCGCCTGCCGCACCTGCTTTGCGCAGATATCTCCTGCAGCATAAACGCCGGGAATTTCCGTTTCCATGCTGGCATTTACCGGAATATAGCCGTTTTCCAGCTTAAGCTCCCCGTACATCTCCGTATTGGGCACCGATCCAGCGTAGATGAAGACACCGCAGCCTTCATCGGAAATCCGGGTAATTTCCCCTGTTTTTTCATCTTTAAGCTCCAGGCTACCAATCTGTTCTTTCCCGTAAATGCCGGCCAGCCGCGTCCCTGTCCGCACTTCAATATTCGGCGCAGCTTCCACCTTTTTTAAAAATTCCGGAATACAGCCCAGCTTTTCCTCAAAATGAATGATGGTCAGCTTCCGGGCAAACTGTGCCAGATATAAAGCCTCCTTCACGGCACCGTCAGCACCGCCTACCACGTAGATATTCTTTCCGGCAAAATTCTTCCCGTCTCTGGCCGCATTCTTCCCTACACCGCGGCCGGAAAGCTCCTCTTCGCCGGGGATACCCAGCTTTCTGGGAGTAGTTCCATTTGCCAGAATCAATCGGCTGGCCTCGTAAATCCCTTTTTCTGTGACAACCTTTTTCATATTCCCCTGCAGGCTTACCGAGCAGACCGTCTCATAAATCACCTGCACACCGGCACTTTCCGCCTGCTTTTCCATCCGTGCGGCAAATGTGCTTCCCGTCTCATTTTCTACAATGCCGGTGTAATGGGTTACCGTGGAAACCCGGCCGATCAGGCCGCCGATCTTCTCCTTCTCTATTACCAGCACCTTCTTCCCCCGGCTTACTGCGTAGATGCCCGCGCTGATTCCGGCAGGGCCTCCGCCGATGATGATAATATCGTACCGCTTCACTTCTCTTTCCATCTGCTTTGCTTCTTTTTCCATGATTTTTCTTCCTTCCTGCGAGCCATCTCTATTCGCTTTTCCTTTGTTCCGTGTTTGTTTCACATTGCCTTGTGCCTGGCTCCGCTCTTTCTGCTTCTCGCTGCTTAGGTTTCCTGTTTCCGATGTACCGCAATACACAAATTGCGTTCCTCTTTAACCTTATTTTTCCCGTACCGCCGCATGATTTTCCGTTTCCGGCTTGTATTATAATGGAAATTCATGATAAAATAAAATTATCTTTTAGAATTAATTGATTCTGTTTTTTTATCACTTAATTTTTGTTTCCCGTTTCCTATTTTTCATTCCAATACACACAAATCCTGGAGGTGCCCGACTATGTTCTACTTCATCCGTCACGGAAAAACCGATTATTCCCGCCAGAACACGAAATTTTACACCGGCTACGGCATCCATCTCTCGCCCCTGTCCCAGACCGGCATCTGCCAGATTCAGGAGGCAGCCAGGGATCCTCGGCTGGAGGGCACAAGCCTTATCCTCTGCTCCCCCTACACCAGGGCCCTGCAGACTGCGGTTATTCTCTCCAAGGCCCTGGGCGCAGACATTGCGGTGGAGACCGACCTCCACGAATGGCTGGCAAATAAGGATTACCTCTACGAGGAGGATGAGACTGCAGAAAAATACTATCAGGAATATATCATAAACCAGGGCCGGTACCTGGACGGAACAGAACGCCCCTGGGAGACTGCCGAGATGATTCGCACCCGTGTCCTTTCCGTCCTGGAAAAATACCGCCATTACCCCAAGGTAATCATCGCAGGCCACGGCATGATGATCCAGGCTGTCACTGGATCGCCTCATCCTCACAACGGAGAAATTATTCCTTTTGAACTGGGCCAATAATATAAAAATCGCAAAGGAGGCCAACTCCCCCATGGACCCCAAACTGAACACCTTTCTCACTGTCTGCGAAACCATGAACTACCACACTGCCGCCAGGCTCCTCCATCTGACCCAGCCAGCCGTGACCAAGCAGATCCAAGCCCTGGAGACCCAGTACGGAAAGCCCCTCTTTTCCTATGACGGCAGACAGCTTCACAAGACAGAAGCCGGCCGGATCTTAGAGGACTATGCCCGCTCCATCCGCTGCAATGTCCAGGAGATGGAACGGGCCATGGCCGGTCAGAGGCGGCGCTGCCTCCGCATAGGGGCAACCAAGACCATCGGCGATTACGTTCTCCGGGATGCGGTGAGCCGCTACACCGCCGATCCCACTCATGAGCTGATCCTAATCGTGGACAATACGGAACACCTGTTAACCCTGCTGGATGACAACAAGCTGGATTTTCTTGCTGTTGAGGGAATTTTTGACAAAAGCCGCTATGGATGGCAGCTTCTTAAGCGGGAGCCCTTCACCGGCATCTGCGCGCCGGATCATCCCTTTGCCGGGAAAATGATTCCGCCGGAGGATTTACTGACCGAAAGCCTTATTGTCCGCGAATCCGGCTCCGGCACCCGGGACATTTTCGAGCGGCAGCTGGCGCTGTGCGGCTACCATCTGGACGCCTTCCGCCGTCTGCTGACCATCAGCAGCTTTCCCGTCATCTGCCAGCTGGTCAAGGAAGGCCGCGGCATCAGCTTCCTCTACCAGTCCGTAGTCGGCGATGACCCGGCCTTCGGCCATTTTCAGGCAGAGCCCCTCACGGGAATCCATGAATTTCATCTGGTCTATCTGAAACGCACCCGGGCAAAGGAATATGCTGAAGCCTTTTTTCAGGATTTGTTTCCTTTCTGATTTTCCAGGTATTGCTGCTCTTCGAAAACAGCATACCAGGCAAACTCTATATCCACATTAGACTTTTAAGAAGAAGTTTGGAGATATTCACATGAAAAATGATCTGCTATCCATTGGAAAAATGGCCGCAATGAACCGGGTGTCCATCACCACCCTGCGGCTGTATGACGAGAAGGGCCTGTTAAAGCCCCGATATACGGACCCGGAAACCGGCTATCGGTATTATGACATTGACCAGAACGCCCGCCTGGATATGATTGCCTACATGAAGGAGCTGGGCATGAGCCTTTCCCAGATCCGGGAGGCACTGGAGAAGGAGGATATTTCCCTGATTGAGGAGCTGCTCAGCCAGAAAAATGAACAGATCCACCAGCAGATGCGGGAATTGAAGGCTCAGCATGACGCAGTGGAGCGGGCCATTCTCTCCATCGAGCGCTGCCGTAAATCCCCCGCCACCGGGACACTATCCTTAGAGTACATCGACCGGAGGTACATCTGGGGCATCCCCTGCTCTGCCAACTTTTACAGCGATGATGTGCACAGCTACGAGCATCAGCTGCGGGAGCTGCGCCTTAAGCTGGAGGAGACCGGCTTCTCTCAGATTCACTCCTACAATATCGGGACTTCCATTGCCCAGGAGGACTTTGAACAGGACCATTTTGTTGCCAAGGAGATTTTTATTTTTGCCAACCGGCGGGATCAGGAAGGCACGCACACTTCTCAGGTAGTGGAAAGCGGCATGTATGCCTGTGTTTATCTGGACAATTATGACGATGAGATACACTACGCCCGTCTGCTGCGGGAATACTGCCTGCGAAATGGCTACCGCATTGCCGGAGACTACCTCTGCGAGGTCATGACCGGCTTCAATGTATTCGACAGCGATCCCCGAAGTATGTTTCTAAGGCTGCAGGTGCCGGTGACCTTTCAAAAAAATGGGTGACCCTTCAAAAAAGCTGGTGACTTTTCGAAAATGCCGCTGGCTTTTCAGAAAACCAATTGGCCTTTCGGAAGAGCCAATTGACTTGTCCGGATAGCCAGTTGACTTGTCCGGATAGCCAGTTGTCTTTTCAGAATTACCAGTTAGCCTTGCAGAAAGATTGATTAGGTGTTCCGAAAAGCCAGTGGCATTTTGCCAAAATTTTCACAATATCCCTTGACTCTCCTCCCGCATGAGGGTTTACACTAAAGAAGAAGACAAAGGGAAGACCTTTCCCGTTTATTTTATGTAACCTAAAGCAAAGGAGGATTTCACATGGAGAAAATTAAAGTTGTTCAGTATGGCTGCGGCAAAATGGCTAAGTATACCCTGCGGTATCTTTACGAGCACGGAGCACAGATTGTAGGCGCCATTGATGTTAACCCGGAGATTGTGGGCATGGATGTGGGCGACTATGCTGGACTGGGACTGAAGACTGGCGTAATCATTTCCGACGATGCCGACAAGGTACTGGACGAGTGCCAAGCCGATGTGGCGATTGTCACCTTATTCAGCTTTATCAATGATATTTACGATCATGTAGAAAAATGCGTTTCCCGGGGCATCAACGTGATTACCACCTGTGAGGAAGCCATTTATCCATGGACCACCTCTGCCGCACAGATCAATAAGCTGGACGCTCTGGCCAGAGAAACCGGCTGCACCATCACCGGCTCCGGCATGCAGGATATTTTCTGGATCAACATGGTGGCTATGGTAGCCAGCGGCTGCAACCGGATCGAGAAAATCAAGGGCGCCTACAGCTACAATGTAGAGGACTACGGTCTGGCTCTGGCCGAGGCTCATGGCTGTAATCTCACACCCCAGGAATTTGAAGAGCAGATCGCCCATCCGGCAGAATTTGAGCCTTCCTACGCCTGGAATGCCAGCGAGGCCATCTGCAGCAAGCTGGGCCTGACCATCAAATCCATCACCCAGAAGCATGTGCCTTACATCGTCGATCATGATGTATACAGCTCCACACTGGGGAAGACCATCCCCGCAGGCAACTGCATCGGCATGTCGGCGGTGGTTACCATTGAAACCATGCAGGGAATCACCATCGAGGAGGAGACCATCGGCAAGGTCTACGGGCCTGATGACGGCGACCAGTGCGACTGGTGGATCACCGGCGAGCCGGATACCGAATTCCATGTGGTGAAACCGGCCACCGTGGAGCACACCTGCGCCACCATCGTAAACCGGATTCCCAGTCTGCTCACCGCACCGGCTGGTTTCGTTACCTGCGATCAGCTGGAGCCCCACTGCTATCTGACTTATCCCATGGAGTATCACGTATAAATTTATGTCCTCCCAAAAGCCCGGGTATTTACTGCCCGGGTTTTTAATTGCATCCATTACTTTCTGATTCCGCCTGTCAGCTCTTTCCCTCTGCCCCGACCTTCCTCTGCCCCACTTCGTCCTCCCAACCTCCTCTGCCCCCTCTACTACCTCATCACCCGCCGCAAAAATCCCTGTCCATTTCCCCCGACCCATGCTACAATAAAGCTGCAGCAATACGATGGGAGGAAAGCCATGATTATTGAAAACAATCCAAAAGAACTGGAAGCCATGAGGGAATTTCACAAGGGAAACCGGGTGGAGGGCCTTCGCCTGCAGGAGGAATTTGCAGCGGAATTCCGCAAAGAATACGCAGATAAGGATCACTGTCCCTGCCAGAAGGCCTGCCGCTACCACGGAAACTGCAAGGAGTGTGTGGCCATACACCGCGCCCATCAGGAGCATGTGCCAAACTGCATGCGGCCGGTATTAAATAAAAGGTTCCGGATTCTGTCGGAGCTGACGGAACACACCTTAGCCAACGAAATCCAGCCGCCGAAAGAGATTCTGCGGCACAGTCCCAAAGAGGAGGAAAACCATGTATCAGATTTCTAATTTACTGGACAATGATGACATTCTTGTTACCGCATCCCAGGGAGCCTTTACGGTAATCGAATATAAGAGAGACTTAAGCGTATCTCCCCAGTCTGCCATGAACGCCTATTTCTGCGATGCCATGAATGTGCGCAAGCGCCAGGTTCTCTGCGACCTGAGCAAAGCCCCGGTGACGGTTCAGGCCGGCGCCATGCAGTGGATGGTAGGAAATGTTAACGCCACCACCGGCATCAAGGGGGTAGGCGACCTGCTGGGAAAGGCCGTACGGGGCAAAGCCAGCGGCGAGTCAACCATCAAGCCGGAATACACAGGAAACGGCCTTCTGGTGCTGGAGCCCACTTACAAATATCTGCTTCTTTTAAATGTCAGCGACTGGGGCGGCTCCATCGTTTTGGAGGACGGCTTTTTCCTGGCCTGCGAATCAAACCTGCGCCACAAGACAGTGATGCGCTCGAATCTGTCCTCTGCTGTAGCCGGAGGCGAAGGCCTCTTTAACCTGTCCCTGTCCGGAAACGGAGTGGTCTGTCTGGAATCCAGTTCCCCTAAAGAAGAATTGATTGAGATTACCCTGGACAATGATGTGCTGAAAATTGACGGAAACATGGCCGTAGCCTGGAGCGGAAGCCTGGATTTTACCGTAGAACGCTCCGGAAAAACTCTGCTGGGCTCCGCCGTATCTGGTGAAGGCCTGGTAAATGTATTCCGCGGCACCGGGAAGGTGCTGATGGCACCGGTAGATAAGGTCTGATTGCACAGCATTACATTTTTCGTCATTCTGCCGTGCCGCTATAATGGAGGTGCAAAATGTTTGCCGATTATCACGTACATACAGAATTCAGCGATGATTCCGTCTACCCCATGGAGCAGGTGATTGCCGACGCCATCGCCATGCATATGGATGAGATCTGCATTACCGATCATGTGGATTACGGAATTAAAGAAGACTGGGACTGCGGAAAAGAAATCCAGTACCGAAATGGAGATCCCCTTGCCAATGTGGACTATCCCCGGTACATGAAAAAAATCCGCGATCTCCAGTCCCAATACCAGGGGAAAATCACCATCCGCACCGGCCTGGAATTCGGTGTCCAGACCCACACCATCCCCCAGTACGAGGCGCTGTACAGCCGGTATGATTTTGACTTTATTATCCTGTCCATTCATCAGGTGGAGGATAAAGAATTCTGGACCCAGGATTTTCAGCGGGGAAAAAGCCAGCGGGAATACAATGAACGGTATTATGAAGAAATGCTTTCCGTGATTAAGCGCTTTCACCACTACAGCGTCCTTGGCCATATGGATCTTCTGAAACGGTACGATCTGGCCGGAATCTGGCCCTTTGAGGAGGCCAGGCCTTTTATCGAGGAAATCCTAAAGCAGGTGATTGCCGATGGGAAGGGTATCGAGATCAATACCTCCGCCCGCCGCTACGGCCTTACGGACACCTGCCCCTCCCGCCAGATCCTCTCCCTTTACCGTGACCTTGGCGGCACCATCCTGACCATCGGAAGCGACAGCCATAAGCCGGAGCATCTGGGAGCGGATATTGAGGAAACCAAGGCTTACCTAAAGGAGCTGGGGTTCACCCATTTCTGCACTTATGAGAAGATGAGGCCGATTTTCCATGAGCTGTAGTTTTTTATGAGAAGCAGTTTTCCTTTATCAACATCAGCAAATCTTTGGGCTGGTCAAATTCCCAGTCTGGCGCAAGGATGCCCTCGGAAGAAACACTCCCCCATCTGGCATACCCAAAATCCACTCCCGCATTTTCCGCCGCCGCGTAATCGGAATACGTATCCCCGATATACAGAGCTTCCTCAGGAGAAATCTCCAGCCGCTCCAGGCATTTAAGCAGGGGCTCCGGGTCCGGCTTATGTTTTTGTGTGTCCTCTGCCAGAACCGCCGCAGACATGTACTGATGCAGCCCCTTTGAAACCATGTCGATAGCATACTGCTCCCTGGTTTTGGCAGACACCACCGCCTGAAGGATTCCAGCCTGGCAAAACGCCTCAAACACCTGGTCAAAGCCCTCGTAAAGCACGGCTCCCTCGGGATATTCATTTACATATCTGACCCATCTGGCATATACCGTTTCCTTGTCCTTTATCCCCAGCTCCTCCATGACCGCCATACCCGTGTAAGGGACAAATTTTAACACTTCTTCAAAGGTCCACTCCTCCCCTGTCTCCTCCCGGATAATCTGGATGAGGGGGTACATGTTCATGTTTAGTGTATTTAGTATAGTTCCATCAATATCGTAAATGATTGCTTTATATCGGTTCCTTTCATTTATCCTCTGCGTTTTCATTGGTCTTCTCTCTCAGTTTTTTCCATTTCACATTTTGTCTTTCATTTGACTGCTCTTTCCGTTTCCCCTCTGACCTTCTCATTCGGTTTCTCCGCAAAAATTCTCACCGTAGGACCTCCCGGGCAGCTCTCCAGCACCGCCGCAAGGGGCACTTTGTTCAGCCAGCTTAAGGCCCTGCTGTCCGTGCGCACCGCAGGCTCCCGCCGCCGCAGAATCCAAAGCAGAAGGCGGCATAGCCCATGGCCGCAAGTCCTCTGCAGTAGGGAATCATCTGCCCGTAATTTCCCGTAAAGCCATGACTGAAAATAATGGCCGGGTACCTGCGTCCCTCCTGAAAATCCTCCGGCAGAAATTCCACTCCCTTAATCTGCAGTCCATCCCGATCACAGGTAAATCGGTTTTCTTTGCTGTGCATGAAATCAACTCCTTTTCTTTTATTCTCTTTAGATAATCGATTCCTCCAAATAAACTCTGGCACGCCCTTTTACGGCTTGATACCATCATACCATAAAAACATAAGCGCGGAAGCTTTTCTTCCTTTTTCATTTCCCCTTTCCAGTCTCCTCTCCACAGGAAATTCATAATTCCATGCTATACTCCAACCTATACTTCAAAAAGGTGATGAATGATGAAACAGATTTTAATTGTAGAAGACGAACCGGACATCCAGGAGCTTTTAGAAGCCTACCTTCAGGATGCCGGATACTCCACCGTGACTGCCGGGGATGGAGTGGAGGCGCTGGCCCTCTTTCCCTCACGGCCCTTTGACCTTGTTCTCCTGGATATCCTGCTGCCGAAAATTGATGGATTCGGCGTATGCGAGGTGATCCGCAGCCAGTCCCAGGTCCCCATTCTGATGCTCACGGCCCTGGACGGAGAAAAGGAACAGCTGCGGGGCTTTGGCCTGGATATCGATGACTATGTGACAAAGCCCTTTTCCATGCCCGTTCTCCTGGAAAAAATCCGGGTAATCCTCCGGCGGAGAGCCGGTACATCCGACAGGCTGCTGACATCAGAAAAATTTTGCCGACCAGGAAAAATCGATAACGAGGAGAAACTGCAGGAAGACTGCCTTCACTACCGCGACCTTACTCTCCGGCTGGATGCCCGGGAAGCCCTGCTTGAAGGACGCCTTCTGGAGCTGACCGCCCGGGAATTTGACCTGCTGCACACCTTCCTCTCTGCTCCGGGACGGGTATTTACCAGAGAAATGCTTCTGGCCCGGCTCTGGGGCTTCGATTTTTACGGCGATGAGCGGGTGGTTGACAGCCACATTAAAAATCTCCGGCACAAGCTGGAGAGGGATTATATCGAGACCGTAAGGGGGGTGGGCTACCGTGCTGCCAGGGAAACCAGGTGAAAGCCTGACCGTCCGCATTTTTCTGATTACCGTTCTGATTCTTTTCGGCGCAGGGACCGCCACCTTCGGCCTTATCGCCTGGGCCACGCCTACCGCCTACACAGCCGTTGTTAATGACCAGCTGATGGAGCAGATTGATGTCCTGACGGCACAGCTGAAAGAAAAAACACCGGCAGACTGCGGGCCGCTGATTGATGAATTTATCCGCACCTCCGGGGCAGATGCGATGGTCACTGATGCCGAAGGACAGGTTGTCGATACAGGATCGCAGCTTTCTGCAGGAGTGGTGTATCCGGCGGAGGAATATTCTGAAATGGAAGCGCAATATGAAACATACTCTGACGGGAAACCTCCTGGCGGAGAATCACCAGCAGTAATGGCCGGAGATACGATCACACAGCCATCCGCCTTTTTCTCCTGGGAAATGAACGATAAAGACAATAAAAATGTGATAACCGTTACCACCGAAAACCAGAATATCCTCGTAACCGACCTCCAGTTTTCCAGCCAGGAGGAAGTCTTTTACCTATACGTAACCCCCCGCATCCAGGCCGAAAATCTGGCTGTGCGGGCGCTGATTCAGATGGCGCCATGGCTTTTGCTGGTGCTGCTGGCCTTTTCCCTTCTCTGCGCCCTGATCTACTCCCGCTGCATTACCCGCCCGATCCTGCGGCTCAATGCCATCGCCGGGAAGATGGCCAGCCTGGATTTTGGCTGGGAATGTGCAGAAAAACGCCGTGATGAGATCGGCGCCCTGGGCCGAAGTCTTGATGAAATGGCCCGGCGGCTTTCTGCCGCCTTATTGGAGCTGGAGACAGCCAATGCCGCCCTCAGAGAAGAGGCCGAACGAGAGCGGGAGATGGACCGCCAGCGCATGGCCTTCTTCTCCGCCGCCTCCCATGAACTGAAAACACCGGTCACCATCCTGAAAGGCCAGCTTTCCGGAATGCTGGATGGCGTGGGCATATATAAGGATCGGGAAAAATACCTTTTCCGTTCCCTGCAGGTTACCGGCCGCATGGAAAAACTGATTCAGGAAATGCTGGCCATCACCCGCCTGGAGGTATGGACGAATCCGGCTGCCCCCCTTGAACTAACTTCCCTCATCAAAGAACAGCTGGCTCAGTTTGCTCCGCTTCCCGAACAAAGGGAACAAACGCTCATTCCTCACCTGATATCCGGCATCATCATTTACGGCGATGCCACGCTCCTGGGCAGGGCCATGGAAAACCTTCTTTCCAATGCCTCCCTTTACTCCCCCCGGGGCGCCGAAATCCGGATATGGTGCGGCAGGCTTGACGGCTGCCCTGCTTTGACCGTGGAAAATACCGGAGCCCATATCCGTGAGGAAGCCCTCCCGCACATTTTCGAGGCCTTTTACCGCGAAGAAAATTCCCGGAACCGCAGTACCGGCGGCAGCGGCCTGGGCCTTTACCTGGCACAGATGATTTTTTCCCGCCATGGCGCCTCCTGTACTCTGGAAAATACGTCTGGCGGCGTCCGGGCCACCGTCATTTTCCCCCAGGACGGAGAGAAATTCCCGGCTCTTCACACAAAACACATCTAAATTTCAACGCCATTCCATATGCGGCTGCTATCCTTTATCCATTAAATTGGCAAAAGAAAGGAGCCGCACAATTATGGAAATCAACATTAAAAATGTCAGCATGACCTATCCAAACGGGAAGCAGGCGCTGAAAAATCTTTCTCTTTGGCTGCGCTCTCCCAGTCTGGTGGGCCTCTTAGGCCCTAATGGGGCAGGAAAATCCACACTCATGAAGCTTTTGTCCGCAGCCCTTCTACCCACCTCCGGCGTCATTGAAATCAATGGCCAGCCCCTCCCCCAGGCAGAGAAATCATTAAAGGCCCGGCTTGGCTATCTGCCTCAGGATTTTGGTCTCTTTGATGAGCTTACGGTGGAGCAGTTTCTGGAGTATATGGCCACGCTGAAAGGGATTTCTTCCCGCGGCAGCACCTCTTCCCCCAGCAGTGCTGCTTCTCACAACACCTTCGCGTCCCGCCACTCCACCATGTCCCACCACACCACCACCGTAAAAGACGCCATCCGCGCCGTCAACCTGGAGAAAAACGCCAAATCCCGGATCCGCACCCTGTCGGGCGGCCAGCGGCAGCGCACAGGCATTGCCCAGGCCCTTCTCGGCAGTCCGGATTTCCTCATCCTGGATGAGCCCACCGTAGGACTTGATCCCGAGGAACGCATCCGTTTCCGCAATCTCTTTTCCCGCGCGGCACAGGACAGGCTGGTGCTGCTCTCCACCCATATCATCGAAGATGTGCAGTCCGTCTGCAATCAGCTTATCGTCATGAATCATGGAAAGATTCTTTTTTCCGGGACGCCCGAAGAGCTGATCCAGTCCGCTTCCGGCCATGTCGGCGTCTTCTGGGAGAAAGAGGCTCAGAATAATCACACCGCCCCTCGGCCGCTTTGTATAACTGAGCAGCCGCTTCATGTCACCAACCAGCCTCTTCATGTCACCAACCAAACACTTCATATCACCGCCCGGATTAATACGGCAAATGGTGTGCGCTGCCGGGCCGTAGCGGATACGCTTCCGCCCTTCGCCCAGCCGGAGGAGCCTTCTCTGGAAGATGCTTACCTCTACCTTATTTCCAGGGAGGTGACGCAATGAAATCCGTTCGCCTCCTTACTCTGAAAATCCTGCCGCCGAATAGGCGGCATGTATTCAGGGATGCCCCATGCGCCCGCCAGACTTTCGCGGATTGGTGGTACACCCGCCCGCCGGGCGCATGTAGGTTTACTCTAAAAGTCCCGCCGCCGAATAGGCGGCATGCATTCAGGGATGCCCCATGCGCCCGCCAAACTTTTATGGGACGGTGGAACGCCTGCCCGCCGGGCGCATGTAGGTTTACTCTGGAGCTAAGACGGCTTCTGCAAAGCCCTTTGACCTGGCTCACTATTTTCCTTACCCTGCTGTCTCCTCTGGCGGGACTCTATATTTACCAGCCAGCCAGCGCCAGCACCATGCATACCATGTACCTTGCCAATCCTGCCCTTGCCGGCGGCGCGGCGGGAGGTATTCTCTTTGCCCTTCTTACGGTCTACGAGCTTGACCGTGCTGGCCGAAGCCGGATGGATGTGCTGGTGGATGCGGCAGTCTCTCCCCTGACCATGGCTCTGGTTCGCCTGCTGGCCCTGGCCGGGGCAGCTATTCTCACCCTGGGGGCGGTGATGGCTCTCTGGCTGCCCATTACCGCAAAGCTCATCGGATCGGTCTTTCATATGGAAGATTATCTTTTGGCGTACGTTATCTTTATGGGGCTTGCCCTCCCATTATCCATCCTGGCAGCCGCCTCTGCCTTTCAGTTTACCCGGCGGGCCGACCTTTCTCTGGCTATTTTTGCCGCCTTTGCCGGACTAAGCCTTACCGTCTGGTCTGACCGATGGCAGCTTTGCTGGCTGAATCCCTGCGTGTGGGCATTGTCCGATGACTTTTCCAATCTGCGCATTTTCCGCTCCGCTGCCTGGATGCGCATGACCTGGCTGGGTGCTCTGACTGGCATATGGATTCTTTCCTGGCTTTCCATCCGGCAGTACGGAAAGGGCCTTCTGGGCTCCCTGAGCCAGTCTCTGGCCCGAAATGCCCGACTCCTTTATCGCCCGGCCGCTGCCTTTCTTCTGCTGGTCTGCTCCGGCACCGCCTTTGCCGCTCAGCCCTTTGTCGATCAGAGCAACCCGGATCAAACCGTGATGACCTTTCTGGAAATCCCGTTTCTGGAAGGGGTATCCTTCCTTCACCGCAGCGTTTTTGTCTGCCCCGACACCGCCGCAGGCACAGTGGCCGGAAAAGCCATTTTTCAGCTTCAAAATCACTCCGGCCAAACCCAGACTCTTGCCTTCGGCATTAATCCCGGATACAAAATCTCCTCGGTTCAGGCCAATGGAAGGGATGCATCCTTTTCCGTAAGCGATGATCAGGAATACAATGAATCTCTCCTGCAGGTCACCATTCCCCCAGCGGAAGATATCGAGCTTTCCATTGAATACGGCGGCTTTCCCCAGGAGGACAGCTCCATGTCCGCTATGCAGGGCAGGCTGGAAATCAGTGATGAATACCTCTGCTTAGAGAACAGCGTCCTGTCTCCCCGGCTGATGAATGTGCCGCCGGTGAATGTACCCCTAAAAAATGTATCTGCGAAAGATGTGCCGGAAGCAGAATACGTCCCATACCCAACCACCATAGAAATCACCCTGCCTGCCCACATGACGGTGATTCCCTTTTCCCCCAGCCAGCCGGAAAAACTTGCGGAAAATACTGATGGAACCATCACCTGGCGCTATGAGGACAGCGGCACCGGCGGCATCCTTTATGCAGGCGATTACCTCCGGCAGGACATTGAAGCTGGCGGCCTCACGATCCAGCTCTACTACGGGCGCAGGCATCAGGCCGTCATGGAAGCCGCCGGGGCTGCCCAGGCGGTAAAAGCAGTGGTAGATTACTGTACGGAGCATTACGGCCCTCTCTCCTTTGGCGCAGACGGCACCCTGAAGCTGATTCAAAGCCGGGTCTCCGGCGGCGGATATGCCAGAAACGGCGCCAGCCTTCTGGATGAGGTGGATTTTACTGCGGCCAATCTGGACGATGCGGGAAAAGGAACCGTACCCGGAGAAGTGATGATTCATGAATTGGTCCATCAGTGGTGGGGCCTGGCCAATATGTTTGACCCTGCCAGTGCAAATGATGCCTGGTCTGCGGAAGGCCTGACGGTCTACACCACTTACCGGATTGTTAAAGAACTTTATGGAGAAGATTCCTCCTCCAGCTATGCCCGGGAAAACTACGTAAAAAAATGGCTGCAGGCCGTAGATGACTACCAGAAAAACTTCTATGTCCGCAATCCCCGATATCTTGCCGCCCTTCCGCAAAAGGAACAGCTGAACATTTCCAACAGCCTGTCCTACGTGCGCAGATACAACGAAATGCCCCTGAAAATCCTGAAAGCAGAGCAGCTGGTGGGCGGCGAGGAAGCCATGGATGCCATTCTTTGTGACCTGTTTAACCGGGAGCTGGATTACACTTACCCGTATCTTACTTATTCGGATTTCTTAGATGCCTGCGGGCTGACAGAAGAGGAATTAAACCTGAAGAAGAATTAAACCTTGAGGAGGACTTACACCTTGAATAAGATATTTCGATATGAATGCCAGAGACTTTTGTGGAACAAATTTTTCTTCGGATTTCTGGGCGTACTGCTGCTTTACGGCTGGCAGGTGCTGGAGGGCGTGACCCTTTCCGGGATCTCCCACACCGCCCCCTTCTCCCCCTGGAGCTTTGGGGATTACTTAAGCCGGATGATGCCCCTTTTGTGGACGGGAGCGCTGTTTTTTCTCACCTTTTTTACTTCCTCGGCAGCCCGGCGCGCAGCGGTGCTCACCGATGCCGCTCCATTTTCCCCCAGAGGGTACGCCCTGACCCGCTGCGCAGCTGCGCTGACAGGAACCTGCCTGATAACCTTTGCCTGCCTGGCGGAGACCGCCGTATTTTACCGCTGGTATTTTGGATGGCAGGATTGGGGAACCCTTATTCTCCCTGTGCTGACAGTACTTGTGCCTGCTCTGGTATTTTCCCTGGGAAGCGGCTGGCTTCTGGGAAGGATCCGGCCGTGGCTTTTGTATGCCTGGATGCTTTTTCCCTTCCTGTGCAGAACACTTCCTCTGCCCCAGACAGCATGCATCTGGAATGGAAGCTTTTTTGCCCGGTATCCCCTGACTCTGGATGTACTGGATCCGCCGTTTTCCCTGCCCTTTAGTACAGCTGCTGTGCAGACAGTGGTGCTGGGGATCGGGGTGATGCTGTGGGGAATAGGGATGTGCTGGGAACGGAAATGATGATTGCTGGATAAAAATAAAGTGACTATTTCTCATTCATACAGCGCCTTTGCCTGGTTATCAAGGCGCTGTATGAAATAAAATCTACCAATCTATAACATCAAAAAATTCTTCCAGGTTACTGCCTCTATTGATTAACGCTCCCATATCAAGAATCGTTTCTTTAATTTCAATATCAAAAGATTTTTTTCTAATAACATATATATTTTTTACAAGCTTTAAACTGCCTCGAATTTTTTCAAGCATGACCGGATATCCATTATTTCCACTGTTCAGGAAAGAATATATATCCTCTTTTGCCTTAAACTGCTCTATACTTTTAAATCCCAGCTGTCTGGTGATAAATGCATTGGTATTCTGCCCTTTATACTCTGCAATGTGAAGGCATGAAACGTACTCAAAATCCGGATTATTTACAATTAAAAAATGAGGTACAGCTCTTTTTTGGTTCTGTAAGCGGCAATAATCCAGCAACGAACGAAAAGCTTTTTCTTCTCCAGAATTACTACTTATTCGATCTGCATCGACAATTACAAATTTGGCAATGCAATTCGTCTGTGCTTTTGTACGGATTTCATTTAAAAAATTCGTATATCCGCCGCCCTTCATATTAATCGGCTGCAATGAAATCTCAACCCCCTGCCATTTCCGCATATGGTCAATATAATGAAATTCCGTGTCCCCTTCACAAAATACTACAAACTTCTTTTTTAATTCCCGTTTTAATCTACTCATCAGCCGTACCTCCAAGGATTCCTTTCATATAGAACTCATAGATTTTTGTTGTTTCGTACCGAACCTCAGGGAAATCCGAAAGTGCATAAAGCTCAGAAATCAATGACTGTCGGCTCTTGCTAATGAAATAAATCTGTTCCTTCATAAACGTAATTAAATTCAGGTGCAGAACATTATGTGTGGAAAAAACAAACTGTCCATGATGCTGCTTGCCATTAATATAGGCAATTACCCGATCCGATAATATCGGATTTAAAACACGGTCCATCTCATCTGCGAAAATCACCTTATTCTCGTATACCACTCTGAAAATTTGAACTGCCCACGCAAAAAACTCACGCACGCCGGAAGAATCCAGGGACAGCTCTCTCTTCAGGATAACTCCCTCCCTGTTTTTTCGAAGAATAATTGTTTTGCTGTATGGTTTTTCTTCATCTAATTCAATACCACAGATGCTGTAATCGACCATTCGAAAAATATCCAGATATCTGGCATCTTTCAGAATTTCCAAATCACTTTGCAGCTTTTTTATCCCACCATCGCCATCCGCATGGAAAGATTCCGTATACAGGCAATCATTCATCCATTTCGTCACCACCAGCGCATGCTCATTTCCCAAAATAGCCAGCTTAGTAATAAACAGACCAATTCCAGGATTGCTTTTTTCCAAAATACTGCTGATCAAAGATGCTGTTGTTCCAGAAACTGTATATCTATTCTCATGATTTTTTTTGATAGAAAAGCAGAGGCACTCTTTACTCTTTTTTGTTTTCCGATATCCCAGCTGCTCCTCCTGAATTCCCCCACGATTAATAACCAAATAGTATCGATAAATTATTCCCGATTCATCCAATATTTCCAATTCAAATTTCTGATCTGGATCAATATTTTTCTCTAAACTGGCTAAATTTACGTACGCCGGAAAGGATCTTACCTCTCCATTATCCGCAAAAAATGACTTTAAATAGTTGAGGCTATTAATGAAATTTGATTTTCCTCCTGCATTTTCACCAACAATAACTGCCGATTTTAGAAGACTGCATCCATTATCCCATTCCACAAAATTATCTGGAAATCTTCGCCTGACCTTGCCAACCGCCGTTTCCATAGAAAATTCATTGTCTCCCCAAAAAGAACAGTAATTATTAAAATAATAACGAATTAACATATGCACACCCCCTGATCAATATCATATTTCAAGTGTATCATATTCTCCAATGTAAAGTAAATCGTTTTTTTGTTTTAGATATCGTTTTTATATTGGATTTTATATTAAAATTATCCATATAAATCATTTTTCCGCAATACCTTAGATTTCCATGTCCCACTCCATACCATCAAGCATGCTGCAAAGGATCTTCCTGCCAGACAATCCGCATACCTATCCAATAAAATGCGCAGTTTAAAACAAACAGCAAACAGCTCATTTTTGAAGATATTTTACAAACCATCCTTCCCCCTAATATGCTATAATAGGAACACTTGGTGGCCAGAAACCACGAAAAGGAGGCGTAAGGAAGCACCATATGGAAGAAAACACCATGCAAAAAGAAATCCGCACAGCTCTCCGAGATGAAGGCCTGTCTATAGAAGCCTACCACTTTGAAGGCATCGCCCAGCCTTTCCCCAGCCATTTCCACGATTATTACGTCATCGGCCTGGTGGAAAAAGGAGAACGCTGCCTTTCCTGCCGGAGTCAAGAATATCTTATCCGGCCAGGAGACATTCTCCTGTTTAATCCCGGCGACAGCCATTCCTGTGTTCAAACCGGTACAGAAGCCTTTCACTACCGGGCTGTAAATATAGAAAAAGAAGTGATGCTTGACCTGGCAGAGGAGATTACCGGAAGCCGCACTCTTCCCGGCTTTTCCCAGACAGTCATCCATGATCAGGAAACCGCCTGCTGCCTTGGCACTCTCCACCAGATGATCATGAACGGCTCTGAGGAACTGGGAAAGGAAGAAAATCTGCTGCTCCTTTTGTCCCTGCTCATCCGGCGCTATGGCCAGCCCTTTGAAGCCTGCATCCCTGAATGCCGTGAAGAGATCGAAAAGGCCTGCGCCTACATGGAGCAGCACTGCGCCCAGCGGATTTCCTTAGACCAGATCTGCCGCCACACCGGCCTGAGCAAATCCACACTGCTGCGGGCCTTCGCCAAATCCAAGGGCGTCACCCCTTACCGATACCTTGAAGCCATTCGCATCAGTCAGGCGAAAAAGCTTTTGGAGCGGGGCGTTTCCCCCATAGAAGCCGCCTGGCGCACCGGCTTCTATGACCAGAGCCATTTTACTAATTATTTCAGCCGCTTTATCGGACTTGCCCCGGGCCTGTACCGGGACATCTTTATGAAGAAAAAGTCGGCAGAAGGAGAACATCATGGAACATAAAACTACTGCTACTGTCGGCCACCTGGCCGCCCTCCTGACCATCATCATCTGGGGAACCACATTTATCTCCACAAAGGTACTTTTGACCGCTTTCCAGCCGGTGGAAATCCTCTTTTTCCGCTTTATCCTGGGATTTCTGGCCCTTCTCCTGGCCTGCCCCCGGCGGCTTAAGGGGATGAAGGCCCGCCAGGAGCTTACCTTTGCTGCCGCCGGACTCTGCGGCATCTGCCTGTACTATCTGCTGGAAAACATAGCCCTCACCTATACCATGGCCTCCAATGTAGGCGTCATCATTTCCGTAGCGCCCTTTTTCACCGTGCTTATGTCCCACCTGTTTTTAAAGCAGGAAGAAGGGCTGCGGGCCAGCTTCTTTCTGGGCTTTGCGGTAGCCATGGCCGGAATCGGGCTCATCAGCTTCAACGGCTCTGCCCTGCAGCTTAATCCTCTGGGCGACCTGCTGGCCCTTCTGGCCGCCTTTGTGTGGGCCTGCTACTCCATTCTGACGAAGAAAATCAGCGAGTACGGCTGCAATATCATCCTCACCACCAGACGGATATTCTTTTACGGCATCCTCTTTATGATTCCGGCCCTCTTCCTTTTTGACTTCCAGCCGGACATCTCCCAGTTTAAAAATCCGGCCTGCCTGCTGAATATCCTCTTTTTGGGCCTGGGCGCTTCGGCTCTCTGCTTCGTCACCTGGAATCTGGCGGTGAAAATCCTGGGCGCAGTGAAAACCAGCATTTACATCTACATGGTTCCTGTCATCACGGTGGTCACCTCTGTGCTGATTCTCCATGAGCCCTTTACCTGGATGACCGGCACCGGAACTCTGCTCACCCTGGCAGGACTGCTTTTGTCTGAAAGAAAGCCTGGCCATCTGCGGCCCCAAAAAGAAGGTAAATAAGCTTACAGGAAGCATGGCACTTCTCCGGTAAGTGCCGCTTTCCTCTCACGCCTCCCCACCCCGCATCTCCGCCGCCCTCCTCGCCTGGGAGGGCGTGCATCCATAAATGGATTTAAAGGTGCGGTTAAATAATTTCTGATTGGTGAATCCATGCCCCGACGCAATCTCCGCGATGGGCAGATCCGTCTGTACCAAATCCGAATAAATATGCGATACGCGAATCTCATTAACATATTGAAGGAAAGTCATTCCCATATTCTTCTTAAACAATCGGCAGAAATACTCCTCCCCCACATTCAAAAGCTCCGCTCCGTCCTCCGGAGAAAGAGGCTCCTGATAATGCTCCTCCACAAAAGAAATCACCTGCTTAAGCCTCTCCCTTGTGCGGCCGCCCGACAATGCCGCCTCCTCCGGCAGAATCGGCACCGAAAAGTGCTCCACCAGCCTGGCAAAAATCTGCAGAATCATCCCCTCCGCCTCCAGAGAAAAGGTCATTCCCCCCTTCACATAAAGCCGCGTCAAATCCTCCAGCATCCCGCAGATATACAGATATGGCTCAAACTGTTCATCCGGAATGGCATCCGGCAGACAGCGGATCTCGCGGGTATCTAACTCCGGCAGATACGCCGCCAGCTTTTCCCTGGAAAGGTGAATGCGCAGGAACATGGAGCGGGTATCATAGGTGTAGGTACTGTGCAGCCGCCGTGCCTCAATGACCAGCAGATGCTTCTTCATCAGCACATGCTTTTCCCCGTCAATGACAATATCGGTATTCCCGTTTAAGGGGAACATAAGCTCCACCTCATTGTGCCAGTGCAGGGGCCGGTACCCTCCAGGCACCGTACGCCAGGCATAGGATATGCCCAAAGGGCTTGTATTTAAAAGAGTTTCGTAAAATGCCTCCGCCATAAAATCCTCGTCTCCTCTCATTCCATTTCGATTTCAAATCTGGAAACTTTTAGAATGATCATAGAAAAAAATCGCGAAAATGTCAATATCGACGTAAAAGAAGTCAATATTGTATCTGGAATCCTCCTGAAAAAACCGTTATGATAAGAGCGTATCAAGGAAACAGGGATACATCCTGAACATGAAGCATGTTAAGAAAGGAGAACACACCATGAGCAAGATCGTTTTAAAGATAAAGAATTACTTTTCTGAGAATAAGGAGGCCTTCATCCTGGGTATGTTGGGCCTGAATGAGAACATTTCTCCCGAGAGCATCCGGGCAGAGGTTGAAAACGTAAACGTATTTTCCAAGTAATCACAAACGATAGTGAGCATAGGAGCATAGCCGGTTTTGGCTATGCTCTTTTTGCTGTCTGCCGCTTTATTTTTTTCCGTGCTGAAAAAGAGCAATGCGCACCTTAAGACCATGAGGAGTCATTTCCTCAAATATCAATCTCCCTCCATGGGCCTGCACAATCTGCCTCACAATTTTCAAGCCCAATCCATGCTCCGGCTTCCCCAATCCGCCCTTCGGCGCAACATCCTGCCTTCCGCCATTCAGCCTGGCTAAAAAGGCAGCATCTATTCCTTTTCCATCATCCCATACTTCAAAGATACATTGGCTATTCTCCGCCTTCACCTTTATCCCGATATGACAGCCCTCAGGATTGTGAACCACACTGTTGATCAGCAGGTTGTCAATCATCCGCCTAAGAAGTGCCGGGTCACCCTCCAGCCATACTGCCTTCCCAGGCGGCTCCTGGGAAAATTCAAACACATATCTTTCTGGCAGGCCCTGATTAAGAAGCTCGCTCACAGCCTTTCGCCCAAGTTCCGCACCATCCACCTGCTCCCGGCAGACTGGCTGGAGAGCATATTCCAGTTTAGTGGTCAGATTCAGGCTTTCCACCAGGCCCTTTAACCGCTCTCCCTGGCGGCGGATGACCACCGCCTGTTTTCGTGCATCCGGCGGCAGGGCGGAATTCTCTTCCAGCTCACTGGCATAGCCCAGCACCATAGACAGCGGTGTGCGGATATCGTGGGACACTCCCCGGATCCACTCCGCCCGGGTATTGTCCTTTTTGGCCAGGTATTCTCCTGCCTGATTAAGCCCGTGGCTGATTTCCGCCAGCTCCCCCCGCTCCTTTAAGGGACGCGGCCTGCCTGCGGCCAGATCCTGAATTCCCTGAAGGATCGGCGACATAGCCTTTTCCACCCTTCGGGCATTTCGGAGGGTCAGAAAAATCAAAAGCCCGATGTTCGCCAGAAATATCAGGCATCCCCCCAGCAAAACAAGGAAAAAATAATCCCTGTCCACAGAAAAATAATATTTTACCCAGGTTTCAGGTGGAAATCCCACCACGGCAAGGAATCCATCCTCCCGCGCCCAGACTTTCACCGGATAATCTTCAAGATACCAGCGGCTGAAGGAGGCCACATCCGCCGCCGAGTACCAGCGCGGCAGCTCCTCCGGCAGCTCCTGTTCCCAGACTACCTGCCCGCCTTCATCAAGAACCATTGCCCAGGCATCCGTTTCCTGCAGCATGGTCAAAGCCTCTTCATCTCCAATCCACGCATCCCCCTCCCGGACGATATGCGCTGAAAATGCGCGAATGGAAAAAGCAGCATACCGATCATATCCATAACCAGCAGTAAAGACACCGAGAATCAGCAGCACATTGACCGTCAAAAATAAGATCACACTTCCCGTCACAGAAACAATATAGCGGCGAAAAAAGCGCCGCACCGGCTTCATCGCTCTGCCCCCTTTAAAATCAACCGATACCCCAGCCCCTTTGCCGTGATCAGCGAAATCGGCCGTGACGGGTTTTCCTCAATCTTTTCCCGCAGATGCCGGATATGAGTAGACAAGGTGCTCTCATATCCCTGCCAGAATTCCCCGCAGACAGTCTCACACAAAATGCCGGTGGTGACAATTCTCCCGGCATTTTCATAAAGCTTTTCAAAAAGCTGCAGTTCCCTGGCCGTCAGCGGGATCTGCTGTCCATTTTTCTGCACCTGGGCTTTTTCCAGATCCACCGTGGATGCCGCAAGCTCCACCCTTCCCCCTTTCCCCGGACAGGTTCGCTGAAGGATAGCCCTCACACGCAAAAGCAGCTCCCGGGGAAGAAATGGCTTTCCCAGGTAATCATCTGCACCAAGCTCCAGCCCGGCTATCCGATCCTCTCCTTCTCCCCGGGCAGTAAGCATCAGCACAGGAACACGGCTTTCTTTGCGTATCTCTTTAAGCACCGCAAAGCCATCCATTCCCGGCATCATCACATCCAGGACAATCAGGTCCGGCGCCTGCTCCTTCCAGATTTGCAGCACCTCTTCGCCCGAGGCGGCCATCAGGATGCGCCCATATCCTCCTCGCCGGAATATCACGCAAAGCATCTCCAAAAGCTCCGGATCATCATCTGCCAGCAAAATCAATTCATTATACAAGGCATTTTCCTCCTTAATCTCCGCTGCTCACCATTATACTGCGGAAAAAGGCGCCTGCCTATTCCCTCCGGCAAATCTCAGCGTTAAATCAAGGTCAGCTCAGAGTTATCTCAAAGTACAGGTGGTATCCTCCTGTCATCAACAAAAGGAGGTATCCCACTTATGAGCAGCTATATCATCGAAACCCATGGTCTGACCCGCCGGTACGGCGATCAGGTCAGTGTCTCCAATCTGAATCTCCACGTACAGAAGGGCCGCATATACGGCCTTCTTGGCCGAAACGGCGCAGGAAAAACCACTACCATGCGAATGCTCCTGGGTCTGACCGCCCCCACATCCGGTACGATTCAGCTCTTTGGCCATCCCTTCAAAGGCCCGCAGAAAGAAAGCCTCTCCCGCATCGGCAGTCTGATCGAATCGCCGGGCTTTTATCCCAATCTGACCGGCATCGAAAATCTGAACATCTTTGCCCGCCTGCGCGGACTCAAAGACTCCCGCTGGATTAAGCAGGCACTGGAACTGGTAAATCTTCCATACAGCGACAAAAAGCTTTATGCTCACTACTCTCTGGGCATGAAGCAGCGCCTGGCCATTGCCCTGGCTATCATGCATGACCCGGAGCTTCTGATTCTGGATGAACCCGTCAATGGCCTTGATCCCATCGGCATCGCCCAGGTTCGGACTTTCATCCGCACACTGTGCCATGAAAAAAGGAAGACCATTTTAATTTCCAGCCACATTCTTTCCGAAATTTCCCTGCTTGCAGACGATATCGGCATCATCGATCATGGTATTTTGCTGGAAGAAGAAAGTCTGGCAAATCTGGAAAAGAAAAATACCCGTTACCTTCGCATTACCGTATCCAATGCCCCGGCCGCCGCCCTTCTCCTTGAGGATAAGCTGAATGCTCAGGCGCTGTCCATAATCGATGGCCACACATTGACCACAGAGGATCCCCGGCTGGATACCGGCGAAGCGGTACGCCTTATGGTGGAGGCAGGACTGACAGTGCAGGATGTGCATCTCTATGAAGACACACTGGAGGATTATTTCAAAAAAATCACAGGAGGTGAGGGCATTGCTTAAGCTTCTTTGCTGTGAACTGGCCAAGCTGCGGCGCAGGCCTCTCTTCTTTGCCGCAGCGGCATCCTCTGGGCTGATTCCCCTGGGCTGCGCACTGTTTCTGCCAGAATTTCATACATTTTCCAGCGGTGCAGAGGCAGTGGACAGCATGATGTCTGCTCTCTTTCAGATGAGCGCCTGCCTGCTCTTGATGCCAGCCCTTGTGGTGCTGGCCTCCAGCCTCTTTTTTACCGAACATGATCAGGACACACTGAAAAATATTCTGACCATACCGGTATCAAAGCCAGCCCTTGCTATGGCAAAGCTTATTCTTCTGCTGCTGTTTGCCATTGCCTTCATGGCCGCCGGAGGTCTGATTAATCTGGGAATCCTCCTGGCATCCGGATGGACGCCGGATGGCTTTGGACGGCTGTTTCTGGTTGGTCTTGGCCTGGGTATCCTGATATGGGCCGGAGCGCTGCCCTGCATCCTGCTGGCGGCAGCCCTCAGCCGCAGCTACATTATCTCGGTGATTACCGCCTTTTTCTATACCGCGGTCAACTATATCCTAAGCATGAATGACCATTTCCTCACCCAGCCCTTCGGGCTGAATGCAGGAACGCTTTTCCCTGGCCCTATGGCTTTCCGCTGGTATTATCAATATCTGGATCTTACCAGTCCTCAGCTGACCGGGCTTCTGGAACGAATCGGCCCCTATTTTCTAAACACTGCCCAGACCTTCCTGGCCGCCGGAGCAGAGGCTGCTGTCTTTTTGCTCCTGATTGCCCTGGTCTTTCAGAATCAAGATACCTAAGGAGTGAAGAATCATGTGGAATATACTAAGATGCGAATGGCTGAAGCTGCACCGCTGCCAGATTCTGCTTGTGGGAATTACCGCCATGATCCTCTGCCCGGTAACCCAGTACGGCACCCAGCTGGTAATAAACCCGGAAATGCGGGATTCCAGCTATGACCTTGCCCAACTCTTTGCCAATGTCATCTGGGGCAATACCCAGATCTTTCTGCCCATTTCTCTGGTCATGACCGGCGGATGGCTTATTGACCGGGAAAATACCAATGACACCATGAAAAATAACCTTGCCATCCCTGTGCCCTACCGCCGTCTTCTTACCGGCAAGCTGATCATGACTATCCTGCTGGCACTGATCTTTGGTCTGTGCAGCGGGATGATAACCCTGCTCACCGGAATAGCTGCCGGCCTTTCCTTTCCATCACCGCCAGTTGCAGCCCTTCTCTGGGCACAGACCACAGCAGCCGCGATGACCACCTGCCTGGTGTGCATGCCCATGATCCTGTTTTTCGGCCAGCTGCGGGGCGCCTACCTAAGCGGTTCCCTGCTGGCCTTTTTTCTGGGCTACTGCATCCTGTTTTTTAAGAGCGGCCCTCTGCTCTCCGCCTATCCCTTTTCAGCCGCACTGATCCTTGCAGGTTTTGATATGGAAGAATTTAACGGGGCAGCCCAGCCCCCCAGCATCCCTCTGGCCCTGGCCGGAATGACGGCAGTGCTGGCTTTAACCGCCCTTATTCTCCTTTTATCCTGCCCCGTGGAACGAAATCCCAGAAAACAAACTTTCTAGAAACATCCACCTGCTTTAAATCATTTTCTCCTTATTCCTAATTTCAGCATCAATCAAGCATTATTACCATTATGGAAATAAAATCCGACAATTATTGACCTTTTATTCCCATAATGGTAATATTTTGTCAGGAAGATTTAAGGAGGCAGGTTCATGAATGAGTTAAATCAAAAAATCACCAGCACCATTGCAAATCCCGTCAGATGCCGTTTGCTGATCTAGATCATGAAGAATCAGAAAGCAACTGCAAAATCCCTTGCCGCCCAGTGTCCGGATATTCCCCAGACCACCATGTACCGCAGCCTGAAACGGATGACGGAGGACGGCATACTGAAAATCACCAGCCAGACCCCCATCCGCGGAACGGTAGAAAAAACCTACGCTCTGGCCTTTAACCCCTCCGACCTGCAGGCGATGGCAGGAGAAACAGAAGGGACACTCTATATGCAGATGTTCTTTCAGAATTTTCTTACCTTTGCGGAGCTTTTTCAGTCCGCCTGCAATCAGCCTGAATTTACCCTTACCAAAAAACAGTCCGATTTAAGCCTGTTTCAGGCTTATCTCACCGACAAGGAATTAAAAAAGACAGCAAAAGCAATCGCCAAAATCCTCAAACCGCTCCAGGAGAACAAGCCAACACGGGGACGGAAGCTCCGCACGCTGGGACTTATTATTGCACCGGAGAATACGGACGGAGAATCAGCGTTTCCCTAATCAAGATAAGTAATTATATTTTAGTCAATACTACTCCAGTAGTGTTGACTTTTTCTTATTAAAAGTCTATTATACAATTAGGTACAAACTACTGCAGTCTTATAGAAAAGGAGGGATGCAAATGGAGATTAAACTTTTTGATTCCGAATTGAAGGTGATGAATGTACTCTGGCGGGAGGGCGATACTACGGCAAAGCGCATATCCGATGTGCTGAAAGCAGAAACCGGCTGGAACATGAACACCACATACACCCTGATAAAACGATGCATCAAAAAAGGAGCGATTGAACGTTCTGAGCCAAACTTTATGTGCCATGCTTTGATTCCAAAAGAAGATGTTCAGGAAGCGGAAACAAACGAACTGATTAATAAAATTTTTGACGGCTCTGCGGATAAGCTGTTCGCTGCCCTCTTAGGAAGGAAGAGGCTTACTGCTGAACAGATCGAACAGCTAAAGCAGATCGTCGGTGATTTAGAATGAGGTGGTGTGAATGAGTTTACTGCAAATGAGCCTTTCCGGCGCCGCTCTGATTTTATCAATTATTCTTATTCGGGCGGCAGCAATCAACAGATTGCCAAAAAAGACCTTTTTCATTCTGTGGTGGATTTCCATTTTACGATTGCTTATCCCCATTTCCATTCCGTCCGTATTCAGTGTATACTCCTTAATCAGACAAAATCATACAGCCCATACTCCCGCAGAAACCCCCGTAAGCAATTTTGCAGCCGTTATGCAAGGAGAATTCTTTGAATTAACCGGAGAACAATCAGCTATACCCGTACCAGTAATCCATGCTTCTGTATGGTTGATTATCTGGATTGCCGGAATGGTGTTTTGTGCAGCATTTTTTACGTTCTCCTATCTGCGCTGCCGTCTTGAATTTTCAATGTCACTGCCTGTCCAAAATGCTTTTGCGGAAAAATGGCTGAAAGAACATCAGCTGATGCGCCCCATATCCATAAGACAAAGCGACAGGATTTCGGCACCGCTGACCTACGGATTTTTCAAACCGGTCATCCTGATGCCCCGGACCACAGACTGGAAAAACACCCGGCAGCTGCAATATATATTCCTGCATGAATATGTACATATCCGCCGTTTTGATCCAGGAGCAAAATTGATTTCCACCCTTGCACTCTGCGTCCACTGGTTTAATCCGCTGGTGTGGATTATGTATATTCTTTTTAACCGGGATATCGAGCTTGCCTGCGATGAGCGCGTTGTGCAGCTGTCAGGAGAATCATCAAAAAAAGAATATGCATTAATGCTGATTAACATGGAGGCAAGGAAAAGCGGCTTCATGCCATTTTGCAATGAATTCAGCAAAAATGCAATTGAAGAACGAATTACGGCAATAATGAAAACCAAACGGACAACGATGACTGCAATGATCACCACCTGTCTGGTTGTATTTGCTGCAATCAATATATTTGCCACCTCAGCACCTCCAATCCCTTCACCAGAATCCAAGGGAAATGCTATGACCATTATCCATGAACGTGTAGAACTCCTGCATTACGAAAATGGTTGGCCTTATCTTCATGACGTACTCACAAATCATACCGACAAAACCATAACTGAAACGGAATATTGTATGCTCGCATACGATGAAAATGGCACACCCTTAAAACTACACTGGAATATTTTTGATGCCAGCCAGAAAAAACGCTATGACTATCTAGTGCGGACTGACGGATTAAATATCAAGCCCAATCAAACGGAAAATTATCACGGCGGATGGTCATTGTATGATGGAGAAGTAATGGATCAATGGCCGGTTATCGGAGATGGCGAAGCCAATCCGGTTGTCTATTCATTATTTTGCCTAAAGCAAGTAGTTTTTGACGATGGCACCATATGGAACAATTCAAATTATCACAGCTGGTTTGAAGCATATGCAGGAAAGGAAATAAAAGCAGAAGATTTACAGAATTACTATCCGTATACGTATGAGATAAGCTTTCC
>JAGHER010000212.1 GCA_017889125.1 Lachnospiraceae bacterium
CGCCCTGCAGAGGATATTCTGCAGAGCGCATTCTTTACCTTATTCGGTTATTAGTTCTGGCTGGTGTAGCCAAAGAAGAAGTATCCCAGAGGAGTGTAGTACATACCGGAGATATCTTCTGCCAGCATATAGGGCTGGGTGTAGAAGTAAATCGGAGCCAGTACGCTGTCCTGCTCGATCAGGATGTCTTCTGCCTGATGGAAAGCTGCCATACGCTCTTCCTGGTTGGAGGTAGCCTTAGCTGCATCAATCAGTGCATCGTATTCCGGATTGGAGTACTGTGCATCGTTGTTGCCGCCGCCGGTGTACCACATGTCTAAGAAGGAGCAGGGATCATTGTAGTCAGCGATCCAGCCGTTACGTGCGATCTGATAATCGCCCTGCTTTCTGCTCTCCAGGAATACGTTCCAGTCCTGGTTGCTCAGGGTTACGGTAACGCCCAGCTCCTGCTGCCACATGTTCTGCAGAGCCTCAGCGATTGCTTTGTGCTTATCATCGGTGTTGTAGGTGTACTCTACAGTGGGGAAGCCCTCACCGTTGGGATAGCCTGCCTCAGCCAGCAGCTCGCGGGCCTTCTCGCAGTTAGCCTCATAATCATCAGCTGCTACGCTGTAGTACTCGCCGCCTACGGTACGGAAGTCATCGCTTCCAGGACCAGCTGCATCGTTCACACCAGAGGGAACATAACCGGTAGCCGGAACCTCACCTGCCTGGCTTACGTTCTCTACGATGTAGTTGCGGTCGATTACCAGAGAGAATGCCTCACGGATCAGCGGATCAGAGAAAATCTCATCCTCGGTGTTGAAGCATACATAATAGGTTCCCAGGTAATCTGCTACAGTGATCTCGCCGGAAGCCAGATAGTTCGCCATCTCATCGGTGGGGAAGTTCTCAATGAAATCCAGCTCGCCGCTGTTGTAAGCTGCCAGCATAGCGTTGGCATCGTCTAACAGGGTGAAACGGATGGTATCCGGGCCAAGGTTCTCATAATCATAGTAATTCTCGTTCTTCTCAACAAGAATGTATGCATTGTGAGACCACTCTGCCATCTTGTAGGGGCCATTGCCTACATAAGTAGCTACATCATAGGTCCACTCATCGCTGCTCTCTACCATATCCTGACGAACCGGGAAGGTTGCCGGGAATGCCATGATCTCCTCAAAGTAGGGGCAGTCATAGGATAAAACAACTTCCAGAGTCTTGTCATCAATTGCCTTGATGCCAAGGGTATCCGGATCTGCTGCACCGGAAGCAACATCAGCATAACCCTGTACCATGTCGATCATGTAGCAGTAGTCTGCTGCGGTCTCCGGGTTAGCCAGACGCTTCCAGCTGTACTCGAAGTCGCCAGCGGTAACATCCTGTCCGTCAGACCACTTAATGCCGTCACGAAGGGTGAAGGTATAGGTAACGGTACCGTCATCATTTACAACCTTCTCCCAGGACTCAGCCTGTCCAGGAACAGTTACAGCATTGCCCTCGCCGTCATCTGCCCACTTTACCAGACCCTCAAACATGTGGTTGATCATGATTGCGCCGTCAACTGCAGAGTTTAAGGCCGGATCAATGGTCTGGGGCTCAGAAGCCAGGCATACAGCCATGTTGAAGCCGTCGGTAGACTCAGCCTCAGCAACAGTAGTCTCCTCGGTGCTCTCTGCCTCAGAAGCAGCAGTGGTCTCTGCAGCCTCAGAAGCAGCGGTGGTCTCCGCGCTGTTTCCGCCGCCGCAGGCTGCCAGAGACAGCACCATAGCGGAGGCCATAGCCAGAGACATGAGTTTCTTTGCTTTTCTCATAAAAACTTCCTCCTTCTTTTTTGCGCATATCCTCGCATTTATTCCAAGATCCGATTAAGGATCATGAAACCATGATTGCAATGGTTCATCATAGCTGAACCGCTGCCAATTATTTATCCAGCAAATGGCATGCTGCCCAGTGGCCAGGCTCGTGTTCCTTGAATACCGGAACCTGCTGGCTGCACTTTTCCGTGGCATAGGGACACCGGGTATGGAAACGGCATCCGCTGGGCGGATTCATGGGGCTGGGGATATCTCCCTCCAGCACGATCCGCTGACGGCTGCGGCTTACCTTTGGATCCGGAACCGGAACCGCAGATAACAGCGTCTGGGTGTATGGATGAATGGGATTGCGGTTTAACTCATAGCTTTCGCCCAGCTCAACCAGAGAGCCCAGATACATTACACCGATTCGATTGGAAATGTGCCGTACAACGGATAAGTCATGGGCAATAAACAGGTACGTAAGACCCAGCTCCTGCTGCATGTCCTCCAGCATATTGACAACCTGAGACTGAATGGATACGTCCAGAGCGGAAATCGGCTCATCGCAGACGATAAATTCCGGCTTTACCGCCAGTGCCCGGGCAATACCTACACGCTGCTGCTGTCCGCCGGAAAACTCATGGGGATAGCGGTTTGCGTGCTCTGTATTTAATCCAACTTTGCGCAGAAGCTCCTTAATCATATCGGAGCGATCGCTCTTGCTGGCTGCCAGCTTATGGATATCGATGGCTTCACCAATGATCTCTCCCACCGTCATACGGGGATCCAGCGATGCAGAAGGATCCTGGAAGATGATCTGCATCTTCCGCCGGTAAGGAAGCATATTCTCTGACTGGCATTTGCCAAGAGGCTTTCCATCCGGCCCAAGGGGATTATCATAAATGGGCTTTCCATCGTAAATAATGGTTCCGCCGGTAGGCTCATAAAGGCGGAGAATGGTACGTCCCAGAGTGGTCTTGCCGCAGCCAGACTCACCTACAAGGCCAAGGGTCTCGCCCTTGCGGATAAAGAGAGATACATCCTGTACCGCCTGAACGCCAGGGCCTTTGATGCCCTTTACCGGGAAATACTTCCGCAGATTTTTTATTTCAAGGAGTACTTTTTCTTCGTTTGCCATATTATGCTTCCTCCTTATTGATCCGCTCCTGCACACGCAGCCAGCAGGCAGAACGGTGATTCTCGCCTACTTCCACATAAGGAGGCATTTTCTTTAAGCAAATCTTCATGCACTTCTCGCAGCGGGGAGCAAAGGGGCAGCCCTCCGGCGGATTGAGCATGTCAACCGGGGTTCCCTCAATGGGGATCAAACGTTCGTAGCTCTCCGCATCTACACGGGGCATGGAGCGCAGCAGGCCCTCGGTATAAGGATGGGCCGGTGCGTAGAAAATATCATCTACCGGTCCCTGCTCCACCATCTTTCCGGCATACATAACTGACACCTTATCGCAGATGTCCGCCACAACGCCCAGATTGTGGGTAATAAAAATAATTCCCATCTTAGTCTTCTTCTGCAGATCCTTCATTAACTCCAGGATCTGCGCCTGGATGGTCACATCCAGAGCCGTAGTGGGCTCGTCGGCAATCAGAAGCTGAGGATGGCAGATCAGTCCCATAGCGATCATTACTCTCTGGCGCATACCGCCGGAGAACTCGTGAGGATACTGCTTCATCCGCTTCTCTACATTATTAATGCCAACCATTTCCATCATTTCCATGGCGCGCTTCTCCGCGTCCTTGCTGGAAATGTTCTTATCGTGGGCCCGCAGGGCCTCCACCAGCTGATTGCCGATGGTATATACCGGATTCAGACAGGTCATGGGGTTCTGGAAAATCATGGCCACCTTGTTGCCGCGGAAAGCCGTCATCTCCGCTTTGGAAAAGGATAATACATCCTGCCCCTCAAAGGTGATGGAGCCGCCGATTACCTTTCCAGGAGACTGGAGAAGGCCAATAATGGAATAGGCCTCCACACTTTTTCCGGAACCGGACTCTCCTACAACACCCATTACCTCGCCGTAATTCAAATCATAACTGATGCCGCCTACAGCCTTTACCTCGCCGGCAGGCGTAAAGAAGGAAACATGCAGGTCTTTTACTTCTAATAACTTCTGACTGGAATTCTGTTCTGACATTTTGCTCCTCCTTTCTATTTCTTAAGCTTGGGATCCAGAGCATCGCGCAGTCCGTCGCCGAAAAGGTTAAAGGAAAGAATCATAACACTCAGCACAACGGAAGGAACAATCAGCCGGTAAGTATAGGTATACATGCCGCTTAAGGCGTCTGTAGCCATGGAACCTAAGCTGGGAAGCGGAGCCGAAACGCCTACGCCAAGGTAGGACAGGAAGGACTCCAGGAAAATTGCTGAAGGAATCTGCAGACAGGTGGTAACAACGATCTGACCGATACAGTTGGGCAGAAGGTGTCTGCGGATAATCCGGCCGCCGGAAGCGCCAAGGGCCTTGGCTGCCGTCACATACTCCTGCTGCTTTAACTGAAGCACCTGACCGCGGATAATCCGGCTCATGGTCACCCAGTACAGCATACCGAAAGCGATAAACATGGAAATCAGGTTTGGCCCCAGAATGGTCACAAAGGACTTTAACGGGCCGCCGCTGCCGGAATTTACATATTCCGTTAAAATCGGCTTTAACGCCGTAGCAATCAAAAGGACAACCAGCATCTCCGGAACGGAATAAATCAGTTCCACGATCCGCTGCATCACTGCGTCCACCCGGCCTCCGCAGTATCCGGAAACCGAGCCATAGATTGCGCCGATTACCAATACCAGAAGAGCCGCAAAAAAGCCTACTGCCATGGAAACCCGTGCGCCATACATTACACGCACCAGAATATCACGGCCGTACATATCTGTACCGAATACATGGGGGAACACGGATTCCCCTGCTGCTTTCTGCTCCAGTTCTGCTCGGGAATAGCCAAACAGCTTCTTCTTGATGCCCAGTTCCTTGCGCAGGGCATTCTCATCTACCGTCTCTGCGGATTGAGAGGACTGGCTGGAGGCCTTGACCTGTGCCCGGATGATCGCCTTTTCCACAGAGGTCAGGGGCTCACCCTTTTCCGCCTCAGCCTGAGCCATCAGTGTCTCTTCATCCAGCACCTCAGTCTCCGTGCGGGCAGCAATCTCCTCTTCCAGACGTACCTGGTCTTCAAGCGCATAGTGGAAGGGATGGAGATTCTCCGCTCCCTTATTAAACTGGTCATATCCGTAAGGAACCAGAAGCGGCCCCACAAATGCAAAGAGAATCAGGAAAATAATCACCCCAAGAGCTACCATGGCAACCACATTCTTGCGAAGCCTTCTCCATGCATCCTTCCAGTAAGATACGCTGGCGCGTTCCTGAATAAAGTCCTCCTGCTCCTGCTTTGTCGCTGGGGCAAAATCTGCATCCGACAGACCGCCCTCGGCAAGCAGTGCTTCAATATCCGGCTGAAGGCTAACCGGACAGCGTTTGATCTTCTTATTGTCAGCCACGATCAGTCTCCTCCCTTCGTCAAGCTGATTCTCGGGTCAGCTACCTTGTACAGGATATCTACCACCACATTCATCAGAATGATAAAGGTGGCCAGGAAAATCGTGGTACCCATGATAACCGGATAATCACGGTTCTGAATAGACTGTACAAAATAACGTCCCAGTCCGGGAATGGAGAATACACTCTCAACCACGAAGCCGCCGCAAAGAGTGAATGCTACCTGCGGGCCCAGGTAAGTAATAACCGGGATCAGGGCATTTCGAAGAGCATGCTTAAAGATAATCTTGCCATTCTTAAGGCCCTTGGCTCTTGCAGTTTTAATGTACTCCTGATTCAGAGAATCAAGCATGGCGGAACGAGTTTGCCGCGCCGTATAGCACATGGGGTAGAATCCCAGGGAAAAACATGGAAGCACATAGGAGCGCCATCCCTGAGAAGCATCGAATATGGTGGGGAACAGCTTAAGGGCCCCTCCTGCAAAAACAACCAGCAGCACGGAAGCCACAACGAAGCTGGGCATGGAAATTCCCAGAGTACATACCACCCGCAGAATGCTGTCGGTCAGCTTTCCTCTCTTAAATGCCGCAAGACAGCCCAGAGGTACACCCACCAGCACTGCCCAGCAGAGAGCAATGGCGCCGACCTTTGCGGACACAGGGAACATCTCCAGAATAATGCTTAATACTTCCCGGTTTCTCTGCATCTTTAAGGATACACCGAAATCACCGTGAAGAAGGTTTTTCAGATACATAAACAGCTGAACAATCACCGGCTTATCCAGGCCGTACTTAGCGTTCAGCGCTGCCAGAGTTGCCTCGGACGGGGTCTTTTCACTGAGCCAGGGACTTCCCGGCACAGCGTTCATCAGAAGGAAGGTCACGCAGGTAACCAGGAAAATGGTCACCACCGCCATCCCCAATCGCTTTGCAAAATATTTGCCCATTTTTAATCACATCCTACTTTTCTTTTTCCTCAGCGCCTTTTGTTTCAATTTGTCACTTGCCGTCTGCAGGCAGCCACAGCCCCTATTGTAATCGAATCAATTTGCTTTTTCAATAGCCTGCAAAACACTTTTCGTAAATATCATATCCAAATTTGAGAATATCTGTCTGAATCCAATGAACACTTGTCTCTGTCGGAAATACAAAATTTTGTGCAAGAATAGCCCTTGAAAGCATCGGCTTCTCAAGGGCTTTCTTACGTACAACTATGAATGTCAGAAAATTACATACCCATCTGCTTTGCTACTTCTTCTGCAAAATTCTCTTCCTTCTTGGCCATGCCTTCGCCGGTCTCGAAACGTACGAACTTTACAACCTTAATTTTCGCATTGTTTGCCTTTGCTACGGACTCTACGTACTTGGCAACGGACTGCTTTCCGTCCTCAGCCTTTACGTATACCTGATCCAGTAAGCAGATTTCCTTTAATTCCTTATTTACGCGGCCCATAACCATGCCCTCGATAATCTTATCGTTGGCATCCGGCTTCTCATTCTTAGCGGCTGCGGTCAGGATCTCTTTCTCCTTGGCGATATAATCGGCATCTACCTCATCGCGGCTGGTGTATAATGGCTTTAATGCGGCAGCCTGCATAGCTACGTTCTTTGCCATCTCCTTCACCGCGTCATTCACTACGTCGGTCTCCACAGCAACCAGAACGCCGATCTTGCCGCCTGCATGAATGTAGGAAGCAACGAATCCGTTCTCTGCGGATACCTTCTCAAAACGGCGAATGTTCATGTTCTCTCCGATGATGGAGATCTGAGAGGACAGGGCTTCCTTTACGGTTAAGGAAGGATCCTTCTCCCACTGCTCTGCCATGAACTCGTCCATGTTTGCTGCGCCGCTCTTTAATGCCTGGGCAGCAACATCAGCTGCGTAGGTGCGGAACTTCTCGTTCTTTGCAACGAAGTCAGTCTCTGCATTTACCTCTACAACTACGCCCAGTTTCTCGTCTGCGCTTAAGTCGGTTACAACGATTCCCTCTGCAGCGATCCGGCCTGCCTTCTTCGCTGCGCCAGCCAGTCCCTTCTCTCTCAGGAACTCAACTGCCTTGTCCATATCGCCGTCGGTAGCTGCAAGAGCCTTCTTGCAGTCCATCATTCCGGCGCCGGTCATCTCTCTTAACTCTTTTACCAATGCTGCGGTAACTGCTGCCATCTTAATTTCCCTCCGTGACTAAAAATTCACTTTCATTCACTTCTGTTTCCAGATTGATTTCTCTTCCGGATTTATTCCTCAGCTGCCTCTTCCTCAAGCTCGCCTGCAGCCTCTAACTCGGCCTCAGCCTCGCCCTGATTAGCCTCGATAACTGCATCAGCCATCTTGGACACGATCAGCTTAACGGCTCTGATTGCATCGTCATTGCCCGGGATCACGTAATCTAACTCTTCCGGATCACAGTTGGTATCAGCAATACCGATCAGCGGAATACCCAGGGTGTGTGCTTCCTGTACGCAGATTCTCTCCTTCTTGGGATCTACGATGAAGATTGCATCGGGGATTCTCTTCATCTCCTTGATGCCGCCCAGGTTCTTCTCTAACTTCTCCCACTCTTTCTTTAAGGCAATAACTTCCTTCTTCGGCAGAACATCAAAGGTTCCGTCCTCAGACATCGCCTCGATCTCCTTTAATCTGGCAATCCGGCTCTGGATGGTCTTGAAGTTGGTCAGCATGCCGCCTAACCATCTCTCATTTACGTAGTACATACCGCACCGCTCTGCCTCGGTCTTGATAGCATCCTGAGCCTGCTTCTTGGTTCCAACAAACAGGATGGTGCCGCCCTCAGCGACGATGTCAGCAACGGCCTTGTAAGCCTCATCTACCTTGCCTACAGACTTCTGTAAGTCGATGATGTAGATGCCGTTTCTCTCGGTGTAGATGTACGGAGCCATCTTGGGGTTCCATCTTCTCGTCTGGTGGCCGAAGTGCACACCAGCTTCCAGTAACTGCTTCATAGAAATTACGCTCATGTTTTTTCCTCCATTTTGGTTTTTGCTCCCTTCCCTTTGGGAAGAGGCGTCTTCCACCTGCTTCTCATGCTTCCGGAACGACCGGCCGGACTTGATTTTCAAATCCACTGCGTTTGGACTGTCCGCCGATTTGGCCTTTACCTAACCAGCTCAGCCTGTCTGCCGCCGGCACCTGCTCCTGGAATCCGCAGATGTGCAAGATTTTTGCAGCTGCAAAAGGCTGCTGCAAAATTTGTCAGCTATGGCAGTATAGCACAAAACTAGCCGCTTGACAAGCGGCTAGCCTAAATTTTATGCATATTTTCTTACATTTTTCTTACAAAGGCAGTGAATCCGAAGGTTTTACTTCCCGGCTGCCTTGATATTCTTCAGTTCATCGAATACCACATCGTTGAGCACCTTAATGTAAGTTCCCTTCATACCGGAAGAGCGGGATTCGATAACACCGGCGCTCTCAAACTTGCGCAGGGCATTTACAATCACGGAGCGGGTAATGCCCACCCGGTCGGCAATCTTGCTGGCCACCAGGATTCCCTCGTTTCCATCCAGCTCCTCAAAAATATGGGTGATCGCTTCCAGCTCAGAGAAGGACAGGGTACTGATGGCGGACTTCACAATCTGAATCTTCCGCGTCTCCTCTGCGTTCTCCTCATTTACCGAACGCATCATCTCCAGGCCCACCACCGTGGTGCCGTACTCACTGAGAATGATATCGTCAATGTCATAGCTGGAATCGCATTTGTAAATAAACAGGGTCCCCAGGCGCTCACCGGCAATATCAATGGGGGTGATGATGGCCTGGTATTTCTTTACGTTCTCTTCCGCAAAGCCGAGGGTGGCAAGGTTTACGTTCTCCTTGGTGGAGAGGACGCTTAAGAGACGCTCATTCAGCATCTTGTCAACATAGCCGCCCACCTTATCATCAATCAGTTCTTCGATTTCGTCTACGCCGGGCCAGATGCTTACGCCTAATACCTTTCCCTTCTTGCTGATTACAAGAATGTTGGACAATAAAATCTCGCTTAAAACCTTGCAGATATCATTGAACACAACCTTGTGGGAGTTATTGTTGTGCAGCAATTTATTGATTTTTCTGGTTTTGTCAAGCAATTGTACGCTCATGAGCAAATCCTCCTAACTCGTTTCCGGTCCGTTGGGAACATAATCTGGAATGTTAGGTAAATTGTACCACAAATTCTTGACACCTACAATAGTTTTTGGAAGATTTTCGAATTTTTTAACTAATTTGTTTGTTTGTCTTTAATATTCATACTATAGCCGCACTGCTGATCTGCGCACACCAGCTTGCTGCCCTTCTCCACCATATAGCCGCCGCAGGAGGGGCATTTCTCTGTGGATGGCTTCTGCCAGGACATAAAATCACAGTCTGGATTGTTCTCACAGCCATAGTAACGCCGGCCCTTCTTGGTCTTTTTCACCACCACCTGGCCGCCGCACTTGGGGCAGGTGACACCGATCTTTTCCAGATAAGGCTTGGTATTCTTGCAGTCAGGGAAGCCCGGACAGGCAAGGAACTTTCCATGGGGGCCGTATTTGATGACCATATTCCGGCCGCAAAGCTCACAGACCTCATCGGTCACCTCATCGGCAATGGTTACAGACTCCAGCTCATCCTTAGCCTTCTCCACTGCTTCCTCCAGGTCAGGATAGAAGTTGCTGACCACCGTCTTCCAGTCCACACTTCCGTCTCCCACCTTGTCCAGCAGAAACTCCAGATTCGCGGTAAAGTCCTTATCTACAATGCTGGGGAAGCACTGCTTCATCATCCCATTTACCACCTCACCCAGCTCCGTCACGTAGAGGTTTTTATTCTCCTTGGTCACATACCGTCTTGCCAGAATCGTGGTGATGGTGGGAGCATAGGTACTGGGCCGTCCAATGCCCTGCTCCTCCAGCGCCTTTACCAGAGAAGCTTCGGTGTAATGGGCAGGCGGCTGAGTGAAATGCTGGCTCTCCCGCAGGCTGTCAAGCTCCAGCTCCATTCCCTTCTCTAACTTTCCTAAAAGGCGGTTGTTCTCCTCCTTCTCATCCTCCTGCACATAGACGGACATAAATCCCTCAAATGCCAGCTTGGAAGCCGTCATGGTAAAATAGTACTCTCCCGCCTTAAGCTTCACCGAAGTGGTCTCATAGAGCGCATTCTCCATACGGCTGGCTGCAAACCGCTTCCAGATCAGCTGATAAAGCCGGAACAGATCGCGGGCCAGAGAATCCTTCACAGACGCCGGTGTAATGGAAATATCCGTGGGGCGGATAGCCTCATGAGCATCCTGAATCTTCCCGCCGCCTTTACGGCCGTTTTCTTCTTTTCCCACATATTCCTGGCCAAAGTGCTGACCAATATAGGCTCTGGCTGCTGCATCCGCTTCTTCCGCCACGCGGGTGGAGTCGGTACGCAGGTACGTAATCAGAGCCACTGTGCCCATTCCCTTCACATCCACGCCCTCATAGAGCTGCTGCGCCAGACGCATGGTCTTCTGGGTAGAAAAATTCAGCACCTTGGAGGCCTCCTGCTGGAGCGTACTGGTGGTAAAAGGCAGAGGTGCTCTCTTTGAGCGCTCACCGTTCTTTACCTCGTCCACCAGATACTGCTGACCCTTAAGTCCCTCCAGAATCTGATCCAGTGTCTCCCGGTTGGGAATGGCAAGCTTTCCGTCTTTCTTCCCGTAAAATTTTGCCGTCAGGGGCTTCTTAGCGCCGTGAAGCTTAAAATCCGCTTCCAGATTCCAGTATTCCTCGGGAATGAAGGCGTTGATCTCATCCTCCCGGTCGCAGATCATGCGCAGGGCCACAGACTGCACCCGGCCGGCGCTTAAGCCTCTCTTCACCTTTTCCCAGAGAAGAGGGCTGATCCGGTATCCCACCATACGGTCTAACATCCGTCTGGCCTGCTGGGCATTCACCAGATCCATATCGATCTCTCGGGGATTCTTGATGGAAGCCTTCACTGCATTCTTGGTAATCTCATTGAAGCTGATGCGGTAAACCTTCTTTTCTTTGGCATCATCCAGCTTAAGAGCCTTCATCAGATGCCAGGAAATCGCCTCTCCCTCACGGTCCGGGTCAGTTGCCAGATAAACCTTGTCTGCCTTCTTTACTTCCTTTCGAAGCTTGGCCAGAACATCTCCTTTTCCGCGGATCGTAATATATTTGGGTTCAAAATCATGTTCTGGGTCAAAGCCCAGCTGACTTTTCGGCAAATCCCGCACATGGCCGTTCGAAGCATCAACCTGGTAATTCGAGCCTAAAAATTTTTTAATTGTCTTCACCTTCGCCGGTGACTCCACAATAACCAAACAATTTGCCATAAGAACTCCTTTTGCCCGGAATCGTGTCTGCAGCCATCCGGGAGACGATAGTTTAATCTGGATCTCCATAAGACAGCTGCATGCCCGGTGCGCAAACGGCTCCCAGGCGATTCAAAGCTTTCTTCCATAATAGTTTCCCCCGAAGCTGGCTACGAAGCCTTTTAATTCCAGGTCCAAAAGGATCATCATGCATTCGCTTAAAGGCAGGCCGCAGTCGTTTACAATATCTTCCAAATGCTTCGGGTGTAAATCGATGAAACTATACACCATTTTTTCTTTCTTGGCAAGTCCCTTCTCATTTTTTTCATGAAGACTTAATTTTTTCTGAAACTGAACGCCAAAATATTCCAGTATATCCCCGGGAGAGTTTACGGGACAGGCGCCGTTTTGAATCAGCTGATTGCATCCCACGCTTCCCGGATCGGTAATGCGGCCGGGAACAGCAAATATATCTTTCCCCTGATTAAGCCCCTGCTCCACGGTGATCAGCGACCCGCTCTTTTCCCGGGCCTCCACCACCAGGATCCCATCAGACAATCCGCTGATGATGCGGTTCCGAACAGGAAAATTCTTTGCCGCAGGCGGCTCTCCCAGCCGGTACTCACTGATGATGCCTCCAAAACGGACAGTCTCCTCGTAAAGATGGTAATGCTCCCTGGGATAACAGATATTGATGCCGCAGCCCAATACGCCGTAGGTATCTCCTCCGCCCTCCAGGGCCCCCTGCTGCCCGGCGCCGTCAATGCCGTAGGCCAGACCGCTGACAATCTGCACTCCACCCTTAGCCAGCTCACGTCCGAAACAGCGGGCAATCTCAAGGCCGTACCGGGTAGCCGTCCGGGAACCAATGATGGCAAGAGCAGGACGGTGATCATCAGGAAGCCTTCCCTTCACCGACAGCCACAAAGGCAGCCCCTCTGCCCCTCGGAATCGCTCCGGATACTCCTGATCCAGAATGGTAATAAACCTTATTCCCCTGTCCGCCAAACTATGATACTCTTCTGCCGCTTCATGAAATTTCCCCTTCTCCTGCTCCAGTCTTTCTGATTTATCTCCCTTAAGAATTCCCCGTGCCTCCCACACTTTTCCTTCTATATTATATATTTCCTCATAGCTTTCTGTGACGGCACGCATCCGGCCTACGGTAACCGCCCCCAGAAAAGGGATTCGGGATAGCCAGTACAATACTTCCTTTTCTCTCTCCAGCTTCTGGTTCTCCATGGTCAAATCCCCCTTTATCCGTTCCAGTATTTATTCTCCAGAGAGCGGTAGCCTGCGGCCTCGCACAGATGAATCCGTCCAATCTGCTCTGCGCCATCCAGATCCGCAATGGTGCGGGCTACCTTTAATACCTTGTGACAGCCTCTGGCACTCAGCTTAAGCCTCTCATAAATCTCCTGCAGATACTCCTCGCTTTCCTGATCCAGCCTGCAGAATTCCTCGATCTCCTTTGCTCCCATATCGCCGTTAAACCGGATGCTCTCCCGGCCTGCAAAGCGCGCTGCCTGAAGTTTCTGCACCCGGATCACCCGGCTGCGGATCTGAGCCGAGGATTCATTTTGTCCCTTGCGGCGCAGCTCTTCGTAGGATACCGGAGCAGCCTCCACGGTAATATCAATACGATCCAAAATAGGCCGGGATATCCGCCCTAAGTACCGCTTCACCTGCCACTCGCTGCAGCGGCATCGGCTGCGGTCAGGATAAAAACCACAGGGGCAGGGATTGCAAGCTGCCGCCAGTACCGTATCCGCAGGAAATGTACAAATCCTGTGCAGCCGGGAGATCCGCACCTCCCGCTCCTCCAGAGGCTGGCGCAGGATCTCAATGGCCTTCCCGGAAAACTCTGGAAGCTCATCCAAAAACAGCACGCCGCCGGAGGCAAGGGAAATCTCTCCCGGCCGCGGCGATGCCCCGCCTCCGGCAAGGGCTGCCGGTGTGATCGTATGATGGGGACTGCGGAAGGGTCTGGCACGAATCAACGGCGTTTTCGGCGGCAGCAGACCGCAGATGCTGTAAATCTTGGATATCTCAATGCTCTCCTCCCTGCTGAGAGGGGGCATGATCGTGGGTATCCGCATAGCAGCCATAGTCTTTCCCGAGCCTGCCGGACCGATGTACAAAATATTGTGCCGCCCTGCCACCGCAATCTCCGTAGCCCGGCGAAGAAGCTGCTGGCCATTCAAATCAGCAAAATCCACATCATACCCTGCATCATATGCTTCATCATACGCTTCACCAGAGTCTCCGCCTGTCCTTGCGCCAGCCGCTCCGCCAGCGCCTACGCCTGCCCTTGCGCCAGCCGCTCCGCCAGATGCGGCTTCGGTAAACGAACGAACCGGGGCCCAGCTTCCGGGAGCCAGCATATCCGCCAGCTGCTTCATGCTGTCTACTGGTATAATCGCAATTCCCTCCACAAGGCTGCCTTCCCTGGCATTCTCTCTGGGAAGAAAGCAGCGGCGAATCCCCTGCGCTCTGGCTGATGCGACAATCGGCAGAACCCCCTTCACCGGCTTCACCACACCGTCCAAACCAAGCTCGCCCAAAAGCAATGAGTCCGAGAACATGTCTGGATCCAGAAGCCCAAAGGCGCCCAGCACAGCCGCCCCCACTGCCAGATCATAGGCTGTGCCATCCTTTCGAATGTCCGCCGGTGAAAGATTGACAATAATTTTCTTTGCCGGAAGGCGGAAGCCGGCATTTTTCAGCGCCGTCCGTACCCGCTCCTGTCCCTCTCTTGTCTCCTGCGAAAGATTTCCTGTCATCTGGAACGCAGGAAGACCGTCATGAACATCCGCCTCCACCGACACAAGGAACCCGGTAATCCCCCAAATACCTGCACTATATACCTTCTGAAACAGTCTGATCGCCTCCGTGGTAAAAATCTGGAAATAGTCAGTATAACAATTTTATATTTTCCAATTTCTGTAATTTTCCATATTATACCAAAAAATCCCAGAGACTGCAAGGGGATTTCACATTTTTTTACAATTTATGGGGTTTGCGCATCCATCCATGATAAAATATCTGCAGCTGCTTCCAGGCGATTCTTCTCGATGACCAGTTCATGACGATACCCCGGATACAGCTTCACCTCCACCTGCAGTATTCCTGCTCTCATCAGCAATCCCGCCGCCCTTCTTACGCCGCGGCCTCCTTCCCCCACAGGATCCTGATCTCCAGAAACCAAAAGCATCGGAAGGTCTTTGGGAATCCTGCGGGCAAGACGCAGATTTTCTGCATCATAAACCATACGCAGAAGATCTCTGTATGCTGAGCTGCTGAATTGAAAATTGCACAGAGGATCCGCCTGATAGCGGTCCACCTGCTCCTGATCTGTACTCAGCCAATCCATGTCTGTCCGCACAGGACGGAATCGCCGGTTAAATGCCTGCTTCCACACCTTCTCCACTCTCTGGCTCCTGGACTGGGCGCCAAAAAGATGCGATGCCGTACCGGAAAGAGCCAGCCCCGCCATCACAGCAAGCCTGGGCTGATTTCCGGTACCCATAAGAACCGCCCCCTGGAGACCGTCCCCAAAAGCCGTCAGATAACGCCGGAGCATAAAAGACCCCATACTGTGACCCATCATAAAATACGGAACGCCGGGATAACGCCGGGAAAGAACGATCCGTACCCGATGCAGGTCTCTTACAAGAAACGTATACCCGTCCTTTTCCGCAAAGAAGCCAAGCTGCTCCCAATCTGCAGCTGTGCGCCCGTGTCCTAAATGGTCATGTCCTGCCACAAGCACGCCCTGATCTGCAAGCCAGGCCGCAAAGTCATCATAGCAGCCCATATGCTCCAGCATGCCATGTGCAATCTGCAGCACCATGATGGGCTGACCCTTGGGTTTCCAAATCCTTCCATACAGCCAGGAATGTCCATCGCTGGAAGGTACAATAAAGGTTTCTCTCTCTGCCATAGGCCACCTCCAAAATGATTTCTGGTTTTATTTAATCACACTCCTCTGGCGGCTGCAAGCCCTTCCCTTTCTGAAATTCTGTCATATAGGGACGGTAACGGAGAGGAAGATGAGTGCGCTGACACAACGCATTGGCCCGCTCTGGGATAGCAACCGCCTCATGAAAAGTGCGCCATAAAGCCTGATACTCTTCTTCATCGGTCTTCCAGGCAAGCTTATCCTGCAGTCCATCCTCTTCATGAAGAAGAAACCATGTCCCTCCTGCCGGATGCAGGGCCGCTTTCTTTCGTCCCTCGTCATAAATCAACCAATTCTCCCCGCCAAGGCGGGCCGAAAAATGTCTGGCCAGCAGCGGGAGCACATCATTCTTCGGGCCGATGCGCCCAATCAAAAGATCCCCCTTTGTCCGGGAAAACCGCAGAAATCCGGTAAGCAGATGGCTCTCATTCTGCACAAAGCGGCATATTCGGAAAAGCCTGTCTACCTCCTCCAGGTGATGCATCTCCATGACAGCATCCCCATAACGAAAACCAGACGCAAGAAACCGGTAAATCCAATTTGCCCGGTCAGCATCCCGTCCCAGTGACGCCAGATACACCTTCTCATAGGCTGCCGGTGATATTCGCTGACGCACAGCCTTCACTGCCTGGCCAAAAATCCATTCCGAGCTTTTCGCCTGTCGGTAGACCGCAAAAAGCTCCATATCTCCCATGCCCTCAATCTCCAGCCGGACGCCCGCCGGCCCCTCCTTCTCCTGCAGGGCCGCATAAGCGCCGCAGAGTATGTCTTCAAATGTATCCTTGCAGGTGTAGATCACCATAAGCTGCCATCTCCTTCCCTAAGAAAACCTTTAATCATCCTTTCTCCAAGTGCATATCGTCAAAGAGGGAAAGCTGCCGGTAACAGTCCTTCTGACCGATATCCAGCGACCTTCTCCGCTCATCTCCAAGCAAACTGCTGGTAATCAAATCCTGATCCATGGCGATGGGATACAGCATCCTCCCCTGGCAGGTAATAAAATACTGCGCCCGCTTCAGAACCACCCCCATCCGCTTCAAATCAGCAAAATCCAGCCGCGCAGTCTTCCTGGCCGCCACAATCCGCTGGATGGAACGGATGCCCAGTCCCGGGACCCGCAGAAGCGTCCTGTAATCCGCCTGATTCACCTCTACCGGGAAGTGCTCCAGATGCTGCAGAGCCCAGTCACACTTGGGATCCAGAAACAGATTAAAATTAGGCCGCGATTCCGATAAAAGCTCGCCTGCATCAAATCCATAATAACGCATCAGCCAATCCGCCTGATAGAGGCGATGCTCCCGCAGAAGAGGCGGGCCCTCAGAAAGAACAGGCAGGCTGCTGTCCTGGTTCACTGGCACGTACGCAGAATAAAAGACCCGCTTCATGCCAAAGTTCTGGTACAGAGCCTCAGCCACCGCAAGCATCTGGTAATCGCTTTCCGGCGTGGCTCCTACGATCATCTGTGTAGACTGGCCTGCCGGCACAAAGACCTCTCTGGTGCCGGAAACCCGACGGACTCCAAAACTACCGTATCGTGAACGCCCAAGACGCTGAACCGGCGCCTGGCCTGACTGCCATCGGGATATCGATCCCCTCACAGGCCCTGTACTGTCCCCCCATACGCCGGGCACAGCTTCCCCCTCAGGAACATAAGCCTGAGACAGCCTTCGGTTATGCAGAATTCCTCCTTCCGGAAGGGAAAGCCCCTCCGCATCCATCGACCGGAGAATCCCCAGCTGAATCTGCTTCATCGGCTTTATGATCTTCTCCCGGGTCTTTCCCGGAGCAAGCCTCTTAAGACCCTCCGCTGTGGGCAGCTCCAGATTCACGCTCATCCGATCCGCCAGAAATCCAGCTGTCTCGATCAGCGAAGCATCTGCCCCGGGAATGGCCTTTATGTGAATGTAGCCATTGAACTGGTGCTCCTTTCGCAGCAGCCAAAGGGTCTGGCAGATTAATTCCATGGTATGATTGGGGTTTAAGAGGATCCCAGAGCTTAAAAACAGGCCTTCGATATAATTCCTCCGGTAAAATTCCATGGTCAATCTGCACACCTCCTCCGGCGTGAAGGAAGTGCGCAGGGTATCATTAGAACAGCGGTTCACACAGTATTTGCAGTCATAAATACACTGATTCGTAAACAAAATCTTCAGCAGGGACACACATCGCCCATCTGCCGTAAAGCTGTGGCAGATCCCCGCCTCAGAAGCACTGCCCAAGGCACCAGCCTTCCCTCTCCGCTCCACACCGCTGGAGGTGCAGGATACGTCATATTTGGCCGCATCCGTAAGAATGCGGAGCTTTTCCTGTATGGTAAGATTTTCCTGAATCAGCATATTTCCTCCTTCCTGCTCTTTTTTGGAGATGCGCCTGCTGAAAAGGCTTCTGCACTGCTGCATTTACTTATCCACATCAAAAGAGCAAGAACATTTGTTCTTGCTCCATATTAGCATATATTTCCGGATTAATCAATCTTTTTCGAACATTTGTTTGTATTTTTATAATAAAGGAACAGTAAAGGTTTCTTTTATATACGTGGTTCCCTCACCGTAGCGATCCCGGTCGGCCAGCTCCATAATGAGCACATCCTTCTCCAGGCGGGCATCGCACACCCGGTAGCGTCCGGCGCGGGGCTGCGTCTCCATTTCCAGATACCGTTCTGGCGTTATGATCCCTGCCTCTGCCCTGGCCACAGCAACCCGTCCATCAGTCCCCAGATAAACCACTTTATCCTGCCATAGAGCCAGGAAGCTGCCGTCTATGGTTCCCAGTCTTTCCCGCTCAGTGAGATCTGCATTGACCCGATAAAGCGTATGGGGAAAGCTGCGCTCATCCCCGGCAGTCTCAATAAAAAGCTGGTCTCCTTCCATAGCAATCCGCCGGATACGGCCCTCCTCCGGCCGGAAAAAGGCCCGGTCTTGAATTTGTAAAGTCTTTCCGCTATCCGGATTTCCCTCCGAAATGACAGATGCCCGCTCTCCATTCAAGTCAAACGAAAGTGAAACCAGAGACGGGTTTTCAAAGGACGCAGCAGAATCCTCCTCTCCCTCAAAATACAGTATCCGATTCTCCAAAAACAAAAAGAAATCATGAGTGTTCTCCCCACGCACCACCTGGGTGCTGAGAATTTCCTCCTGTCCCTGCCGCTTCCGCGTCAGAAGACTGCGCCAGCTCCAGCTGTCTGGCTGATTCTGCCCGTCCCGGTGGGTAATCTCTTTCGGGCTTTCCAGATAATAATTCCAGCCCTCTGCCTGGCCCAGATACTGCATTTCCCGCAGCCCTTTCTGCCGCATCTCTCTGCACACACCATCGAAAAGATATACCTGACACAATTCATTTTCCGCCGGGTCATAATAGCAATAGCATACATCCGCCAGATTATCCGTATAGCCCAGGAGCAGAGCTATGCGGCCATCCTTCCATTTTACTGCGTCAAAGGTCTGCGGCATCGCTCCGCTGTAGGTCTCACTGCCCAAAAAGCGATCTTCTCTTGTAATGCGCGGTTCCTCCGGATACGGCTCCAGCTCCAGAATCTTCCGGAGCTCTTCCATCTGCGCCTGCTCTTCCAGACGTTCGCCATTCCAGCTTCCGTTCCGTTTCCAAAATACAAAGTATCCCGCAGAAGGATGATGGAAAATCAGCGCATCCTCCCTGGCCAGGTCGATGGTCAGTTCATTTTCGTCAGAATCCTTTTCACCAAAATCTCCTCCCCACGCCTCTCCCGCAGAAACCGCATACCGGCTCAGCTCCTCCGGATCCATAGGCATGCTTTCACCAGTACGCTTTCCCGCAATAAAAATGCTGGTAGGACCAGACGCGCCTCCGATGACCACTGTTTCCTTGTCCGAGGTTCCTGCCATCCCGCCTGCTCCTCCGGTAAGAAGGCAAAGGATGCCGCCAAGAAGAATCACTGCCAGAAAGCCTTTCTGCAGACGGGAACATGGCTTAGATGCCAACACCCGTTTTATCCGCATCTTTGTATTGCTTTCCCCAAAAGCCAGGGCGGGATGATTATTTTGCCTCTGCTCCGCAAAATAAAGGAGAGCCCGGGCATATTCCTTTTTCTCTGCAAGGGAGCGATTCCTCACCACAGCCTCATCGCAGGACAGCTCCATATCCCGGCACATAAATGCATAGGCCACCCACACCAGTGGATTGAACCAGTGAAAAGATGCCGCTGCAAACCATAGGCCTTTTGCCAGATTGTCATGCCTTTTCACGTGGAGCTTTTCATGGGCCAGGGCGCAGGCGCGAATCCCTTCATCCAAATCTGCCGGAAGATAGATTCTTGGCCGGAAAATCCCCGCCGTAAAAGCCTCTGTGATCTGATCGCTTAAATAAGTCCGCTCTTCTCCTGCAAGCCTCCAGGCAGTGGAAAGCGTTTTGGAAAGTTTTCTATAACGAAAAAGCTCATAAACCCATAAAATACCAGCACCGGAAAGCCAGACCGCCGCCAAAAGAAGCCGCCATGCCGCCATCTGTCCGGCAGCCTCAGTTCCTCTGATATTTGCCCCAGCTCCGTCCGTCCCTCCATTCCCCTGGTCATCTTCAGTAAAGTCCTGTGTCCGGGGCTTTCCCGTCTCCTTCACCCCGTCCATCCGACCAGCGCCATCTCTCTGGCCAGCACCGTCCGCCAGAACCGCATCGGCTGCTCCTTTGCCGTCCGACTCACCGTCTCCAAAAGGCTCTCCAATCCAGACCACTCCGCCATCCATCTCCACCCCCTGTATACTTCCCAGCAGGCCGCCTAAGCTTTGCCCCAAAGCCTGAGAAACCTCTGCAGAAAGAGACGGTACCCCTGCAGGCATGGGCAGGGTCACCGGACATATCAGGCGTACCAGCACAATCATCCACAGAAGGTACGCATAAATTCCAGGCCCGCGCCGAAAGAAAACAGCCCGCAGAAAGAATACCACACCGATCACCACGCTGGCCTCCAGGCTCATCTCCAAAAGCCGCAGCAGTACTTCTCTCATCACTCACTCGCCTCCTCAATCATCCGGCGAAGCTCCTGTGCCTCCTCCTTTGAAAGCTTCCGGTCCTTCAAAAAAGCCGTAACAAAGGCCGGCAGAGAGCCGCCGAAGCTTTTTTCTACGATTTCCCGGCTTTCCTCCTGCTGCACCTGACTGCGGGAGATCAGTGACTGCACTACAGCCCCCTCTCCCCCCACAAAGCCCCTGTCCTTAAGCTTGCGCAGCACCGTATAGCTGGTAGATTTTTTCCAACCCAATTCCGCCAGTGCTGCCTTTGCCAGTACGGTAGAATTTACCGGCTCCATCCTCCAGATTAAATCCATAAATCGATATTCTCCCTCGTGAAGCTTTCTTGTCTCCATCTTGTCTCCTCCTTTTTCCCGCACTCCAATTGAGGCCAACGTGGGTGCAGAGCAAATTTTGTCTTCAATTGGTCTATTTTTATAAACCTATTATGAAATAAGTCTATCACAATAGACCAACTCTTGTCAAGAGAGAGAAAAAATTGCAAATTTGTGGAATTTTTCACGGTAATATCGCCACCACAAAACGGCATGACCCAAAAAAAGCCATGCCGTTCCAATCAAAATCCAATATTTTCTTTTCTATCCTATTCTGCCCGATAACCATTGGGATTCATGGACTGCCATTTCCAGGAATCGGCGCACATCTCATCAATTCCCTTTTCTGCAACCCAGCCAAGCTCTTCTTTTGCCTTGGTAGCATCACAGTAGCAGGTAGCAATATCACCGGCTCTTCTGGGCTTGATCTCATAGGGGAGGGTCTTTCCGCAGGCCTTCTCATAAGCGTGAAGTACATCCAGCACGCTGTAGCCAATGCCGGTGCCCAGATTGTAGATGCTTACGCCGCTTCCGGGAGCCAGCTTCTTTAAGGCCTTTACATGGCCCTTTGCCAGATCCACTACGTGAATGTAATCCCGCACACCTGTGCCGTCATGGGTGGGGTAATCGTTTCCGAATACGCCCAGGCACTTTAATTTGCCTACAGCCACCTGTGCAATGTATGGCACCAGATTGTTGGGAATCCCCTTGGGATCTTCGCCGATCAGGCCGCTCTCGTGAGCACCGATGGGATTGAAGTAGCGGAGAAGAACCACATTCCACTCGGGATCTGCCACATGAAGATCCGTGAGGATCTGCTCCAGCATTCCCTTGGTCTGGCCGTATGGATTGGTAATCTGTCCCTTGGGACACTCCTCAGTAATGGGCACGAAGGCCGGATCACCGTAAACCGTGGCAGAGGAACTGAAAATGATATTTTTTACGCCGTGATTGCGCATAACATCACAGAGAACCAGTGTACCGGTAATGTTGTTGTGATAATATTCCAGAGGCTTACGGACAGACTCGCCTACTGCCTTCAATCCGGCAAAGTTAATTACCGAATCGATGGCCTCCTCGTCAAAAATCTTGTCCAGAGCAGGCTTATCCAGCACATCCACCTGATAGAACTTTACCGTCTTTCCGGTGATCTGCTCTACCCGCTTTACCGCCTCCTCACTGGAATTGTAGAGGTTGTCCACCACCACTACATCATAGCCTGCATTCAGAAGCTCTACGCAGGTATGGCTGCCGATATAACCGGCGCCGCCAGCAACTAAAATAGCCATCTTTCATTTCCTCCTTCATCGGTTGATTACAAGCATTAAGTAATATCCCTTTCCTTACTATCATACTAAAACCGGACGAAGAATTCAATGTAATTTTGTTCACTGCGCCTATATTTTTGATTAGGGAAACAATGATTTAATCAGCGTTTCCTTATCGCTTTTTCCCGCTACAGCCGTTCCTTAAAATCCGCATACCCAAACTGCTTCCAGATCCGGCATTCTCCCTGGCGCATAAAGGCAATTGCCGGAAGAGCCATGCCGTTGAAGGTATTATTCTTCACCATGGAGTAAATGGCCATGTCCTGGAAGATCAGCTCCTGACCGATTTCCAACGGCCGGTCAAAGGAATAATCACCGATCACATCGCCAGCCAGACAGGTGGGGCCTGCCAGACGATAGGTAAATGCCTTTTCTCCCGGCATACCGCTGTCCTTTAAGGGCGGCCGGTAAGGCATCTCCAGCACATCCGGCATATGGCAGGCGGCAGAGGTATCCAGTATGGCGATGGAAATACCGCCGTTTTCCACGATATCCAGCACACGGGTAAGAAGGTATCCTGCATTTAATGCCACCGCCTCCCCCGGCTCCAGATAAACGGTAAGGCCGTATTTTTCCTGAATCCGGCGGATACAGCGGATCAGCACCGGAATCTGGTAATCCTTCCTGGTGATATGGTGTCCGCCGCCGAAATTCAGCCATTTCATCTGCGGAAGGGACAGATAGGGGCCAAATTTCTCCTCCACCGCGTCCAGTGTCCGCTCCAGGTCATCGGCATTCTGCTCGCAGAGGGTGTGGAAATGGAGTCCCTCCACACCGGCAAGCTTCTTTTCGACGGAAACCTCCCTCGTTCCGCCAAAACCCGTCCACTCCGCAAACTGCTCCGCCGTAATCCCCAGCCGGGAGCCGGGAGCGCAGGGATCGTAGATCGCATGGCCCTCCTGGGTAGAGCATTCCGGATTCATCCGCAGGCCGATGCCCGCGCCATGCTTGATGGCCGTATCCCGGAATTTCTCCAGCTGAGCAAAGGAATTAAATACCACATGATCACAAAGACTGGCAATCTCTGCAAATTCATCCTCCCGGTAAGCCGCAGAAAACACATGAGTCTCCAGCTTCCGCTCCGCCAGGGCCGGATTAAGAGCCATCTCCTGGCGGCCAAGACGGGCCTCGAAAAGCCCGCTGGCCGTTGTCCCATTCAGATACTTTCCAATCAGCGGATAGAGGCCGTAAGCGGAAAAGGCCTTCTGGGCCAGGAGGATGCGGCAGCCCGTCTCCTCCATGACCCCGGCGAGGATCTTCAGATTCTCCTCCAGCTGGTCCTCATCCACCACATAACAGGGGGTAGGAAGCTGATCCATTCGCATGCCGTCCCCTCCTTAGTCTACCAGATCCGGATTCTCAGAAATCTTCCAGGGAAGTCCCCATTTATTCAGGGCATCCATAAAGGGATCGGGATCAAACTCCTCGATATTGAATACGCCCGGGCCCTTCCAGGTGCCAGTTACCAGCATCATGGCGCCGATCATAGCCGGAACGCCAGTGGTGTAAGCCACTGCCTGGGAGCCAACCTCCTTATAGCACTCCTGATGGTCGCAGGTATTGTAAATGTAAAGGGTCTTTTCCTTGCCGTCCTTCTTTCCAATGAAGATGCAGCCAATGTTGGTCTTTCCCTTGGTTCTGGGGCCCAGGGAAGAGGGATCCGGCAGAACTGCCTTTAAAAACTGCAGGGGGATAATCTCCTTGCCTTCATACATAATGGGCTCAATGGAGGTCATGCCCACATTCTCCAGGCACTTTAAATGGGTCAGATAGCTCTGGCCGAAGGTCATGAAGAAGCGGATCCGCTTGATGCCGGGGATATTCAGAGCCAGGGACTCGATCTCCTCGTGATGGAGCAGGTACATATCCTTCTCGCCGATCTCCGGGAAATTGTACACCCGCTTGATCTCCATGGGCTCCGTCTCTACCCAGTGGCCATCCTCCCAGTAGGAGCCTTTTGCCGAAACCTCCCGGATATTGATCTCCGGATTAAAATTGGTGGCAAAGGGGTAGCCGTGGTCGCCTGCATTGCAGTCCAGGATGTCAATGTAATTAATCTCATCAAAATAATGCTTCAGGGCATAAGCGGAAAATACGCTGGTTACGCCGGGATCGAAGCCGCTTCCTAACAGAGCGGTAATGCCTGCCTCCTTATAGCGGTCACGGTAATCCCACTGCCACTTGTACTCGAATTTTGCCGTATCCTCCGGCTCGTAGTTAGCGGTGTCAATGTAATCCACCTTGCACTCTAAGCAGGCATCCATAATGTGCAGATCCTGATAGGGAAGAGCCAGATTCAATACGGCGTCCGGCTGTACCTTGCGGATCAGCTCCACCAGGGCGGGAACATTATCTGCATCCACCTGGGCGGTGGTAATCTTCGTCTTGGTGGTGCCCTCAAGCTTCTCCTTCAGGGCATCGCACTTGGATTTGGTGCGGCTGGCGATGCAGATCTCCTCGAAAACCTCGCTGTTCTGACAGCATTTGTGAATTGCCACGCTGGCTACGCCGCCGCAGCCGATAATTAATAACTTTGCCATAGTTTTTATCCTCCTTATTTTCTTTAATGCTCTTCTATCCCTGCGCAAAGGCCAATCAAAAATTCCCGTATAATTTTCCCGGCCACCGCAGTGGATACCCCGGTAGGATCATAGGACGGGCATAATTCGTTTACATCGCAGCCGATAATGTCTGCCCCTTTGCACGCCGTTAAAATTGCCTGCAGAAGCTCCAGGAAGCTGACGCCTCCGGCCTCCGGCGTTCCCGTACCCGGGAAGATCGAGGGGTCCAGCACATCCAGATCCACGGTCACGTATACCGGATGGCCCTTCATTTTCTCCAGTGCATCCTCAATGCCCTTTACGTCAAAGGGGTGCATGACCACATGGCCCTCACGGCTCCAGAGGAATTCCTCCCGGTCTCCGGAGCGGATGCCGAACTGGTAAATCCTTCCGTCGCCCACCAGCTCCCAGCAGCGCCGCAGCACGCAGGCATGGGAAAGCTTCGCGCCCAGATAATCCTCCCGTAGATCTGCATGAGCATCAAAATGCAGAATGTGCAGATCGGGATACCGGCGCACCGCCGCCCGCACTGCCGCCAGGGTCACCAGATGCTCTCCGCCAATCATAAAGGGGATTTTCCCGTCAGCAAAGATCTGCTCTGCCCGCTCCTCCAGCTGAGAAAGGGCAATGGCTGCATCCCCGATGCAAAGCTCCGGATCACCGCTGTCAAAGACGGCGTAGTCGCAGAGATCCTTATCCTGATAGGGGCTGTAGGTTTCCAGTCCAAAGGATTCCGACCGCACCGCCCTGCTTCCGAACCGCGTCCCTGGCCGGAAGGAGGTGGTGGAGTCAAAGGCTGCTCCGTAAAGGACTACAGCCGCATCCTCATATTCGGCGTCGCAGCCGATAAATGTTTCGATATTCTTTTGAAGCATGTTCGATTCTCTCCTAATATTTCTGATGTGATGCAGAAGCTTCACCTGTGAAATACCTGGCCCAGGTGATGCGCTTCATCGCCCGCAAAAATGCCTGGCTGGGCAGCACACTTCACGCCTCACGTCTTTATTCCACATCCCGCAGCAACTCCTCCACGTAGGCAGGCAGCATAAAAGCACCGCCATGAAGCCGTGTGGTATAATAACGGGTCTTAATCCCCAACAGATTCCATCTGGCTCCATCCAAATCATGAACCGGATGATACTTCTTGGAGGCAAAGCCAAAAAGCCAATGTCCCGACGGATAAGTGGGAATATGCGCCTGGTAAACCCGGCTAATGGGGAAGCTTTCCACGATCCGCTTGTGGGCACGCTGGCAGGCCACCGCATCATCCGGGTAGAAGGGGCTCTCATGCTGATTTACCATGATGCCGTCCTCCTTTAAGGCCTTATAGCAGCTGCCGTAAAATTCCTTGGTAAACAGCCCTTCCCCCGGCCCGAAGGGGTCAGTGGAATCCACAATAA
>JAGHER010000023.1 GCA_017889125.1 Lachnospiraceae bacterium
GCGCGCCCCTTCATGGCGCGGTTATTGACAGCCGCCTTGACCACCGGATCGCCATGACCTTTGCCGTGGCCGGTCTCTGTGCTGACGGCGAGACCGAGATTCAGGGGGCGGAGTGCGTGAACATCTCCTATCCCCAGTTTTATGAGGATCTGAACCGGCTGGCTGGGAAAGCTTAAGGAAATTACGATAACGGCCAAAAAGCAGCCGCCATCCTTCTCTGGATTATCTGTCTCCAGATGGATGGCGGCTGCTTTTGTTTCGGCCCTTGTTTCTCAGCCCCGTCAGGACCGCGCCTTATAAAAAGCTCCGCAGCTTTTCATTTAATTTCTTATAAATCCGCTCCTGAAACCAGGGCTCAGAGGATGCGGCCACGGCCTCATCCAGGCCAAACCAGGCCACGCCGCTGTTCTCGTCCGGCTTTTCCTGAAGCCGATCCTCCTCATCTGCCTCCAAAAGATACGTCACATTCAGATGCAGGTGAGAGGGAACGTAGACGCCCTTCTTCTCATGACCGTCCACAGTCAGCACCTCCAGCGAAAAAATCTCCTCCGTCACCGGCCGCACATGAAGGATGCCGCTCTCCTCATTAACCTCCCGGAGTGCCACATCCAAAAGTCTGGCATCCCCGTCCGCATGGCCTCCCAGCCAGGACCAGGAATCATAAACATTGTGGTAGGCCATCAGCACCTTTGTCCGCTCCCGGTTCACCACCCAGGCCGACGATGACATGTGGGCCAGACGGTTCTTCCGCAGGAAAATATCCGGCTCCCGCAGAAGGGCCTCTAAAATCACCTCTCTGTCCTGCTCCTCCTGTGGACAGCAGGGCCTATAACGGCGGACGGCATCCAGCAGCGCTTCCACCTGCTCCTGCTGACAGGCCTGCTGTTTCTGCTGGCAAGCCTCCTGCTTATTCAGGTCCATCGTTTGTCTCCTCCGTTTTGTCTCTTAGCAGATCAAAGTCCCTCCCAGGTAAATCCCTTCAGACGAATGTAATCCTTAATCAGAACCACCATCTGCTCAAACTCCAGGCGGCTGCTGTTGATGGGCAGATCGTAATGCTCCATGTCCATCCAGTCCCGTCCGGCAAAATACCGGCAGTATTCCCGGCGCTCCTTGTCGATGCGCTTGATCCGCTTCAGCGCCTCCTTCTCGTCTACCTTATCCACATCCATAACCCGGCGTACCCGGGTGTCCATATTGGCATACACAAAAATCCGGATCAGCTCGTCCAGATTCTCCTGCTCCAGAATATAATCAGCACACCGCCCGGCAATGATGCAGGTCTCCTCCTCTGCCAGCTTCCGAATCACCTCCGACTGAAAGCGGAAAAGATTCTCCGGCGTGGTCAGATTCCCCTCTGCCTTAGGCGTATAGAGATCCGGCTTCATCTCCTTCACAATCCGGTACAGGAGATTGTTCCCTGCCTTCTCATCGGCCAGGCGGAAATACTGCTCGCCGATGGCGCTGGTCTCCGAGGTCATCTTAAGGATTTCCTCGTCATAAAAATGAATTCCCAGCTCCTCCGCCAGCATCCGTCCGGTGATTCGTCCGCCGCTGCCATACTGTCTCCCAATGGTAATGACAAAATGATTTTTCTCCATCGCGTCAATCCCCCTTTTCTCATCCTGGCACAGTGCCAGTTTTCCTTTAGGGAAACGATGATTTAATCAGCGTTTCCTTAGATCCTGTCTTTATTTTACCACATTTCTCTGTAAAAAAATAGCAAAATTTACAGTATCTCTGACGCTGCTGATTACTTATCGTCCGCCGCTGACTGCCCCTCTTCTGTTGCGGTCTGCTCCTCTTCCTCCGTGATCTGTCCCTCTCCCGGGAAAAGAAGCTCCGGCTCATCCTCTCCCCATCGGGTAGTGGGCTCTAAAAGCTCCGGCGTCTCATCCTCCGCCCGGGTGGTGGGCTCAATCATGCCTGCAGATATCGTAATTTCATCCGTCTCGTCCATCTTCTCCGATTCAGGGACGTTCTCTCCCTCTGCCTGGTCCGAAGGAATCATCTCCTTCCCATCATTCGGTTTTCCGTTCTCATCCAGATTTCCGATCTCGTCCAGCTTTCTGGACTCATCCAGTTCTCCGGCCGCATCCAGCTTCCTGGCCTCATCCATAGGCTCCACCTTATCCTTCTCCCACTTCATCCGCGCCGGATTCCCTTTTCCAGCCGCAAAGCCCACAGGCAGATGCTCTGCGGGAATCACTGATTCATAATCAATGTCCGTAAAATAATTGCAGAAGGTCAGCTCCACATAGATAAAGCGGAGATTCTCCTGGTCTGCCAGGGCATAGATATAGCCGTAATTGGAAGCCTCCACCGCCGCCGCAGGATAGGAAAAGCCTTCCGCCCCATAGATCAGGCAATCCTCTGCAGAAGGAATCGCCTCCAGACGGGCAAGCTCCCGTGCAAAGTCCTCCGGACTGCAGCGATAGACCAGGTAGCCCAGATAACAGGGATCCCACCGGTTTACGTATTCATAGTAAAAGCTTTCCGTAACCGCCGACTCCGGCAGCGACTGCGGAAAAATATCACTGAGGATCAAATAGCTCTCCGCTGTATCCTTTGATGCCCGTGGATTCCGATGGATACCCTCAGGTCCAAAATATTCTGCATACTGCGCCGGATCTGTGACCACCGTCTGCTCTGTCCAATTTGCTGCCAGATAATATCCTCCTCCAGCCGCCAGGGCCAAAATAGCCGCCGTAATAATCAGCACCAGAAACCTTGCCTTTTTCATTGCCGTCCCTCCTTATTGTCCTTACGAAAATCAGCGTCCTTTACTCTGAATGTCCGCCGCCGGACAGGCGGCATGTGTTCAGGGATGCCCCATGCGCCCGCCAGACTTTCATGGATTGGTGGTGCACCTGCCCGCCGGGCGCATGTAGGTTTGCGCTTTATTCATCAGCGTTTCTCTGACCTTCATTTTATCATGGAAAGGACGGACAAAGACAAAATTTTCCTTTAATAATCCTTACGATTTTCCCTCTCCCATCGGAGAAAATCCAGGGCATGGACGGGCATGGCCATGGCATCGGTCTGCAGTACAGCGAAAACCTTCAGGAGCCGTTCAATCTGCTCATCATCCACCGGTGCCACCGTATTGTCCAGGGTCACCGTAAGCACCGTCAGGATGATCCTGGCTGTCTCCTCCGGATAAAGGCACCGGATACCGCCCTCCTGGACGCCCTGGCGGATAATATCCGCCAGAATCGGCTCCATCTTGGTAATTAAAATCTGATAGAATTTCTGGTGGATAAAGGCGTTCTGCTGCTGGTGAAGGAAGCTTCCCCGTGCCTCCTGACGTTTTAATTCCAGAGAAGAATTCAGGCAGGCCTGATAAATGATTTCCAGCTTTTTAAAGGCATCCATTCCCTCCGCCAGGGCCAGCTCCCTGCCCTCATCCAGGATGCGGGAGTAGGAGCGCTCAATCGCCGCTTCGATAATGTCATTTTTTGAAGAAAAGTAATAATAAATACTCCCCTTGCCAATGCCGGCCCTCCTTGCAATGTCGCTGACCGAAATACTGTCTACGCTGGCCTCCGTCATCAGCTCCTGCAGCGCGTCCAGGATCTGCTCTCTTTTCGTCTGCACTTCCATTCTGTGTCCTTTCTCTGTCTGTTCGCTTTTAAACATCTATAAGTATAGCAGATATGAGACTTTTTTACACGCAAAATCCCCACTTGACTGCCGTTCCAAAAGATGATAAGGTAACCTTAAGGGATTTTCGACCGTCGGTCGAATCCCTGGGAAAGCAGGGTTCTGCCATGTTTTCCCCGACAAATACCGGCGGCTAAGCCGCCGATTCGGGAGGTTGCAAATGACGTACGAAGAGCTGTTTCAGACGGTAAAGGACATGTTTATGAAGGCTGATGTAAGCGGGATCAAGGAGCATCTGGCTTTTCAGTTTAATATCACCGGAGAGGGAGAAGGGGCATTTTACGCCGAAGTTAAGGATGGCGTGCTGTCCATCGAACCATATGAGTATTATGACAGGGATGCGATTTTCATCTGCAGTGCCAAAACACTTTTAAAGATTGCCGCAGGAAAATTGGATCCCGTTTTTGCATTTACCACAGGAAAGCTTAAGGTAGAGGGCAGTCTGGACAAGGCCCTGATGCTTAAAAACTTTCTGTAAACGTTCTGTAATCAGACAGCCGTTCTGACCTGGCTGTCTGGGAAAGGAGTGTTTCAACCATGAAATTCACCCGTTATCTTTTGGGTGCGGCGGCAGTGGGGGCCGCAGGCGAGTACGCCCTGGCCCGCTACTTTTTCCGCCGCACCATGATCCGCTCCAATGCCAAAAATGAGCGGACCATCAAAATGTCCGGCACGGACTGGGATGTGTACATTCCCGCCATTCGAAAAAAAAGGGAATGGCTGGATCTGCAGCCCAGGGAGGATGTTTACATTACCTCCAGTGACGGCCTGAAGCTCCACGGCACCTTTTTCCCCAGGGAAAATACCAAAAAGGTGGCCATCTGCTTCCACGGCTACACCAGCGAGGGCTTAAGCGACTACACTTCTCTGGGAAAATTTTATCTGGAGCATGGCTTCCAGGTTCTTTTGGTGGATGAGCGGGCCCACGGCCAGAGCGAGGGAACCTATATCGGCTTCGGCTGCCTTGACCGGCATGACGCCAAAGCCTGGATCGAATACATCCTCAGCCGGGTGGGCACAGACTGCCAGATCCTTCTTCAGGGAATCTCCATGGGAGCCGCCACAGTGCTGATGACTACAGGGCTGGCTCTTCCGCCCCAGGTTAAGGCTGCTGTTTCCGACTGTGCCTTTACCTCCGCATACTATGTATTCAAATCGGTATTAAAGACCATGTATCATCTGCCCGCATTCCCCTTAATGAACCTTGCAGACCTGATGAACCGCCGCCGGGCTGGCTACGGCCTTAATGAATGCAACGCAGTGAACGAGGTGGCAAAGTCTGTCACGCCTACCCTCTTCATCCACGGAGACCGTGACACCTTCGTGCCATGCTCCATGGTATATGAGCTTTACGAGGCCTGCCATGCACCAAAGGAGCTTCTGGTCATCCATGACGCCAGTCATGCGGAGGCCTATTATAAAGATACGGAAGCCTACGAAAACGCAGTAACCAAATTCATCAACCATTACTTCCAGGGAGGAGAGATCTAGCATGAAAACCAGAAAAGGCAACAAGGTATACCCCTTAACCAATGCCCAGAACCTGCATTTCTACTGTCTGAAATACTGTCCGGCCAAGCAGGTATTAAACATCGGCTCCAGCCTGACCATCCAGCTGGATCTGAACTGGGATGTGCTCCGGGAATGCATCCGGGAAGCCATCTCCCGCTGCGAGGCCATGCGGCTGCGGTTTGCCGAGGATAAGGACGGAACCGTTTATCAGTATGTGGTGCGCCAGGACGATTCCGTCATCGAGCAGTTTGACTTTACCGGCTGGACCCAGGAGGACGCTGACGCCAAAATGCGTGAGTGGACGGAGACGCCCTTCGCCCGCTACGATTCCCCCATGCACCGCATCGTCATCATCAAGACACCAGACGGCTTCCAGGGTATGTACATTGCCGTGGATCATATGACTATGGATGCCCAGTCCCTGATCCTTTTCTTCCGGGACATCATTGAGCTGTACGCCCACAGGATGTACGAAGGTATCGACTATCCAAAGCCCATGTCCTCCTACATCACCCAGTTAAAGAAGGATCTGGAGTATGAGGCAGGTTCCAGAGCCAGCCAGAAGGACCGGGAATTCTTCCAGAATCTCATCGCTTCCTCTGAGCCGATCTTTGCTGATATCTACGGCCCCGGAAAGCTGGAGGCTGAGCGGAAGGCCACGGGAAATCCCAACCTCCGTGCCGCCACCAACACCTCCACCAACGTAGAGGCCAATATCACCACCTTCCATCTGGAGACGGAGCCCTCTGCCAGGATGTTCCAGTTCTGCGAGGATCAGCAGGTTTCCATGACCTGTCTGCTGTTAATGGGCCTGCGCACCTACCTGCAGAAGGAAAACAATCTGGATGACATCTCCGTGACCACCACCATTGCCCGGAGAGCTACCCTGCAGGAAAAGCGTTCCGGCGGAACCCGGATTCACTGCTTCCCCTTCCGCACTATCGTTCCCAGGGAGGACACCTTCATCGAGGGCATTTATAAGATCCGCGATATGCAGAATCAGTATTTCCGTCACGCCAATTTCAGCCCAACGGAATACTATTACTACCGTTCCCAGTATTACAAGCTGGCAAACGGCCAGACCTACGAGCCCCTCTCTCTCACCTACCAGCCCCTGGCCATGCGCTATGACGGCCCCGGCTTGGACAAGCTTGAAGACATCCAGTACAAGACAGCCCGGTATTCCAACGGTGTTGCCGCCCACACTCTGTACCTGACCGTAAGCCAGAACGCCACAGACAATGGCCTGGATTTCTGCTTTGAGTATCAGACCGGCGTGGTGACCCCGGAAAAGCTCCAGGAGATTTATTACTATCTCTGCCGGATTATTTTCCGCGGCATTGAGGACTGCAGCCGTACCGTAGGCGAAGTGATCGAGTGGAGCTAAGGAATCGCTGCATTAATCAGCGTTTCCCCAATATTGCATTTTCAGTGAAAATCAGAAAGCATTCAGGAGGATAGAGAACCATGTTAAAGGAATTAAAAAAAGTAATCTGCCAGTATGTGGATGTAAATCCGGAAGACATTAAAGAGGATTCCCGTTTTATCGAGGACTTAGGCTTCACCTCTTATGACTTCATGAGCCTGGTAGGCGAGCTGGAAGACAAATACGATATCGAAGTTAACGAGCGGGATGTAGTAAATGTAAAGACCGTCGGCCAGGCCGTGGAATACATCAAATCCCTTCAGGATTAAGAAAAGGAGGCCCTATGGCAGTAGAAACCTTACGGGATGTGATCCGCCACAGCGCTTCCGCATATGGCAGCCAGACCGCGTTCCGCTATAAGACAGGCAAAAAAGAACTGGAAGACAAGACCTACGAAAACGTAAACCAGGACTCCATGGCCGTAAGCCGGATGCTGGAGGACAAAGGCATGCTGGGAAAGCATGTGGCACTGATTGGCGCCACCTCCTATCCCTGGGTTGTCAGCTACTTCGGCATTACCAACAGCGGCAGTGTGGCCGTTCCCATTGACGCACAGCTGCCCGCCTCTGCTATCTGCGAGCTCTTAAACCGGGCCGATGTGGAGATGCTGATTTACGATGAAATCCGGGCCGATGTGATCCCCGAAGTACAGAAGCAGTGCCCCCAGATCCGCACCATTATATCCATGCAGGCGGCAGAAAGCACAACGGACATCCTCTCCTTCTCTGAGCTGATCTCCAGCCATCAGGGAACCTTTGAGCGGGAGATTGATCCAGATTCCCTCTGCACCATCCTTTTTACCTCCGGCACCACCGGAAAGAGCAAGGGCGTCATGTTAAGCCACCGGAACCTGACGGACAATGCCGCATCAGTAGAGATCGATATTCCCGCAGGCACCGTTTCCATGACCCTTCTTCCCATCAACCACGTATACTGCCTGACCATGGACATCATTAAGGGGCTTTACATCGGCATGGTGATCTGCATCAATGATTCCATCATGCGCGTGCAGAAGAACCTTAAGCTCTTTAAGCCGGAGATCGTCCTTCTGGTTCCCATGGTCATCGAATCCATTTACGCCAAGTTAAAGGATGTATCCCCGCTGATCCCCAAAAAGGCGGCGGCCCACGCAGCCTTCGGCGGAAATCTGCGGATCATCTGCAGCGGCGGTGCCTACCTGGATCCGGAGTATGTGGATCGGTTTAAGGAATACGGCATCACCATCCTTCAGGGCTACGGCATGACAGAATGCTCCCCGGTAATCAGCAGCAATCTGGAACATGACAATCGCCGGGGCTCCGTAGGAAAGCTTTTGTCCAACTGCCAGGCAAAGGTAGTAGACGATGAGATCTGGGTAAAGGGTTCCAGCGTCATGATGGGCTATTACAAGATGCCCGAGGAAACCGCCGAGGCTCTGGAGGACGGCTGGCTGAAAACCGGCGACTTAGGCTATGTGGATGAGGACAATTTCGTCTACATCACCGGCCGCAAGAAAAATCTCATCATCCTGGCCAACGGGGAAAACGTATCTCCCGAGGAGCTGGAGAACCAGCTGAGCCGGAATGATCTGGTGAAGGAAATCCTTGTGCGGGAAAAAGAGCGGGTAATCGAAGCCGAAATCTATCCCGACTACGAGTATGCCAAGAAAAAACGGATCAAGGACATCCAGGGACAGCTCCAGGCCATTATCGATGAGTTCAATAAGGACATGCCGCCCTACAAGCGGATTCACAGCCTGATTGTCCGGGAGACGGAATTTGATAAGACCACGGCGAAGAAGATTAAACGGTTTTAAGGACAACAGGCCGGAGACACTTGACTTTCCTGTGTCTCCGGCCTGTTTTTATTTATCAAAAGCTATACAACAGCCTCCACCAATACCCGATTCCCCAGCGGTATCCTCTTCACCCCAATTTCCTTTTTTTGATTGAAATTATAGCTGAGCATATACCCCTTCGTCAGGTGAAAATAGTCCAGATAATCTGCCAGCTGCTCTTCGCCCCGCTTGTTGTATGCATCTCCCCGCCAAATCTTTAGTTCGATGACAAATCGCTCCCCCAGATAATCCACTACCACATCCATCCTGCGGGCATTTCGCGTCTGGGATTCGATATAATAATTGCCAACGCCATTGATGATGGGCCGCAGATAAAGCAGGAACCGCCTGCGTCCTTCCTCCTCATCAAATTCCTGTTTCTGATCCCCATAGATGCTGTCAAAATGCTGGACAAACTTTTTCATAACCAGATCCATGTCCAAATGTCCGTTGCGAATAAACTGCGGCTTATCGTTCGCCGCCGCCATGAAAATCTCGCTGTCCTGGGCCTCACTGGCTGTCAGGAAATAATTGTACAGCCGAATCTCAAAAATCCGGTTTGCAATAGCCAGGATGCCCCCCTCATTTTTTACAAAGCCAAACATGGAGGCCATGTCCACCGCAGAATCATCTGGATTATAGACAATCTTTACCCCGCCAAACAGAGTGTTGTAAATGACCTTTTGAAGCTCCGGATAATCCTTCAGCTTTCCGATAAGGGACTCAAACAGCGTATTTTTTTCCGAAAGCAGGAGCCTAACCGCTTCCAGAAATCCGCTCCTAGTCCACGCTGCGGATTTATCCGGAAAGTCCGGCCCGCCTGCCACCTTTTCATCAATCAGCTTGCAAAGCCGGGATACAAGATAGGGATAACCGGAGGTATAATCATCAAGAAGACCAGCCATCTCCGCTGCATCCATCCCCGTATGCCAGTCTTGTTCATATTCCGCAAGCATCCCGCCAATCTCCTGACATGAAAAGCTCATCACCACATCGAAATCTGCCGCGATATTCCAGGGACTGTTGGTCATATGCTCTTCCTCTGGCCGTATCTTCCGCTTCATGTTCTTCACATCATATACGCCAGCCAGAATCACCGACTGAAACGCAGGAAGCCTGTCTCTCCGGAGATAATATCCTCTCAGCTGGGCAAGGAAATCCAGGAAAATCTGGTTGTTTGCCGCGTTGTCCACCTCATCAATCATCAGAACAACCGGTTTATCCGCCCCACCGCAGACGGCGCTGAGATGCCGGAAAAGCTCCACCAGATCCGTCTCCTCTCTGCATTCCGCCACTCTGTCCCGCAGCAGATTAAGCTCTGTATTCATCTTATCCGGCAGATTATCTCCCGCCTCTTCCATCGCCGAAAGAAACGCACGGGCAAAGGCTGCGGAAAATGCATGTTCGCTGCGAAACTTGGCATTGCTCATCTGATACTGAAAATCCAGGCTGGCTACATAATATTCCCCCGACAGCGCCTTCTCCAGAGCCCGAAGTGTAGTGGTCTTTCCATACTGCCTGGCACGGTTGATCGTAAAATACTGCCCGGCATCCACCATGGCCTTAATCTGCCGAAGCTTTCCGGAAATATCTACCATATAGTGAATGTCCGGCCTGCAGTCCCCCGTCACATTAAATACCTTTCCCATAGATACACCTCGTTTCCCACTGCGATTCCATCTGCTATACTTAGTATATCTGGTTTTCTGGTGAAAATCAATTACTCCCCTGATTCCATCATCCCGCTAAGATCAACTTCCGTATACCCTTCCAGCTCCGGTGCAGCAATCTCCACTGCCTGGCCGGGATTCTCGTAGACAACATTGGTTGTCACATCCATACTGATCGTCTCACCGTTTGCGGTCATGTCAATCACCATCTTCATATCGGTGCTGGAAAAATACCCGTCTGCATTTACCACAGCCTCGCCGCTGACCTCTTTAATGTCATAGGTAATGTCTCCCAGCCCCATACTTCCCATGCCGCTTAAGGCGCTTTCCACATACTCACTCATCTGAGAAGCATCTGCGGTAAAGGTAAGCAGCGTGTCATCGCCCTCCTTCTCTGCGGTGATCTCAGTCAGATAGTCCGAGCTTACACTGCCCTCCGTGCTCTGCAGAATCTGCTCCGTCATCGCCTCCACATCCATGGCGTACATAATCTTCTGCCCGGCCGTGTCGATGTAGTAATAGCCGTCCTTATAGTACATGGTCATCTCCACGTTCTGGCCCAGGGTGGTGGTGGTCCCCTCTGCCAGATATTCCATGGAGTCCGTATTTATGCCTTTCATCTTCATATCCATAACCATGCTCATGCTCAGGGAATCCTCCCCCTGCTTCATGGTCATATCGGTGGTGGTAGACATAGCCATCTCCGTCAGCTGATTGCTCTTTTCCGTAGCTGCATCATAAATCTCCCGGGCATCCAGCTTCTGTCCGCAGCCGACAGCTCCAGCCATAACGCCAATACTCATTAAAACATACAACCATTTTTTCATCATAGCCCTCCTATAGCTAAGGGGACAAAATCTCTTTTGCCCCTGACAATATTTGTTTTTACTATACAATAAAATGTGTAAACAGTCTTTGCTATTTTCTTACATTTATTTGAATTTTATTTTTTTGTTGACAAATGCGGAAAAAAGGTTTAATATTTAATGCATATTCAAACCGTTGAGAAAGAGAAGTACCTTTTCCGGTGAAGTCACAGAGAGCCGCAGGTGGTGGGATTGCGGTATGGAACCGACTGGGGAATGGACTTTCGAGGGCAGTTCTGAACGAGGCTTATTCAGTAGGGACTGACGGGATTCTGCATCCGTTACCATTGCAGCACATATGTTGGTATGTGAGAGATGACTTTTGTCAAATTGAGTGGCACCGCGGATTAATTCGCCTCAAGGATAATACATACATTATCCTTGGGGCTTATTTTTTTGCCGGATTCGGATTCCGAGCCCGCTCCTCTCCCCACATATCGAAAATCGAAAATTTTTTAGATTATGGAGGAATGTATTATGAAAAAATCATTATCTGCACTGCTTGCCGCTGCCATGACCATGAGCCTTCTGACCGGTTGCGTCACCATCGAGCCGGCAGAGACCACCGCTTCAGAAACACCTTCCACCGAAGCTCAGGCCGACGCTTCCTCAGCGGAAGAGACAGAAAAAGCCGCAGATACTGCCGAAAATGAAGGACAGGACACGGCTTCCTACACCATCGGCATCGGCCAGTTCGCGGAGCACGGCTCTCTGGACAACTGCCGGGAGGGCTTCCTTGCCGGTCTTGCGGAGGAAGGCATCGAGGAAGGGAAAAACCTGACCGTTTATTTTGAAAACGCCCAGGCCGACGGAGGCACCGCCAGCCAGATCATGACCAACTTCGCAGCAAAGAACGTGGATCTGATCTGCGCCATCGCCACGCCTATGGCCCAGAGCGCCTACAGTGTAGGACAGAAAAACGATATTCCAGTGATCTACACCGCTGTCACTGATCCTATTGCCGCCGAGCTGGCAGATGCCGACGGCGCGCCGGTAGGCGAGATCTCCGGAACCAGCGACAAGCTTCCTGTAGAACAGCAGCTGCAGATGATCCGGGCCATCCTTCCGGATGCGGAGACCATCGGCATCATGTACACCACCAGCGAGGTCAATTCCGAATCCGCCATTGCCGAATACAAGGCTGCCGCACCGGATTACGGCTTCACCATCGTAGAAAGCGGCGTTTCCTCTTCTGCTGATATTCCCCTGGCTGCAGATACTCTTCTCTCCCAGGTGGACTGCGTAACCAACCTGACAGACAATACGGTAGTGGCATCCCTTCCCGTTATCCTGGATAAGGCAGCCAAGTTAAATATCCCCGTATTCGGAAGCGAGATCGAACAGGTGCGCATCGGCTGCCTGGCTTCCATGGGTCTGGATTACATTGATTTAGGAAAGCAGACCGGCCGCATGGCGGCAAAGGTATTAAAGGGCGAAGCCAAGGCCAGCGAGATGAATTTTGAAATCATCGAGGAAGCGGCCTTCTACGGCAACACCAAGGTAGCTGAGAATCTGGGTATCACCTTCCCGGATGATCTGACCGCCAATGCAAAGGAAATCTTTACGGAGATTGCCCAGTAGCAATTATATCAATCATCACCGGAGGTTTTTATGCTTACCACAATAATCGGGGTACTGGAAGAAGGACTGGTTTACGCCATCATGGCTCTTGGCGTCTACATTACTTACAAAATCCTGGATTTTCCGGACCTTTCTGTTGACTCAACTTTCCCCATGGGCGCCGCCGTCACAGCGGTGTCCATTATTGCCGGTGTTCCGCCGGTATTCACTCTCCCCCTGACCTTTCTGGCGGGAGCTGTGGCCGGGTGCATCACCGGACTGATCCACGTAAAGCTTAAGGTGCGGGACCTTCTCTCAGGAATCATCGTCATGACGGCCCTTTACTCCATCAATCTGCGGATTGCGGGAAAGGCAAACCTGCCCATCTTCAGCCAGGAGACCATCTTTGACAATGCCTTTTTAGAGGGCATTATCCCCCCTTCCCTTGCGCCCTACACGGTGCTAATCATCCTCTTTATCATCGTGCTGGTCTGCAAGATTCTTTTAGACCTGTATTTAAAGACCCGCTCCGGCTATCTGCTGCGGGCAGCCGGAGATAACGAGGTGCTGGTCACCTCCCTGGCAAAGGATAAGGGCACCGTAAAGATCCTGGGGCTTGCCATCGCCAACGGCTTTGCCGCCCTGGCTGGCTGCATTTACTGCCAGCAGAAGGGATTTTTCGAGATCTCCATGGGTACAGGCACCATCGTCATCGGCCTGGCAAACGTGATTATCGGCACCCAGCTTTTCCGCCGGATCTCCTTTGTAAAGGCCACCACCGCCGTCATCATCGGCTCCATCCTTTATAAGGCCTGCGTATCCATCGCCCTGAGCCTGGGCGGCGCCATCCACATCGGAAGGGTGACCATCAGCATTCCCATCACTGCCTCAGACCTAAAGCTTGCCACCTCCGTACTCTTTTTGATTATCCTGGTGCTGGGCGGACGGCAGGGAAAGAAGGTGAAAAACCATGCTTGAATTAAGCCATATTGATAAATATTACAATGCGGGCACCGTCAATGAAATGTGCCTTTTCCAGGATTTCAACCTGACCATCCCGGATCATCAGTTTGTCTCCGTGGTGGGCAGCAATGGCTCCGGAAAGACCTCCATGCTGAATCTGATCTGCGGCAGCATCCCCTTGGACAGCGGCCACATCCGGATGAACGGCAAGGACATCACCCGCCTGCCGGAGCACAAAAGGCTCCGCTCTATCGGCCGGGTCTACCAGAATCCCGCCATGGGCACCTGCCCCCAGATGACCATCCTGGAAAATATGTCCCTGGCAGACAATAAGGGAAGGGCCTTTAATCTCCGGCCCGGCACCAACCGCCAGCGCATCGATACTTACCGGGAAAGCTTAAAGACCCTTGGACTGGGTTTGGAGGATAAGCTGGATGTGAAGGTAGGCGTCCTCTCCGGCGGCCAGCGCCAGGCCATGGCCCTTCTCATGTCCACCATGACGCCCATCGAGTTCCTGATCCTGGATGAGCACACCGCTGCCCTGGATCCGAAAACCGCTGAAACCATCATGATCCTCACCGACAAGATCGTAAAGGAAAAGAACCTGACTACCATCATGGTCACCCATAACCTGCGCTATGCGGTAGAGTATGGAAACCGGCTGATTATGATGCATCAGGGGAATGCGGTGATCGACCGGGCCGACGAGGAAAAGCAGAAGATAAAAATCGACGAGATTCTCGCCAAGTTCAATGAAATCAGTATTGAATGCGGTAATTAAAGGGGTTACCGGTCCTGAAAAATCTCCACAACCGCGTTCCACATCCGTACTAACACATTCCACATCCGCCGGAAGGGACTTACCGTTTCTTCCGGCATTTCTGCGTCCAAAAGCACATCCTCCTCATCCTCCAGGCTGATCTCCTCCGTCCGCAGGATGATCTGCAGACTCTCCGGCTCCGGATTTTCTCCGGAGGTAAAGGACACCATCTCCGCCTCCGGGTCCATCTCCAGGAAACGGTTCTCCTCCTCGAATTTGTCCAGTTCATTATCCAGGGTGGTCTTCATGACGCCGCCGCTTGCCCGGATCTCGCCGGTGGCGTCCAGCACATCCAGGCTCTTTTCCAAAAGGGCCATGCTCCCTTCTAACATTTCCCTTGTGCCCTGGTCAAGGTCATCTCCCGAGGCCTTCATGGTATTCTGAATGATGGTCATGGACGCCACCGTCTGGTTTAAGAGATTATTCGTCCGGTTTATCAGCTCTTCACTGTCGGTAAGCGCCGCCTGAAGAGAGGGATAATAAAGATCCATGGTATCCTTCATGGCCCGCACATCATCAATCATCCCATCCGCATAGGCCATCAGATCCCGCAGCTCATCTGTGGAATGATCAAGTCCATTCAGCAGGGTTTCCGCAGAACGGCGGAGGGCATTGCTGCTGCTTGCCAGTGTCTCCAGGGCGTCCGCCTTTCCCAAGAGGCTTTCCTTGGGGCTTTCCAGCTGGCCTGCCGCCTGGGCTAACTGCTCCATGGCATTCTCCTTATAGCCGCTCTGAAAGGCGGCAAAGGCCTGCTGGTAGACGGCATCATGCTGCTCCTCATAGCCCTCATCTCCCGGCATCAGCCCCATGGATTCCAGCACTTCATCGGCATAGGCCATAGCCCGGTCATCGGCATATTCCTCTGCATCCCGGTCAATATCGCCCTCCATACTGGTCTCCGAAAGGCCCACGATGGCCATAAGGATGGCCGCCTCCTGGGCCTGCAGCCGGGTATCCAGTTCAATCACATCCATCAGGGAGGACTCTAACCCCGGAAGATCATCTGCCGTGCGGCCAATCCCCCGCTGCACCTGGTCCAGATCCTCATCCAGATCCTGAAGGGGCACCTGCATCTGTCCCAGCGTCCCCATCATATCCGTCAGATTCTGCTGAATATCCTGGGCACTGTCCTTTGCCGTCTGAAAATAAGGTACCAGTGTGCCGCTCTGCTTTGCCACCGCAGAAAGAGCCTCTATGGAAGCGTCATTCTGCTGCTCGATCGCCGCCCGGTTCCCGCTTATGGTCCTGCGGGCATTCTCCATGGAGACAAGGCTTCCCTGGAGGGTGTTTACCCCATCCCGCATGGACTCCATGGCCGCCAGCATGGCATCCATGGAATCATACATCTCTGTTCCCGCTTCCCGCCAGGTATCCTTCACCTCCTTAATATCCTTAATGTGATTCAGCGCATCCATAGTTCCCGGAATCATTAACATCATCACGCCGGTGGATTCGTAGGAATCTGTGCCGATTCTGGCGGTAAAATCCCCCTCTTCTCCGGGAAGAGCCGTAAATACCACACAGGTCTGGGTGCCGATGGTCTGGGTCTGGGAACCAGGCGCATCTACGCTGTAGCATTTTTCCCTGTCTGCCGGAATCATCACCGCCAGGATCATATTATTGCGGTAATAGGTTTCTGCCTTTTCATTGGGCTCTGCCTTCACATGGATTTCCACCAGGCCATCTGCTCCTGCCAGGTCTTTGGCTTCCATCGGCCGCCCATTTAACTTATAGCTCACATCAAAGGTCCAGGGAAGCTCGGCCGATGCGGTATCCATCATTCCCTGGTAATAAAACCGGCTGCCGGCATCCTGCAGATCCCAGGTAACCTGGCCATCCCCCTGCTGGGGCTCCTCATGGCTGCTCATATTTTCCACCTGGGTATAATTGCCGTAATCGGTATAGCTGGAAGCGCCGTTGGGCGATAAAGCCTTCACTACGCTGATTTCCTTAAGCCTCCCATAGGCGTCCAGGTTCCCGTATACGGTCTCCTCCACCCCAACTTTAGGCTCCGCAGCCCAGACTGCTGCCGCGCTCCCCTGAACCATCAGCGCCCCAATCAGCAGAGCCGCCGTCCTCTCGCGAATCCTTCTTTTCCTGCCTGCCTTCATGGCCGTTTCCTCCTTATCTTCCCAGCTTTTTCCTTTACGGGTTCCTTCAATGCCTTCCGCAGTTTTTTCTTTCTTTCTCCAAGCCGCTCTCTGCGCTGCTTCCTCCACTCCTTCAGCCGGGTAATCTCATTCTTCGTCAGCAGCGGATCAATAAGCACCAGAAAAGCCGGAAGCAGGGAAATTACCAGGATCAGGCTGATGAAGGCTCCCCGTCCAATCAGATGCCCCAAATCGCCGATGGCGCTGATGGTGGAGACAAAATGCAGCACATAACCGACAATGGTCAGGATGGAGCCGGAGGTAAGGATAGCCGGAATGCTCCGGGTCATGGCTGCCACCGCCGCCTCCTCCTTCTTTTTCGTCTTTCTGGCCTCTATGTAATTACTGGTAGTAAGGATGGAGTAATCCACCGTAGCCCCCAGCTGAATACAGCTGACAATCACGTAGCCCATAAAGACCACCTTCTCCCCCATCAGGTAGGGTACCGCCATATTGATGCAGATGGCCACCTCTATGGGAATCATAACCACCGCAGGAATCGCCAGCGACCGGTAGGTAAACAGCACCACCAGGAATACGCCCAGGTTGGAAAGAAGATTGACAAAGGAATAGTCCTTCGTAATCACCGTCTGGATATCCTGGGTGGAAGGCGTTCCGCCCACCAGATAAGAATCCTCCGGATAATACCGCCGCATAAGCTCCCGGATCTCATCGGCCGCCCCATAGGCCGCTTCACTCTCATCCTTCGTCCTTGTATACAAAAGGATACGGGAATACCCCTTCTTGTGCAGCAGCCCGGTGACACTTTCCGGCAGGAAGGATTCCGGGACGCCCTCCGGCAGTTCTCCCGCCAGAGACTGGACGGACTTTACATAAGGAAGGGCCTCTATCTCCTCCGTCAGCTCCCTCTCCGTCACATTAGAGCCCTGGGGAACAATCGCCATCATCATATTGCTGCGGCCGAATATGGCATTGATCCTCTGCTCATCCTCATGCACCTGGGTGCCCTCTCCCGCGCCGACGGCAGAGTTGCCGAAAAGATAGCTGTTCATCCCCTGGGCCGTGTACATGGGCGGAAAGGCAATCACAGCCGCCGCCAGCACCACATACCGCAGCCGGAACACCTTCTGGCTGAACCGGCGAAAATCCGGCAGAAAGGACTTGTGGGCAAACCGCTCAATCAGCCTGGACATCCGCAGAATCAGGGCCGGCATCAGGAAAAGCACCGTAATCAGGCTGAACACCACGCCCTTTGCCAGAGAAAGCCCCAGATCAAAGCCAATGCTGAATTCCATCACCGTCAGCACCAGAAATCCCACGATGGTGGTCAGGCTGCTGGCCAGGATGGAATTCAGCGCCTCATTGATGGCATTGGTCAGGGCCGTGATCTGCTCCTGCCCGCTCTCCTTATAGCGGGTGTAGGCGTGCAGGAGAAAGATGGAGTAGTCCATGGAAACTGCCAGCTGCAGCACCGCCACCACATTGTTGGTGAGGAAGGACACTGTCCCCAGGAAAATATTTGTGCCCTTATTCAGCACAATGGCCGCCCCCATCACCGTAAGGAAAAGCACCGGCTCAAACCAGGACGTAGTAGTCACACAGAGAATCAGGAAAATGAACACCACCGCCAGGGTCATAATCAGCTGCATCTCCTGAGCCAGCTGCTCAGAAAGAGACTTGGTCTGCACAGCCATACCCACAAAATATCCCTTATCTCCCGCAATCTCCTTCATCTGGTCGATTGCCCCGGAGGTTCTCTCACTGGAATCTCCCTCCTCAAAGGTCACATCCATGACCGCATATCCATCCTGATAATAATCGGTAATGGAATCATAATCGATAAACTCCTCCGGCGCATACACATTCACCTGGCTGTCGCACCAGAGAATCTGATCCACCCCGTCCACCGCCTCCAGACGGCCCTTATACTGCTTCGCTTCATAGAGAGAAACATCCTCCAGCATGATTCTGGCCGTCCCCGGATAGCCAAAGGTCTCCTCCATCCGGTCGATACCCTGCTTGGAATCCACATACTCCGGAAGGTACTCCGTTAAATCATAATTCACATTCACAAAGGGAATGCACACTGCAGAAAGCACCAGCGCCGCCACAAAAATCTTCTCAATTTTCCTGCTGTTTCCCGCAATCCATCCAGCCAGAGCCAGGCCTGCCGCCTTCCTCTCGCCAATGCCCCTTTCCTTTTCCCTTCCCTTTTTCCACAAAGTCATAATCGGTCCGCCTCCAAAGCACAAGCTGATTATTAATCAACATCTGTTGACTTATAAACTATAATGGATTATACTAATCACAAATAATATATGCAATAATCATTTTTCATCATTATGTCTATTAAAGGACATTTATTCCGATGATTAATCTGTTTTTATTTATTTTTTACAAAGTGTTCACCAGAGGACAGGAGGAAGATTTATGCGAACAGAAACCATGGACCGCCGTGTGCGAAAAACCAGGATGCAGCTGCGGCACTGCCTGGCCGCCCTGCTGAAGGAAAAGAAGATTCAGGACATCACCGTAAGGGAAATCACCGAAATGGCAGACTTGAACCGGGGTACCTTTTACCTGCATTATAAGGATGTATTTGACCTGCTGGATCAGATCGAGAAGGAGCTGCTGGCCGGCCTGGAAGCCGCCCTTCAAAAGTACCAGGCCGAGGAGCTGCAGAAGAAGCCTTCCCTGGTATTTGCCGATGTGTTTCAGTATACCAGGGACAATGCAGACATGGTGCAGATCCTTCTGGGAGAAAACGGAGATTTAAATTTCGTCAATCAGGTCAAGGCGCTGGTGCGGGAAAAATGCCTGAAGGATTGGCTGGAGCTGTTCCAGCTTGAGAATTCCCGCATTTTTGACGCTTACTACGCCTTCATCGTCTCCGGCTGTCTTGGCCTGGTCACCTACTGGCTGGAAAATGACATGAAGGAAAGCCCCCAGGAGCTGGCACGAATATGCGAGGAAATCATGGTAAGGGGAATCCAGATCCTTACCCCCAGATAACTGCACATTCTTTCCCGGTAACTGTGCACTCTTTCCCGGCTGTAAGTAAGCAACTCCCCAAAAGCCAGCAAACCGGGCAGCATCTTCGTCTTTGTGATGCTGCCCGGCTTGCTGGCTTATTTTCCGGCATATCCTCCGCTTATCTTCGGATAATGCCGTTTATCTCTTGATATCGTAATTCATGTTCATCAGGTTGCGGATGCTCTTTACATCATCGGTAATATTGGCGTCACCATGAATGGTGTGCTTGATGGCACTGCTGGCCACGGCAAAGTTAATCATATCCATGGAACGGTAATTGTGGATCATGGCATAGATCAGGCCGCTGGCAAAGGCATCGCCGCCGCCTACACGGTCCAGGATATTGAAGGTAAAGAGACGGCTCTCAAAGGTATGTCCCTCATACCACATAAAGGCCTTCAGGCTGTTCTCGCTTCCGCTGTGGGCATAGCGCACATGGCGGGCAATGCACTTTAAGTTGGGATAGCGCCGCACAAAGGCCTGGAAGATTTCATCCTGCTGTTCGTAGGAAGGCTGCAGGGGCACGCCGTCCTTCCAGTCTCCCTTGGAATGATTCTCCTCATCCTTCCACAGGTGGTAAGGCTCAATGCCCAGAAGCACATCCACGTAAGGCAGGCACTCGGTACAGAAATCCCTTGCCTCCTCCCAGGTCCACAGAGCGCTGCGGAAATTGCCGTCAAAGCTTACGGTCATTCCCAGATCTTTGGCCGCCTTCAGGCTGTCCAGCACCAGATTCCGGCAGTTGGGACCCAAAGCCGGGGTAATGCCGCTTAAGTGCAGCCAGTCAAAGCCTTCCATCATGGAATGGAGATCCAGCTGGCTGTAATCATACTCCGTAAAGGCGCTGTGCTTCCGGTCATAGGTAACCTTGCTGGGACGGATTCCGTATCCGGTCTCCAGATAATAGGTGCCCAGACGGTGGGTAGGCGTCTCCTGCGGCGTACTTAAAATCATGGGCGTGCAGTGCACATCATTGCTGCGCAGCATTCTTACTGCACTCTTTCCCAGGCTGTTGTTGGGAACCACGCTGAAGAAGGTGCTGTCCACGCCAAGATTGGCCAGAGCCAGCGCAATGTTTGCCTCGCTTCCGCCGTAGCTGGCCTCAAAATTGCTGGCCATACGGATCTTCTCGTAGTTTGGCGGGGTCAGACGAAGCATGATCTCACCGATGGTAAAAAATTTCTTCGGACTGTCATTGTCCTGCAATAAGGGATTATAATGTTCCATACCGCGCTCCTCCTGCTTTTTTGAAAAACTATATTTTCAGCATTTTTTCTATTATAACAGAATAATACAAAATAATAAACGTCCTATTATTCTTTTTCTGTAAATTCACAGCCATCAAACCGGTAATCCTCAAGGAAAGGCGCCAGATACTCTCTGGCAGACCGGCTCATCTCCACGGAGAAATCCGACATGTATTTGCGGCGGCAAAATGCATCCAGCCACTCTTTATAAGGGCGCTCTCCCGCCTGGGGCTTAAGCATCTCCTCCAGCTCCTCCGCCGGCATCCTCCGGTACTGATTCTCATGGACAATGTGGGAAAGCTCCGCGCGGCGGGGCTTTTTCCGCTCCTCCTGCTGGCTGGTAGGATAGCCAAAGACCACCATGGCCGCCGGAACCACATACTCCGGCAGGTGGAGAAGCTCCCGGTGGCGGCTGCAGTTCTCCAGGATATCACCGATGTAGCAGGAGCCGATCCCCAGGCTCTGAGCCGCCGTCACCGCATTCTGAGCCGCAATCAGGCTGTCTTCCATAGCCAGAAACAGATCACCCGCCCCCGGCTTCCTGGGGGAAAGTCCGGCAGCCGTGTAGGCATCCTGCCATTTCTGGGCATCCGCACAGAAAATCAGCACCATGTCCGCTTTGGCGATAAAGGGCTGGTTATCACAGGTCACTGCCAGCGTATCCTTAAGCGCCTGATCCGTCACATCAATGATGGTATAAAGCTGCTGATTCCCTGCAGAGGGCGCCTGGCAGGCAGCCTCCAGAATCAGCCGCTTTTTAGCCGGGGAGATCGTCTCTCCCGTAAATACCCGGACGGATTTCCGGGCAAACAGGGACTCCGTCACGGGCGTATGGGGTTCTCTCTCCATGGCCTCTTTCCCGTCCCTCAGTTTTCTCTCTTCCATCCTCCCTCACCTCCACAATCTGCACAATGCCTTCGGCAAAAAAAGAGGACGCCGCCTCCCCTTTCACAGGTTCGCAGCGCCCTCTCATGCTTTCTTTAACTTATCTCTGAACGCGTCCGGAGCCGTCGCCGCCAGCCAGGTTGTCCACATCTGCACGGGTAACCAGGTTGAAGTCGCCAGGAATGGTGTGCTTTAATGCGGAAGCCGCTACAGCGAATTCAAGAGCAGCCTTCATATCCTTGCCGTCAACCAATCCGCAGATCAGGCCAGCTGCGAAGGAATCGCCGCCGCCTACACGGTCCACGATGGGGGTGATGGAGTACTTTCTGGAGTGATAGAACTCACGGGTCTTTCCATCCATGATGCATGCGGACCAGCCGTTGTTGGAAGCGGAAAAGCTCTCACGTAAGGAGCTGATGATATACTTGAAGCCAAACTTGTCAGCCATCTGATTGAAGATGTCTACGTAGCCAGCCAGCTCCAGCTCGCCGGAGGTTACATCGGTGTTGCCAGGCTTGAAGCCCAGAACTTTCTCTGCATCCTCCTCGTTGCCGATGCAAACGTCAACGTACTGCATCAGGTTGGTCATTACCTTCTGTGCCTTCTCGGAAGACCATAATTTCTTACGGAAGTTTAAGTCAACGGATACGGTAACGCCGTGAGCCTTAGCAGCCTTTAAGGCAGCCTCGGTTAACTCGATGGCAGCATCCGATACAGCCGGGGTAATTCCGGTAAAGTGGAACCAGTCAGCACCCTCGAAGATCTCGTCGAAGTTGAACTCGTCGGGAGTTGCGGTGGAAATGGAGCTGTGAGCGCGGTCATAAACCACGTTGGAAGCTCTCATGGCAGAACCGGTCTCCAGGTAATAGATACCCAGACGCTCGCCGCTTCTGGCAATGTGCTTGGTCTCTACATTGTACTTTCTTAATGCAGCTACTGCGCACTCGCCGATGGGGTTAGCCGGAACAGCAGTTACGAACTCAGCCTCATGGCCGTAGTTTGCTAAGGATACTGCTACGTTAGCCTCGCCGCCGCCGTAGTTGATATCAAACTCGTCTGCCTGGATGAACTTCTCATTATTCGGGGTGGATAATCTTAACATGATCTCGCCCATGGTTACAATCTTTGCCATTTTTCATTCTCCTTAAAAAGTAAATTTATATATTATGCCCGTGCTGCTGCTACAGCGGCTACGAACTCCTGAGCCTTAGCGGTTACTGCTGCAAAGTCGCCGGTCTTTGCGCCCTTGGTCAGGCTGCTTCCGGTTCCTACTGCATATGCGCCGGCCTTTAACCACTTGTCTACATTGTCTACATCTACGCCGCCGGAGGGCATAAACTCACCCTGGGGAAGGGGTCCCTTAAAGGAGCTGATCGCAGCAGGTCCTACGATGTTGCCTGGGAAGATCTTGATTACATCGCAGCCAGCCTCCATAGCGGTAATGGCCTCAGTTGGGGTCATAACGCCAGGCAGCATGGGTACGCGGTAACGGTTGCACAGCTTAATGGTCTCTACATTTAAGCCGGGGCTTACTACATAATTTGCGCCTGCTAAAATTACCTGGCGGGCAGTCTCAGGATCCAGAACGGTTCCGGCGCCGATAACAACCTTATCGTTGTCCTTATACTTCTTCGCCATTGCTGCAATGAACTCTACCGGATTGCCCTCATCCATAGTCATGGTGATCTCGATGAAGTTGATTCCGCCGGCAATGATAGCGTCAACAACCTTCTCGCCCTGCTCTAAGTTCTTTGCACGAACTACGGCTACCAGGCAGTCTTCCTTCAGTCTTGCTAAAACCTGTTCTTTCTTCATTTTGTTCTCCTTCTTTCTTTTTGTTCGCATATGCGAATGACTGTCGCAAATGCAACTTTATGATTAAATTTTAATCGCTACCGATGATTTTGTCAACGGGTAAAGCGGTTATTTTTCTGATTTTTCCGGTGCTTGTTCCAGGTATCCCAAAAGCCGGGAAATGGCCTCAGCCTTCCGTTTTACTGCCAGTCCCAGAGCATGATAATCCTCTGTGGGCTTATAAAGGCTGGAGGCACTGATGGCCCCCAATACACGGCCGGCCTGGTCATAAACCGGAGCGCCCACACACTCCATATGCTCCTCTACTTCTCTGGCATCCAGTGCATAGCCCTTCTCCCGCACCTGATCAAGCTCAGCCAAAAGTGCTTCCTCCGTAAGAATGGTTCTTGGGGTCTTCTGCCGGAAATGAATCCGACCGATTACCTGGCGTCTGGTCTCCTCATCCGTGTAGGCCAGAATCGCCTTTCCCAGAGAGGTACAGTATACCGGGTTCTTCGTCCCCACGGTAGCGGTGGTGATGATGGGATTCTCCGGCTCAAACTTGCACAGGTAGACCACCTCGTGGCCGGTGAGCACGCCGTAGAAAACGGTCTTGCCAATCTCTCTGGCAAAGGCCTTAAGCTCCGGCTCAATGGTGCTTAACACATCCAGATGATTGGTATAGCTTACGCCGATCCGGTAGGCAGTCAGCCCGATGGTATACACCTGCTTCTGCCCCCGGGTCACATTCACCATGCCGGTCTCAGCCAGAGTGGTGATAATGTCATATGCACTTGTCTTTGGAAGGTCAAGGGAATCACAGATCTGATCCAGGGTGATTCCCTCCGGACATTTGGAAACCAGCTTTAAGATTTCAACGCTTCTGAGTGTCGTTCTGTTGCGCTTCATGCGTTACCTCTTTTCATGGATTTTCGCTGCCGGAGCCTTCTGGGATGCTTATAAGGTTACGCCCTGCTTAAAGATCGCCCAGTCATGGAATCCGGCCTCCTCGGCCTTTACCAACTTTCCGGAAGCCACATCCAGCACATACTGGAACAGCGCGGCTGCCAGATCCTCCTTTGTGGCGTCCTCAACCATCCGTCCGGCATTAAAGTCGATCCAGTTCTTCTTGTGCGCCGCCAGCTTGGAATTACTGGAAATTTTCACCGTGGGAACCGGCGATGCAAATGGCGTTCCCCGTCCGGTGGTAAACAGGACAATCTGTGCGCCGGACATGGCCAAGGCAGTGGCGGCTACCAGGTCATTTCCAGGAGCACTTAAGAGATTTAAGCCCTTTACCTTCACCGGCTCTGCGTAGGAAAGCACGCCCTTTACCGGGGAGCTTCCTGACTTCTGGGTACAGCCTAAGGACTTATCTTCCAGAGTAGAGATGCCGCCCTTTTTATTTCCAGGAGAAGGATTCTCGTAAATGGTCTGGTTGTGGCTCTTAAAGTAATTCTTGAAATCATTAATCAGGTCCACGGTCTTCTCAAAAAGCTCCGGCGTCTCGCAGCGGTTCATCAGAAGAGTCTCCGCGCCGAACATCTCCGGCACCTCGGTCAGGATGGTGGTGCCGCCCTTAGAACAGAGAATATCGGAAAATGCTCCTACTACCGGGTTTGCCGTAATGCCGGAAAGACCGTCAGAGCCGCCGCACTTCATGCCGATCACCAGCTCGCTGGCATCTACCTTCTCCCGCTTAAAGGATCCGGCGTAATCAGCCAGTTCCTCCATGATCTTCATGGCCGCCTCATGCTCATCCTCCACATCCTGGCACTGGAGGAAGCGCACGCGCTTCTCATCATACTCGCCGATGTAGTCCATCAGCACGGGGATATTGCTGTTCTCACAGCCAAGCCCCAGAACCAGCACGCCGCCTGCATTGGGATGATGGATCATGTCTGCCAGGATCTTTCTGGTATTCTCCTGATCATCGCCCATCTGGGAACATCCGTAGGGATGGACGAAGGCTGCTACAGCGTCGATGGTGCCGCCCACAAATTTCTGCGACTCCTTCTCGATGGCCTTGGCAATGGAATTGACACAGCCTACAGTAGGAATGATCCACAGCTCATTGCGGACACCTACTCTCCCATCGGCACGGCGGAAGCCGTCAAAATACGCATGCTCCGTCTCCTGAAGCTTGGACGGAACCGGCTCATAGATATAAGTAAGCAGATCGCCCAGAGCGGTCTTTAAATTGTGAACGTGAACCCACTGGCCTTTCTGGATATCTTCCTTGGCATGTCCGATGCGGAAGCCGTATTTGACCACATCCTCACCGGCTTTAATATCCGCCAGGGCAAACTTATGTCCCTGAGGGATTTCCTCCAGTGTGGTCACAGCCGCCCCGGCAACCTCCAGAGTCTCCCCCTTCTGGATGGGACGAAGGGCGACCGCAACATTGTCATCCTCATGGATCTTTACAAAATCCTGCATTTTTCTTCTCCTCATTTCCTCTCCGCAAACTGCGGCGGTAGTCGGACTCCTCTGCTGAACGGAGGAAATGCCTGCCGCCCATCTTTTGAGAAAATCCGCAATCAATGTAAGTGCTTACAATTATTCTACAAAAAACTGTCCAGAAAGTCAATAAAAAAATAGAAAGGTGTTGCAATATTTGTTCACAATATGTATAATAAACTTAGCTTGTAAGTACTTACAGAATTGAGGTGACCGGATGAATATTTACGATGTATCAAAAAAAGCCAACGTTTCCATTGCCACGGTTTCCCGTGTGCTCAACGGGAATCCCAACGTCAGTGACAAAACCAGAGCCAAGGTTCTCGCCGTTATGGAGCAGCTTGGATATACACCGAATGTATTTGCCCGCGGTCTTGGGCTCAATACCATGCGGACCATCGGCATCATGTGCTCCGACTCTTCCGATCTGTACCTGGCTAATGCCATCTACTATCTGGAGAGGGATCTCCGTTCCAATGGTTATGACGCCATCCTCTGCTGTACAGGCTACGAGCTGGAAACAAAGCAGAAGTATTTTGACCTGCTCTGTTCTAAGCGGGTGGATGCCATCATCCTGGCCGGCTCCAAGTTTGTGGAGATGAAGCCCCGGGACAACACCTACATTCTCGACGCGGCAGCGAAGATTCCCATTATGCTGGTAAATGGCTACCTGGAAGGGGAAAATATCTACTCCACCGTCTGCGATGACCAGGCGGCAGTCTACCAGGCGGCTTCCCGGCTGATCCAGTCCGGGCATAAAAAACTTCTTTATGTGTACACCAGCACCTCCTACAGCGGTTCGAACAAGCTTCAGGGCTTTAAAAACGCGTTGGCCGATGCAGGCCTTCCTCTTCTTCCGGAGTATATCCGCCAGTGCAGGAAGGACATCACCGCAGCCAAGGAGCTGTTCTTTTCCTTAAAGAAAGAAGGGCTGGAATTTGATGCCGTGATCGCATCCGATGATTCCCTGGCCGCAGGCGCCGTCAAGTATGCCAATACCGCCGGGATCTCTATTCCTGAGGAGCTTTCCATTGTAGGCTACAACAACTCCATTTTGTCCCTCTGCTCCGACCCGGAGCTGACCTCCATCGACAGCAAGGTGGAGGCCCTGTGCACCACTACCGTCAATACCCTTATGGGTGTTTTCAGCGGTGGAAACGTCCCCAGCCGGACAACCATCGCTGCTGATTTAATAAAGCGTGAGACCACCAATTTTTAATTCAAGGAGGAATTAGCTATGCAACCATTTATGGACAAAGACTTCATGCTGAACACCGAAGCAGCAAAAACCTTATACCATGAGTATGCAGAGAACATGCCCATCGTAGACTACCACTGCCACATTAATCCGCAGGAAATCTACGAGGACCGGAAGTTCGAAAATATTACCCAGGTATGGCTGGGCGGCGACCATTACAAGTGGCGTCAGATGCGTTCCAACGGCGTTGAGGAGAAGTATGTAACCGGAGACGGCACTGACCGTGAGAAGTTCCAGGCCTGGGCTGAGACCATGCCGAAGCTGATCGGAAATCCCCTTTATCACTGGAGCCACCTGGAGCTGCGCAAGTATTTCGGTTATCAGGGCCATTTAAACGGCGATACTGCTGAGGAGGTCTGGAACCTGTGCAACGCCAAGCTGCAGGAAGACGGCATGACCGTAAGAAATCTGATCCGTCAGTCCAATGTAACGCTGATCTGCACCACCGATGACCCGGTTGATTCCCTTGAATGGCATGAGAAGATCGCGGCTGACGATACCTTCGAGGTTAAGGTTCTCCCCGCATGGCGTCCGGACAAGGCCATGAACGTGGAAAAGCCCACCTACGCTGACTATATTGCTACGCTTTCCCAGGTAAGCGGTATTCAGGTTACCAACTTCCAGACCTTAAAGGATGCTTTAAAGAACAGAATGGAATTCTTTAACGCTCACGGCTGTCTGGTTTCTGACCATGCCCTGGAGTATGTAATGTATGTTCCTGCTGATGAGGTGGAATTAGACGCCATCATCGCCAAGAGCCTGAATCATGAGGCCATTACCAAGGAAGAGGAATTAAAGTTCAAGACCGCTTTCATGCTGTTTGTTGCCAAAGAGTACAATAAACTGGGATGGGTTATGCAGCTTCACTACGGCTGCAAGCGTGACAACAACGCTTACATGTTTGAGCAGTTAGGTGCCGACACCGGCTTTGACTGCATCAATAACTACGCTCCCAGCGCACAGATGGCAGATTTCCTGAACGCATTAAGCGCTACCAACGAGATCCCCAAGACCATCATTTACTCCCTGAACCCCAATGACAATGCTTCCATCGGCACCATCTTAGGCTGCTTCCAGAGCGCAGAGACCGCAGGAAAGCTGCAGCAGGGCTCTGCATGGTGGTTCAATGATCACTTCGTAGGCATGACCGATCAGATGACCTCCCTGGCTAACCTGGGATGCTTCGGCAACTTCATCGGTATGCTGACCGACTCCAGAAGCTTCTTATCCTACACCAGACATGATTACTTCCGTCGGATCCTCTGCCGGTTAATCGGCGGCTGGGTTGAGGAAGGCATGTATCCCAACGATACCAAGGCTCTGGAATCCATCATTAAGGGCATCTGCTATGACAATGCGGTGAAGTATTTTGGTTTTGATGTGTAATTTGGTAAGCCGCCTGGTGTCAGAATATCAGGTAAGTAAATCCTTTTTAGGCAAACGCTGATTAATGCGTCTCCTGAAAAACCCGCCTTATGCTGCATCACTGCAGCTGGGCGGGTTTTTGTGTGTCTTTATAAATTGGGATCAGCGTTTCACTCCAGAATACGAAAGCTCCTCCAGTCCTACCACCCGGGTGCACACCTGCTCCAAAAGCTCTCGGCTGTGGCTCACCGCCACCAGCCCGATCTGCCGCCTTTCCATCTCCTCCAAAAGGGCGTTCCAGACCTGTGCCTGGGTAATCATATCCAGCATGGCCGTGATTTCGTCGGCAAGGAGATACCGTGTCCCCTCACCCAATGCCCGCACGATGCAGAACCGCTGAAGCTCACCTCCAGAAAGCTCCTCAGGATACCGTCTCTTCCAGTCCACTTCAATGCCGAACAGCGCCTCCAGCCGCGGATCCGTTTTCCCCCCTTCCGCCAAAATCTTTCCCATGGTCAGCCGGGAATTCACCGCCCTCTCCGGGTGCTGCCACACCATCTGCACCGGGCAGAAGCCGGAACGGGGAAGGGGTTTTCCATCTGCCAGCACCTTTCCGCCCTGAGGGAGCAGATATCCGGACAGGAGTTTTAACAGCGTTGTCTTTCCGGAGCCGCTGGGGGAAAAGATGCCCACCCGCTCTCCCGGCTTTACCTGGAGACTCACCCGGTCAAGTACTGGAAGCTCCCGCCTGCGGTAGGAAAAAATTAAATTATCTGCCTCCAGCATACTTCTGCACCTCCCGTTCTTCCTGCGCCTTCTGCGCATCCTTACTCTCCCGCGCTTCCCGTATCTTATGCTCATCATGCTGCAGGATGCAGCGAACCGTCCCCTGCCGCACCGCCCGCATCGGGATATCTCCCAGGCATTCTTTCGTAAACTTTGGGCACCGTGGGCCGAAAACGCAGCCTTTGGGCATATCCTTTACGTAAGGCTGAGTGCCCGGTATTGCCTGAAAGCCATTCTGGGGCATGGCCCGCCAAAGGGCCCTGGTGTAGGGATGTCTAAGAAGTGCTTCACTGGCAAAGTCGCTAGAGGGCGCTTCCTCCACGGTGGTTCCTGCATAAAACACCGCAATCCGGTCTGCCGCGCTGATGGCTAAGGGGAGGTCATGGGTAATTAAAAACACGCCGTTCCCCTGGCTGGCAAATGCCCGAAAATCCGCCATAGCCCTTTTTGCCTGCCCCAAATCCATTCCCGGCGTAGGCTCATCCGCCACGATGAGCTTAGGCCGCTCCATCAGCGCTGTGGAAAGAAGAATCCGCCGGTTCATGCCGCCGGAGCATTCAAAGGGGTAGCGTTCCTCTGTCTTTTCGGGAAGGCCATAGGCCGAAAACAGCTCCTTCTGCCTCCTCTTTCCCTCTTTTCCCGGCTGCTGCTCCCGCACCTGTGCCCCTACCTTCATCAGCGGGTCAAGATAAGTCACTCCCTGGGGCACCAGGGCAATTTCTTTCCCCCGCAGCTTGCAAATCCGCTCAGTGGTCAGAGGCTCTCCCAGAAAATTCATCTCTCCGCTTATCCGTGCATTGACGGGGAGAATGCCCATAATGCCGTGGGCCAGCAGGCTTTTTCCCGAGCCGCTGGCACCTACCACTGCCACAATTTCACCCTGGTTTACCGTCACATTCAGTCGGGAAATCACCGGCAGATCCTCGCTCTGGAACAGGCCTTTGCGCTGGCGGAAGGTGACGGATAAATCCTGGATTTCCAGGATGGCAGCATTTCTGCGATAACTTTCTGCAATAGGCTTTTTATCCATAAACTCCCTCCCTGTTTTCCATCGGTTCCAAAAGGCCGCGAAGGGCGTTCCCTGCCCGGTCAAAAAGCAGCACCGTAATCACCAGCATAATCCCCGGAAAGAGAGCCAGCCACCATTGTCCCGTAATCAGGTACCGCATACTCTCCGACAAAATCACCCCGATGGCTGGCTGTTTTGCCGAAAGGCCAAAGCCCAGAAAGGTAATGCTGGATTCGTGGAGAATAGCGTGGGGAAACATAAGGATCAGCCCCACCGTAAACTGCGGCACAAGGTGGGGCAGCATATGCCGGGCCGCCGCCTGCCCTCTTCCCCAGCCAAGCTTCCGGGAAATCTGGTAAAATTCACTGTTTTTCAGCTGCAGCACCTCTCCGCGGATTACTCTGGTGAGGGAAGGCCAGTGGGTCAGGGCCACCCCTGCCGCCACTCCCAGAAAACCTTTTCCCAGGGCATAAGAAATGAGAATCAAAAGAAGCAGATGGGGAATCCCCATAATGGTATCAATGAGAAAAGAAATCACCCGGTCTGCCGCCTTCCCCATGACTGCAGCCGCCACGCCAAGAAGAAGGGCCAGGCAGGCGCTTACTCCGGCGGTGCAGAGACCGATACGGATACTCATGGAAAGCCCCGCAAGTGTCCTGGCAAACATATCCCGCCCCATACAGTCCGTGCCGAACCAGTATTCCCTGCAGGGCGCCAGATTTTTCCGGGAAAAGTCCGTCTCCAAGGCCGCCTCCCGGCAAAGCACACCGGCAGCAGTCACCATAGCCAGAAAGAGAAGGGCCGCTGAAAAAAAGACGGCCGCCTGTCTTTGCTTATTGTTCTTCAACCGCTTCTCCTCCTCTCCGCATCCGCGGGTCAATGATTCCATAGAGAATATCCGCCGCAAAATTTCCTCCAAAGACCACTAAGGCGGTAATCATGGTTATGCCCATAAGCAGGGGTACATCGCTTCCCGTCCCCGCTGTCACCGCCGCCTGCCCCAGGCCCGGATAGGAAAAGACCTGCTCCACCACCACAGAGCCGCCGATAATCTCGCTGATGGAGGCAAACTGCAGGGTGATGGCCGGGAGCAGCACATTGCGCAGCCCGTGCCTGCGGACAATCTCCCACCGGCTTTCCCCTCTTGCCCGGGCAAAGAGTACATAATCGCTTTCCAGACAGTCAATCATCTTCTCTCTGGTGTGCAGCGCCGTGCCGGAAATCCCCGTGATGCTTAAGGTCAGGGCCGGAAGAAAGGCATGCCGCAGCCGATCTGCCGCAGTCACCTGGGCGGCCTCCATGCCGATAGGCACGCTGAGGCCAATGGGAAAAAGCTTAAGCCACACGGAAAACACCAAAAGGAGCAAAAGGGCCAGCCAAAAAGCCGGGGTACTTGCCGTCAGCAGGGCATAGCCCCGGATCAGCCGGTCTGCCAATCTCCCCCGATAAAGCGCCGCCAAAATCCCCAGAAATACCCCCAGGACTCCCGATACCAGCCAGGAAATCACCAGAAGAAACAAGGAATTAAACAGCTTCTGGCTGATTACCTCTGTCACCGGCCTGCGGTAAAGGAGAGAGGTGCCCATATCGCCCTTTAACACATCCCCAGCCCAGTTTATGTACCGCTTCACCGGCGGCTCATCTACGCCCCAATACTCCGCAAGCCGGTCAAGCTGCTCCTGGCTCATGGAGCCTGCGGCCTGCCCGGCATTTGCCTGGAGGGGATCGATGGGCGAAGCGCTGATGAGCCCGAAAGTAATCAGGCTCACCATCACCAGAAGAGCTGCCATCCGCACCGCCTTTTTTGCGGCATAAATGATCAGTCGATTCACTGCTGCCAATGTCATAACCTCTTTTCCGTCAACTTATTTTCTGCGGGCTTATTTCCAGCTGACCTATTCCTATCCAGCTCATTCCAGCCAGCTTTTCCCAGCCAGCTCATTCCAGCCAGCCTATTCCCAGCCGCCTTATCTGCCCCGGCTTTCCGCCTCTCCATCGATCCAAGATGTCAATGCCCTCTGCCAACACCTCACTCAGGATGTCCACTGCCAGCGGTCCACATTGTTGACAATAGACCAGCCGTGACCGTGGGGATGGATTTTCTGGGGGGCGATCTCTAAGCCGTCCCGGACATAATACAGATGATCCACATTGCACAGCCATACCCAGGGAATGTCCCCCTCCTGGGTGATGCCGGTGGTGCCGTCCCACTGGGCCTTCTGCCACAGCTCGTAGGATTCCTCCAGATCTGCGGCCTGGAGGGCCTGATCCATGTACTGGTCTACCGCAGTATTTTCATAAGGAGAATAGCGGGCATTCTCCTGCCCCTCTGCGGTATGGTAAATATTATAAAGCTCCATAGGCGTATGGGCGCCCCAGCCCCACATCAGGGGTTGTGACTGGGCCTTATCATATGCCACATCCCAGCCAGCAGCCTCTGTGGATACCTCCAGGCCCAGCTGTCGGCACTGATTGGCAAAATCCTCCGCCAGAGCCTGGCGGACGGAATCATCAGGACTGTAAAGCACCGTAAAGGCAGCCCGGATGCCGTCCTTTTCCCGGATGCCGTCACTTCCCATTTTCCATCCGGCCTCATCCAAAATGGCGGCCGCCCCGTCCGGGTCATACTCCACCTGGCTGGCTGGATTGTACCAGGGCATCTTATCGCAGACACTGTAGGCCGGTGTACCGTATCCGTCCAGCACATGGTCAATCATCTCCTGCCGGTCGATGCCCATATTGATAGCCCGGCGGACTGCCGCGTCGCAGGTAACATCATTTCCCACGATCAGCCCATCCTGCTCTGTCGCCGGTTTTGCCGGAAGATTTACTCCCCGGTTATCCACGCTGGCTGCCTGGAAAAGATGGTAGCCTGCTATCGTTTGCCCGGCGTAGGAGGCCGCCGTGTGGGCCACATCCACCTGCCCGGCCATGGCCGCCGCCAGCGCCGCGTCCTCATCCATAAACAGCACCGTCAGCCCCTTAATCTGCGGCTCCTCCCCGTAATAATCTGGGTTAGCCTCAAAGATCACCTGCTGGCCCCGGTCCCACTGCTTCATCACGTAGCGCCCAGAGCCGATGGGATTTTGTCCGTAATCCTCACTGTAGGCATGCTCCGGCACAATTCCCACCACCGCCATGGTATAAGGCCAGATGGAATACGGCCGGTTCATGTGAAATTCCACCGTATCCCCGTCCACCGCCACAGCCTCCTTAAGCATGGTAAAATCACTGACTGTGCTGTTTTGGGCACAGAGATTGTAGGTAAAAGCCACGTCCTCTGCCGTCAGCGGCTCCCCATCTGTAAACTGCACATCGTCCCGGATATCCACCGTCCACACCAGACCGTCCTGGCTTACCTGATAATCTTTGGCTAAGTCCAGTCCAATTTCCAGATCCTCCGTGGTTACCGTCAGGGTGCTTTGAATCAACGGCTCATGCATATGCTCCCCCGCTCCCCAGCCGTAAACCGGGTCAAAGCCTGCAGCTGGTTCCGAGGTGGCGGGCATGGTTACCACAACCGAGGCCGCTGCGGCAAGCTGACTGTTGTCCTGCTCGCCGGACTGCGCCTGGGCATCGCTGCCGCTCTCCTGCACTGCTGCCTGCGCCTGGGCATCGCTGCCGCTCTCCTGCACTGCTGCCTGCGCCTGGCTGCTATTGTCCTGCTTTCCGGGCTGTGTCTGGCCGCCGCTGCCGCTCTCCTGACCGCCGCAGGCACTCAACGCTCCGGCTGCCAAAACCGCCAAAGCCAGTCCCCACGAAAAAATCCGTTTTCTTCCCATATAAATCCTCTCACTCTCTTTATCTTTTCTGTACACAGCAAAAAACCATAAATGTACCAGCTCCTTCTGGAACCGCATACCTTTATGGTATACCTGTTTCAACATATTCTAGCTTTCGCTTTTCTCTCTGTCTGCTTGCCTCGTCTTTCGACGCTCTGCCGACTTATGTCCTCGCTTCTTTTGCCTGTTTCGGCCTTGGGCCGTACTGCCGCACTTTTGTGCGAAATTCCATTCATGAAAAACAGCCGCCTTTTTGGTGGCCGCAGACAAAGGCGAAAACACTGACGAAAGCATTTCCAAAAAATAGTTTACGATAAAATGTGCCAGCCCGTCAAGTCTTTTCTTTTTGCTTTTCCGGTTTCTCCGTTTTGTCCGCTCTTTCGTCCAGTTTCTTTCGCCCCTTGCTCTTTCTTTCCTGCAGAAACTGTAGTAAAATAAACTGCAGAATACACAAAAGAAATCGAGGAAACTGTCATGAAAAAAGAAGCGTCAACACGGATGACCGAAGGCACCATCTGGAAAAAAATCATTATGTTTGCTATTCCCCTATTCTTAGGGAACCTTTTCCAGCAGCTTTACAATGCCGCCGACTCCCTGATCGTGGGCAATTTTCTGGGGAGCAATGCCCTGGCGGCAGTCAGCTCGTCGGGCAATTTAATCTTTTTGATGGTGGGATTATTTAACGGCATCGCTGTGGGCGCCGGTGTGGTGGTGGCCCGCTATTACGGCGCCAGGGAAATCCAGATGATGCAGAAGGCCATTCACACCATCATTGCCTTCGGCATTGCCGCCGGTCTGGTGCTGACCGCGTTCGCCGTGGCCATGTCGCCGGTAATCCTGCGCTGGATGGGCACCCCTGCAGAGGTACTGCCCAATTCCGTCATCTACTTCCGCATTTACTTTTCCGGCTCCCTGGCCTTCGTCCTCTACAATATCTTCGTGGGTATCCTCCAGGCCGTGGGGGACAGCCGGCATCCCCTAATGTACCTGGTGATCTCTTCCCTGGTCAATATTTTCCTGGATCTGCTTTTTGTAGGCGTTCTTGGCTTTGGAGTGGGTTCCGCGGCTCTGGCTACCATCATCTCCCAGGCTGTCAGTGCCATCCTCTGCCTGATCCATCTCCTGCATGCGCCGGAGGAGTACCGGGTTTCCTTTAAGAAGATTCATTTTGATCCCTTTATGCTGCGCCAGATTATCAGCAACGGTCTCCCCGCAGGCCTGCAGAATTCCATCATTTCTCTGGCCAACGTGGTGGTGCAGTCCAACATTAATAAATTCGGCTCCGCGGCTATGGCCGGATGCGGCTCCTACGCCAAAATCGAAGGCTTTGCCTTCCTGCCGGTGACCTGCTTTGCCCTGTCTCTGACCACCTTCGTCAGCCAGAATCTGGGCGCAGGCCAGTATCAGCGGGTGAAAAAGGGCGTCGTCTTCGGCGTTCTCTGCTCCATCACCGCCGCGGAGTTTGTGGGTATCGCCATCAACCTTTTTTCGCCCCACCTGATCGGCCTCTTCAATGACGATCCACAGGTGATTGCCTGCGGCGTAACCCAGGCCAAGACAGTGGCGCTCTTTTATTTCCTGCTGGCCTTTTCTCACTGCATGGCGGGAATCTTCCGGGGAGCCGGGAAATCCATGGTTCCCATGGTGGTGATGCTGGTCTGCTGGTGTGTAATCCGGGTTTCCTACATCACTGTGGCCGTTCGCTTCGTACCGGTAATCAATACCGTATTCTGGGCTTATCCTATGACCTGGGCTTTAAGCTCTATTGTCTTTCTCCTTTATTATTGGAAAAATCCGGTGGCTGGGAAGGGGCGGTAACTCATTTTTTGCAGAGCTGGCGATCTGACTGCCGCAGGGCACGGGGAACGCTGACATGGATTTTTCATCTCGAAAGTTGGGATACAGCACCTCTTTAACCAGTTCAGCTGCTCTGCTTGCATTATTATTTTAAGCGTGCATATACTTAAAATAGAGCTAAATTGCGGGATTGACTTTTTGCGTCAGTTTTGTTATATTTAGTTCAGTGATCGTACTGGAGAAACTTGTGAAGCCTCCAGTCCGGAAGGCTCCTGCGGGGGCCTTTCGTTATTTATGGCAAAGAGGTGGAAAATGGCAAAACCATTTCAAACATATGATGATTTACTGATATTCTTACAAAAAGAGAAAAACCTGGTTATTGAAAATACAGATCAGGCCAAACATACCCTGGCTAAAACAGGCTACTTTTCCCTTATTACCGGATATAAGGATACCTTCAAAAATCCAACCACTGGAAAATATATGGATGGAACTACTTTTGAGGATATTTACCGTCTATATCAATTCGACAATGAATTACGCAACATTTTTCTAAAATATATGCTGATTGCGGAAAGAAGTGTAAAATCTTCTCTTGCCTATCATTTTTCAGCTGCTTATGGTGAAAATCAAACGGAATATCTGTCTTTGTCACACTATATGCCAACTGCTTCTATGCAGCATGGAATCCAGAAACTTCTTCATGTTTTTCATTACCAGCTTTCGCATAAAAACGAACATGATTATATCAACCACTATAAAGCAAAGCACCATAATGTTCCCCTGTGGATTATGGTTCAGGTTCTGACCATTGGTCAGCTTTCCCATATGTTCGATTACTTAAAGGCATCCGTTCCGATTAAAGTATGCAACGATTTTCAGCAAATCAGCAGGAAAGATATGCACTCTTTTCTTTCAATCATGACAAAGCATCGCAACGTATGCGCCCATGGAGAACGCTTTTTCAATTATGTAACAAAAGACAGCATCACGGATACACTAATTCATAAAAAGCTTCGTATTCCTCAAAAAGATGGCCGCTACCAGATGGGGAAGAATGATATTTTTTCGGAAGTTATCATTCTGAAATATCTTCTGGATAGAGAAGACTTTCGAAGCTTTTATTATGAATTGAAGCATTGTTTAAAAGATCATGCTCCTGGGGAAGGTATTTTAGTCTCCATGGGATTTCCTGAAAACTGGACATCCATCATAAGATTAAAATGCTGATCGATCATTGAGAAGTGAAAAAAGAGGGATTTTCATCCCCCTTTTTTCGTTGCCGCAAAATGCATATAATCCTTCTCGCCCTGCCACTCTCCGCCCCAGTCAAAGCCGTGGGACTGGAAAAGCTGGACGCATAAATCATCCTCTTTAATCTTATACACCGAATCCCGGCTCCGATCCGCGTATGCCTTACCTTCCTCCGGCTCGTAGTGTACTGTCCCCCCTTTATCCGTCCACACATAGGGATTATACAGGGGATTAATGTCGATGGCCAAGCCAAAAGCATGATTAGACAGACCGCCGGAATCCCCGGCAGAAGTCCGGTAATTAAAGCAGGAGGAATTGTTGGCCGCCGCTGACTTTAAATCGTCCGCGCCGTACTCATCCACCAGCACCATCCGCTCAATGGGATAGGACGCGTCATAAAGCTCCCGGAATATCTCCAGAAGGTCTCCGCTGATATCCTTGTGACAGATCAGCTCACCCACCAAATTCCTTCCCTGGCTGTCACGGTGAAGGATTTTCAAGTAGCGCAGGTCTTCTCTGGGCACAATGCAATCCTCCTTGTAGGACTTCCCGTAGATCCGCTGAAACACCGCATCGCTGATCTCCGATGAGGAAAAATATTTCCACACACCATTTTTATTGATGTCGCTCTGAGACACCTCTGTTCCCGCCTTCAAATACGCAGGGCCGGTATAAATCACCCGGCTTGCACCAAAGCTGGCTGTTCCCATTCCCGCCGCACAGATGCTAACAAGCACTGCACACAAAAACACGGCTGCAGCCCATCTCGTCCGGCTTAACACGTTTTTCTTTCCATTCATTTCTGCATTTCCTTTAACTTCTTTCGATCTATCTTTCCATTGGCATTGTGAGGAAGGGCCGGATAATAGACAAATCGCGACGGCATCATGTACGCCGGAAGCCGCTTAGCCAGCTCCTGCTCCAGAGATTTCTTCTCCAGCTCTTTTCCGTCATAGCAGAAAATAATCCTTCCCTTCACCTCATCGTAAATGCAGGCGCAGTCGGCGATTCCCTCCACACGGTCTGCCGCCGCCTCGATCTCCCCCAGCTCAATGCGGTATCCCATATGCTTGATCTGGTAATCCTTTCGGGAAAGATACACCAGCTGTCCTTCCTTATCCCGCTTTACCAGATCACCGGTACGGTAAATCCGGTCTGGGTAGGCGCTGCAGCAGGGATTCTGCTGGAAAGAAGCCTTCGTCCGCTCCAAATCCCCGTAATAGCCGATGGCCAGACAGCTTCCCCGCATACACAGCTCGCCTTCCTCTCCATCCGCAACCTCACGTCCCTCCTCGTCTAAGATCAGGGCCTGGGAATTGCGAATCGGCTGCCCGATGGGAAGGGGGCCATCCCCTTCCATACCCTCCGGCATCACGAAGGCCGTACATACATAGGTCTCCGTGGGGCCATAAAGATTAGCATAAACCGCATGGGGAAGATACCTGCGCCAGTAGTCCAAATGTTTTCTCTGGAGCACCTCCCCAGCAAACATTACGTGACGCAGATGCTGGGGAACCGCAAAGGAAAACACATCCAGCTTGGCTACGATTCCCATAGCAGAGGGCACCCACAAAAAGGAGGTAATCTTCCGCTCATTCATGTACTCTATCAGCTTTACGGGAAAGCTGAAATAAGACGGCGGAATAATCTCCATCCTGGCTCCAAAGTACAGAGCAGAATAAATATCATGCACAGACACATCAAAATACAGGGGCGCCTGGTTGCCAAATACGTCTTCACTGGAAATGTCAAAGGTTTCATCCAGCCACTCCATGTAGTTGGTCACCACTCTCTCGCTTACCAGGACACCTTTGGGAACCCCCGTAGAGCCGCTGGTGAACAGGACATACAGAGGATCCGTCTCCGTTATGGCGGAAATTACCTGGTCAAGCCGCTTCCCTCCGTCTGCTGCCGCAATAGCCTCTTCGTAGAGAAGCACCTGCCCTTCGAAGGCAAATTGCTGTGCGCTTTCCTTGTGTGCCTGATCCGTAAGAATCACTGCCGGTTTTAATACGGACAGGATGGTGTTTATCCGTTCGGCAGGCATCCGGGTATCCAGTGGGCAGTAAAAATTGCCGCTGCAAACCACGCCAAGGAAGGATACAATGCTCTCCACTGTTTTCTCCATGTATACGGCCACCGGCTGCCTGACGATGCCCTGGTTCATTATCGCGCTGCCAATTCGTCTGGCGGTCTCCTCCGCTTTCCGGAAGGTAAAACTATTCTTTTGATCGGCAAAGGCAACCTTCTCCGGATACGCCTCTGCCGATGCTTTCAGATAATCAATTACATGTGCCGCCATCTTCTCTCCTTATTTTACCGGCGCAATCTGATATTCGATTCCGTCCACCAGGCCGTTTGTGGTATAAATGCTTAATTCCGAGTTGCCTAAATAATAACGGTATACGCCAAACTCTTCGGTATACTGATCGCCGTAAGCCTTAAGCACTTCCTCCACGGTGGAGCCGTACTTGATTCCCTCCGGCGTGGCCGCCGTATCATCCAGGATATATACAGAGCTGATCCGGTTCTGCCCGTCTACCGGGTAAATCCCAAGCTCAAAGCCCGGATAGGTGTAAATAATATCCTTTCCCTGGTAAGCGCAGGAATCCTGCTCAAAGGTCTTTTCCGGATCGCCCAGGGCCTTTAACACCGGCTCCGCCTCCGTGTCCACGAAGATCTGCGTGTCATTATACTGGAAATAGTAAGCCGTCGGTTCCTCCTGCTCCGTCTGCTGATCCTTCTTCAGCCAGTCAAAAAGACCGGCGTTGGCGGGAAATGCCATCAGAAGCATCATCCCTGCCGTCAAAACCAGAAGGTGTCTTTTCAATCCTTTCTTTCTCATCATCCATTCTCCTTTCCCATTGTTCGCATGAATTTATTGTTTTGCGCTTTTCTTACTCTATCCCAGGAAACGCAGTGAAATCTACGGCCCGTCTGAAAACTGGGGCAGATAACCGTATTCTGCTACATCCGCCTCCTGCGCCGCCTTCATCTCCTCGTAAAACCGCACCTTCTCCGCCCAGATACCCGCAAGAGCCTCATCCTGCCGCATATCCTGCAGATCACAGGCCTCCGTAAGGATTCCCCCCAGATACCGGGTAAGCTTTTCCGCGCCGTATACATTCATATGAAGGCCGCCGTCGTAAGTATCCACATTAAAATCCAAACCGATTTCCTCGATCTTCGGAATACAGTTCAGATATAGCAGCTGATTTTCCGCCGCATACTCCTCCATCTGCTGGTCCCACTGCTCATGCCAGGCCGGGTACAGGCTGGGCGCCTTAAACAGCACCAGCTGAATCCCCTCCTCCCGGCACAAATCCCGGATCTTATTCAGATATTCATAGGACACCGATGAAAAGCGGTAATCTGCCAGCCGCCGCTCTGTGGGAAGATCCGCAAGGGGCCGGACATCTGCCCGCATGTAATAGCCATTGTGGGAAACCTTTCCCCGCTTCCACAGATACGTCCAGTCTTCATCGCTTAACTCTTTCCACCGGGAATGATACCGCAGAAGGGGAAACACATACTCAATCAGATGCTCCTCCTCCATGCCAGTGGCAAGGATGGCCTCCAGCTTCGCGCCAGACCACTCCATCCCCTCCAGGGTCATGCGGTTATAGGCCTCATTGGTCTGCTCCTCCTCCTGCATAGCCGATATGCTTAAAAGCACCGCCTTCGGCTTTTCCTTCCGCAGGGTATCCTTTAACAAATAATAAGACTGGGGAATCAGCTGCTGGGCGCTTCCCCGGATGTAGCTGGTCACCCCAAACTCCTGCCAGAGAATCACCGGGGAAATATTTTCATATACCTCGCAGTCCCCCAAAATCAAAAGTTCATGCTGGGAGACCTCGTCATAATATTCCGGAATCAGATTTCCCTCAACTACCCTCCCCATATACTTAGGCTGCAGGAGGGCCTGAAGAAACCATAAAAGCATCACCGCCAGAAGCACCGCAGCCGCCCATCCGATCCGTCCAATCCATCGTCTCGTCTTCATCTGCAGCCTCCTCTAAAACTGATTATAGATAAACTGGCTGGCGTCAAAGCCCTGCCCGTAGGTTCCAAAGATCAGCACCGCAAGGAAGAGGCCAAACCACAACAGGAACCGGCAAACTCCCGGCCACCGGGCAATCCGCGGCCTTATGTCCCCCTTCTCCTGAGCCAAACTTACCAAAAGCATCGCCAAAGCGCCCAGGGCCGCCACCATCCAGTCCCCGCCGTCTAATCCAAGCCCCAGAAGACTCCCGTCCATAAAAACCGTCAGAGAAAAATCCGTAATCATGGACACCAGCATTCTAAGCATCTTTGAGACACTTCCATAATATTCCAGAGTCTGGATAACGCTGAGAAGGAGAATGGTACGCCCAATCTGCAGCAGCTGGAATCCCCGGTTGGCCGCAGCAGCTGGATACCGCTCGTGAAACCTGCGGCTCACCGGCGCAAGCTCTGAGGAAATCAACAGCACCACGCAGTTAAGGAGACCCCAGAACACAAAATTCCAGGAGGCTCCATGCCAGATGCCGGTCACCAGCCACACCAAAATTGTGGCCGAATAAAACGGCGCCCGCCTTCCCGCGCCGTTCCCCAGATGGGTCTTGCACCACTTAGAAAACCGCGTCACCGGCCCGCACACAGAGGCCGGATAAAAGATGTATTCCCGGAACCATTCCATAAGGGACATATGCCACCGCCGCCAGTATTCCGGAACCGTCCTGGAAAAATAAGGGCGGTTAAAATTCTCCGGAAGGCGAATCCCCAGCGCCTGGGCCGCGCCGATGGCAATATCAATGCCGCCGGAAAAGTCCGCATAAATCTGTACCGTATAGCAGAGCATTCCCACCAGCACGAAAGCGCCGGTAAACCGCTCTGTATCCCCGGCCACCGTCAGCACCACCTTTGCCAGACGGTCTGCCACAAGAAGCTTCTTTGCATAGCCCCACAGCATCCGCTCCAGGCCAAAGAAAAACTCCTTCCCACAAAACCTATGATTAGCCGAAAATTGCTCCCCCATCTGGTCAAACCGGCTGATGGGCCCCTGGATCAGCTGCGGGAAAAAGGAAACAAACAGGGACAGCTTAAGCAAGCTCTTTTCCGGCTCATATTTTTTGCGGTACACATCAATCAGATAGCCCATGGACTGAAAGGTGTAGTAGGAAATCCCCATAGGAAGCAGCCAGTCCACCCGGCCAAAGACCTCCCGATAATCAAAGGCCCCAAGAATCCCATTCACCGTGCCCAGGGCAAAGTTTGTATA
>JAGHER010000213.1 GCA_017889125.1 Lachnospiraceae bacterium
AGCTACATCGAGCCAGGCGCCCAGAAGATCGGCGACGGCTGCTACGGCAAATCCATCACCGACCCCTGCCTGGGATGGGAGGATTCCGAGCGGCTGATTTATGAGATTGCGGATGGGTTAGTGTAAAACGCAATAAGGAGACCTTTCAGCAAAATTCAGAATTTTTATGCCTGCGATTTTTGCAGAAGGGTCTCCTTCTCTTATCTCATCTTCTCTTATCTCATGTTTTTCTGCCGGATATGTTTATCCTGCTGATGAAACGGAAATGTATTTCTGTTTTTTGCTTTTCGGCGCCTCCGGGATGGTCAGGCGAAGTTTTTCCATCTCCAGCAGAGGACGAATATACTTTTTCACCACGTAGGAAGGCGTCTCGATTCCCATATAGTCTGCTATCTCATCGCGGCTGCGTGGTTCCGAACAAAAGGCCAGAATTTTCTGCATGGGTTCCGGCAAAATCGCAGGTTCCAGCCGCCGCAGTCCACTCTTTTCATTATATAAAGTGACTTTAAAGACACCCCGCCGGCTTTCAAATACGGCAGGGGGAAGCCCCGCCTTTTTCATTTCATGCAGAATCGTTGGAATTCCAGAAAAACGATTTTCCGTTCCCAACAGCACTTCCAATCCACCGGCAATGAACGGATTGCGCGTGTCAGCTGACATTTTCCCCAGTTCATCAACGGTAATCCTGCCATATAATCCCCCAGGATTTTCAACCTCTATACGATCCTGATACAGTACCACACGGATGGGAGAATGATCGGTATGGATGCTGTAGTCACGATGAATCAACGCATTTAACACAATTTCCCTGACGGCTACCATCGGATACTCGCTTCTGTCTACCCGTTTTCCATTCTCATCCACAATGGTGGCGTTGCGGATATTTCTGCGGATAAATGCAAGGGTCGCATCCAGCATTTGCGTAATCGTCCCTTCTATTCGCTGATTGTCAATAAAGCGTTCTCCATTCATCCCCAGCTCGCCGATTTCTGTTCCGGCCACGACCATGGCAGTCACGCTGAGCTGCGGAAAGTATGCCTGCGGATATTCGCCAAGCATCATAATCCCGGCAACTGTAGGCTGGCCATGGTCGGTAATGCCCTGCAGCTGTAAAATTTTCTCTTCTGGCTGTCTTGCAAGATTCGGCTTTGCCTTGCGCAGTTTAATGAAATATTCCGCAAGAGCATCTTTGTCAAAAGAATCCATATCCGCACGATCAACAATGCGCAGTTCATCCTGAATCTTTCTTTTAAATACTTCGTAGCTGTAAATCTCATATTCCGTCATCGGCATATCTGCCTCACCTACACGAATGTAGGATCCGCGCAGACGACCAGCTCCTTTGTAAAAGCAAGGCTTATCAAAAATATCGCACTCAGAAATCTCAGCGCTCACTACAATCCGCTTTCCAATTTCCGCAACCGTAAAAACAGGCCGAACCACCGGCTCCATTTGAAGGGCCTGATTTGTCACCTTAGTCTGCAAATCCTGAGCGTCATATACGCCGGTGATTTCGAAATCATTCTTTTCATCGATACCAAACAGAATCACTCCGCCGCCGGTCTGATTCGAAAAGCTGGACAGCGTATCGTACAATTTTTCCGGCGTTCCCTGGCTGGCACGTTTTAATTCGATATTCTGGCGTTCGCATTTGTGATGGATTACATCCTGTACTAAACTGATTAGCTCTGTTGGCAGCATGCTGTATCGCCTCCTTTTGTTAACAGAATAACATTTTAGTGAACAAAAATCAAGAAATTAGTGAATTTTTGTTCACTAAACTTATTTTAGTGAACAAAAAAATGAAATTAGCAAACAAACTCTGTTCACTAATTTCATTTCCTTGTTCTCTAAATTGATTTTCTTTGTTCTCTAAACGGACTCTCTAATCGCCAATCTTAAAAAAGCCCTGATTAAAGCGTTTCCCGTGCCGTGCTTCCTTAGCTGCACACAAACCGCTCAATCATCTTCTGAATATTGGGAAGCCCGGCGATAAGCACCCAGTTCTCGTCGAAAAGACGGACGATGGAGGGCGCCTGCATGACGCTGTATTTCCTGGCCAACTCCGGCTGCTCCTCCGCCAGCACGTAGGTGTAGGGAATGCCGGCCTTATCTAACTTTGCCTTTGCCGCCCGGCAGTTGGGGCAGATCCTGGTGCCAAAGAGCAGAAGCTTTTCCGCGGTTTCTCCAGGGATGACCGTTTTCTCTCCCTTGGCCGCTCCGATCGCTTCCGGCGCCCTTCTCTCCTCTGCGGTCTTTCCTGCTTCAGCCCGTTTTCCTGCTTCCATCTCAGCTCCCGGCTGGAAGCTTCCGTCTTTTCCTATGTAATAGGTCTTTCTCTGCTTAAATTCCTGAGCCTTTCCGTCATTCCAGTTCTGCACCGGGCGGTAGTAGCCAGTAATCCGGCTGTACACCTCGGTCTTTTTGCCGCAAATGGGGCACTCGTACTGCTCCCCGGCCAGATACCCGTGATCCTTGCAGATGGAATAGGTAGGCGACATGGTGTAATAGGGCAGCCGGTAATTTTCCGCGATCTTCCGTACCAGGGCCGCGGCGGACTGCCAGTCGGAAAGCCGCTCGCCTAAGAATGCGTGGAACACCGTGCCGGAGGTATAAAGGGTCTGCAGCTCGTCCTGTACATCCAGAGCCGTAAACACATCTTCGGTGTAGCCCACAGGAAGGTGGGAGCTGTTGGTGTAGTAAGGCGTGCCGCCGGGCTCTGCGGCAGTGATGATATCCGGGAACTGCTCCACATCATGCTTGGCCAGACGGTAAGCCGTGGACTCTGCCGGTGTGGCCTCCAGATTGTAAAGGTCACCGTACTCCTCCTGATAGTCAGACAGGCGCTCCCGCATATGGTTCAGCACATCCTGCGTAAATTTCTGGGTGCTTTCATGGGTCATATCCTTGCGAATCCATCTGGCATTCAGGCCGGCCTCATTCATGCCCACCAGACCGATAGTGGAAAAATGATTTTCAAAGGTTCCCAGATACCGCTTAGTATAAGGATACAGCCCATCCTCCAGCAATTGGGTGATCACCGTCCGCTTCACGCTTAAGGAACGGGCGGAAATATCCATCAGCCGGTCAAGGCGCCGGTAAAAGTCCTTTTCGTCGGAAGCCAGGTAGGCAATCCGCGGAATATTGATGGTCACCACGCCGATGGAGCCGGTGCTCTCCCCGCTGCCAAAGTACCCGCCGGTCTTCTTGCGCAGCTCCCGCAGATCCAGGCGCAGACGGCAGCACATGCTCCGCACATCACTGGGCTCCATGTCGCTGTTGATGTAATTAGAAAAATAGGGCGTCCCGTATTTTGCCGTCATCTCAAAGAGAAGGCGGTTATTCTCCGTATCCGACCAGTCGAAATCCCGGGTGATGGAATAGGTGGGGATGGGATACTGGAAGCCTCTTCCATTGGCGTCCCCATCAATCATGATCTCGATAAAGGCCTTATTGACCATGTCCATCTCCGCTTTGCAGTCCCCGTAGGTAAAGTCCATCTCCCGTCCGCCTACGATGGCTGGCTGATCAGCCAGATCCGCAGGTACCGTCCAGTCCAGGGTGATATTGGAAAATGGCGCCTGGGTGCCCCAGCGTGAGGGCGTATTGACGCCGTACACAAAGGATTCGATGCATTTCTTTGTCTGCTCGTAGGAAAGCTGGTCAGCCTTCACAAAGGGCGCCAGGTAGGTATCAAAGGAGGAAAAGGCCTGGGCGCCGGCCCATTCATTCTGCATAATTCCCAGGAAGTTTACCATCTGGTTGCAGAGGGTTGACAGATGCTTCGCCGGTGCAGAGGTGATCTTTCCTGTAATCCCCCCAAGGCCCTCCTGAATCAGCTGCTTTAAGGACCATCCGGCACAGTAGCCGGTGAGCATGGACAGGTCATGGATGTGGATCTCCGCGTTCCGGTGGGCATTGGCAATCTCATCATCATAGATTTCCGACAGCCAGTAATTGGCCGTGATGGCGCCGGAATTGGAAAGGATCAGGCCGCCTACGGAATAGGTCACCGTGGAATTTTCCTTTACCCGCCAGTCATTGACATGAAGGTAATTGTCCACCACCTTCTTGTAATCCAGAAGCGTGGTCTGCATATTGCGCAGCTTTTCCCGCTGACGGCGGTAGAGGATGTAGGCCTTGGCCACATCGGCGTAGCCTGCCTGGCTGAGCACCGTCTCCACGCTGTCCTGAATATCCTCCACAGCAATCCGGCCGTCCTTGATCTTCGGCTCAAAATCTGCGGTAACCTTTAACGCCAGCAGGTCAATCACAGAGCTGTGATACTTCCGCTCCACCGCTTCAAAGGCCCTGGTAATGGCCCTGGAAATCTTCTGAATACTGAATTCCGCGACCTTTCCGTCGCGCTTTACCACCTGATACATTTCCATAGAAAAACCCCTCCTGCCCAAATTCGAATCGATACAAACGAGTATAGCACACTAGATATTGGAATTCAAGGCGAATATGTACCATATATTGTATACATATCTCAGCCGACAAATTACGCCAAAACATTTGTTTCTGGGTATTTGCCTGAGCGTTTCCTTATCCGCGAATTTCCGCCGCCGGGCAATGCCTGCGGACAATCTGAAGCATCCGGGAAAGCTCCTCCGGCGAAAAGGAGGAAAGCCCCTCCGGCTGCAGCACATTGCCGGAGTCCACATAATTCTGCAGATAGTAAGGCTGGTTTCCGGCAATCCAGGCGGCCAGAGCTTCCATATCCTCTTCCCGGTGAATCCCCTTTACCAGGGTTGTCCGCAGTTCGAAGGGGATCCCCGACCCGCGGAGAATTCCCAGACTTTCCTCCACCGCAGGCAGGATTCCCTCACAGCCGCAGCCTGCTGCCGCCGGGTACTTTTCCCGGCTGTGCTTGATATCCATAGCCACGTAATCCACAAGCCCCTCATCCAGAAGGCCTTTCAGCCTTCCCGGGAAGCTGCCGTTGGTATCCAGCTTTATGGAATAGCCCAGCGCCCGTACCTTCCGGAGAAAGTCCGCCGTATCCTTCCACAACAGGGGCTCGCCGCCGGTGAGCACAAGGCCATCTAAAAGGCCCTGCCGTTTTTTTAAATAGGCAAAAATTTCTTCCTCTGCGGCCGCTTCTTCCTTGCGGCCTGCCTCCTGGGCCTGTCCCCCTAAAAGACCTGCATTGTGACAAAATGGGCAGCAGAAATTGCAGCCCATGGTGAAAACAATGCAGGCCATGCAACCGGGATAATCCAGAAGGGTTAATTTCTGAAATCCGCCGATTCTCACGCCTGCATCTCCTTTTCTTTTTCTATGCTGTTTTCTCCTGGCCAGTGCTGACTTCGCCACAACTTTACGATGCCAGCGCCGATATGCCAAAGTAAGCCAGCACCACGATACCCAGAATAATCCGGTAATAGCCAAAGAATTTAAAATCATGGTTGCGGATATAGCCCATCAGGAATTTGATGGAGTACACCGACACCAGGAAAGCTACCACCATGCCCAACAGCATGTAAAAGATCTCCGGCCCGGTAAAATGATTCCCATCCATAAAGAAGGATACGATCTTTAACAGACTGGCGCCAAACATGACGGGGATTCCCAAAAAGAAGGAAAATTCCGCCGCCACGCTTCTGGAGCACCCCAGAATCATGGCGCCCAGGATAGTGGAACCAGACCGTGAGGTGCCGGGAATCAGACTCAAAAGCTGAAACAGGCCAATATAAAGGGCAGTCTGGAAGGTGATCTGTCCGGTCTTCTGGATGGAAAAACGGACGTTCTTGTTCCGGTTCTCCAGGACAATGAATACCACGCCGTAGACAATCAGCGCCGCCGCCACCACATAGGCGTTCATCAGGTGCTCTTCCATCCAGTCATTAAACAGGATGCCTAAAATCGCAGCCGGGATACAGGCCACGATAATCTTCAGCCACAGCACCAGCGTAGCCTGCCTGGCCGCCGCCTTTTTCCTCGGGGAAAAGGGATTCAGCCGGTCAAAATACAAAAGAACCACTGCCAGAATAGCCCCCAGCTGGATAACCACGAAAAAGACATCCAGATAGGCCTTGGACTGGTCCATGTGGATGATCTCGTCCACCAGAATCATGTGGCCGGTGCTGCTGATGGGCAGCCACTCCGTAAAGCCTTCCACGATTCCCTGGACAATCACCTTTAAAATCTCTACTAAACTCATATTTATCCTCCATGTACGGCCGCTTTAGACCCTTTGCGGCGCAGATCCGGCACGGGAGACGCCTTAACCGACGCTTCCCTGGCGGATATTTTCAATCTGCCAGTCGATGGGCTCCAGGCCGTTTTCCTTCAGGAATTCATTGGTTCTGCTGAAATGGCGGCAGCCGAAAAATCCCCGGTAGGCAGACAGGGGACTGGGGTGCGGCGCCTCCAGAATCAAATGCTTTGGATTATTTAACATGGCCTTCTTCATCTGGGCCGGACGGCCCCACAGAAGAAATACCATGGGCTTATCCTGCTCATTGAGCACCCGGATGGCCGCGTCGGTAAACTCCTCCCAGCCGATATTTCGATGGGAGTTGGCCGCATGGGCCCGCACCGTCAGCACCGTGTTCAGGAGAAGGACGCCCTGATCCGCCCATTTTTTCAGATAACCATTATCCGGCACATAGCAGCCTAAGTCATCGTGAAGCTCCTGGTAAATATTCACCAGGGAGGGTGGAATCTCCACATCCGGCTTCACCGAAAAGCAAAGGCCGTGGGCCTGCCCCTCGCCGTGATAGGGATCCTGACCAAGGATAACTACTTTCACCTTATGCAGAGGCGTGAAGGCAAATGCATTAAAGATATCATCTGCCGCCGGGAAAATCCGTCTGGTCTCATATTCATGCTTTACCGTATCGTAAAGCTTCTTGTAATACGGCTTTCGGAACTCACCCCGGAGAGGCTCCAGCCAGTCATTGTCAATTGCAGCCATGGTTTTAACCTTCTTTCGTATGTATTGCAGCCGGGCCGCCGTTTTGTCCGGCCCGATTTCCGTTCCGCCTGCTCAGGAAAGGAAATCATCCTTTCTGTTCAGTCCCGGTGAAAGCGGCAGCCATCCTCATCGGAATGCCCCTGCCGGATAAGTAGCCCTTAAGGGCACCAATCTCCAATTCCTTATAATGGAAAAGGGATGCCGCCAGAGCCGCATCGGCTCCGCCCTCACTCAACGCATCATAAAAATGCTCCATGGTTCCCGCGCCGCCGGAGGCAATCACAGGGATGGACACGGCGTCCGCCACCGCCCTGGTCAGGGGAATGTCATAACCGGCCTTAGTGCCGTCGCAGTCCATGCTGGTGAGAAGGATCTCTCCCGCACCCATGCGGCAGGCCTGGTCTGCCCACTCTAAAGCATCCAGCCCGGTGTCGATGCGCCCGCCATTTTTGTACACGTTCCAGCCGGAGCCGTCTGCACGGCGCTTGGCGTCGATGGCCACCACCACGCACTGGCTGCCGAATTTGTCCGCCGCCCGGGAAATCAACTCCGGGGTATTGATAGCGGAGGAATTGATGGAAATCTTATCGGCGCCCTCCCGCAGCAGCATGCGGAAATCCTCCACGCTGCGGATGCCGCCGCCCACAGTGAAGGGGATGAAGACCCGCTCGGCCACCCGCCGCACTAACTCCACCGCCGTATTGCGGCCGTCGGAGGTGGCGGTAATGTCTAAGAAAACCAGCTCGTCTGCCCCGGCCCTGTCATAGGCGGCGCCTACCTCCACCGGATCGCCCGCGTCCTGAAGATTCACAAAATTCACGCCCTTCACCACGCGGCCGTTATTTACATCTAAACAAGGGATAATTCGTTTGGTAAACATAGCGCCTCCTAAGCCAGCTCAATGAAATTTTTCAGAATCCGAAGGCCAATCTCACCGCTCTTTTCCGGGTGGAACTGGCAGGCGAATACATTGTCCCGCTCTACAGAAGCATGGATGGACACGCCATACTGGGTAGAAGCCGCCACGATGGCCGGATCCTCTGCCTTCAGATAATAAGAATGGACAAAATACACGTAGGAATCCTGGGGAATCCCGCGAAAAAGCCGCGCTCCGGGAGTAATCTCCAGGGAATTCCAGCCCATATGGGGAATCTTAAGCCCCTCTCCATCGGGGATCCGCAGAATCTTTCCCGGAAGAAGTCCCAGACCTTTCACTCCCGGACTCTCCTCGCTGCTGTCAAAAAGCAGCTGCAGCCCCAGGCAGATTCCCAGAAAAGGCGTCCCTTTCTCTGCAATCTGGTGAATGACCTCCTCCAGTCCGTACTGGCGAAGCCGCCCCATGGCGTCGCCGAAGGCGCCCACCCCCGGCAGGATCACCTTGTCCGCCTTAAGAAGGGTCTCCGGATCTCTGGTCACCGCCGTCTCCTGGCCCAGGGACTGGAGCGCCTTTTCTACACTCTTTATATTTCCTGCATCATAATCAATAATTCCGATCATCTCGTCCATCCTTCTTCGCTTCTGTGCTGTTACGGAAATATTTTAGCACAGCTTCCGCGGCCGCACAATGCGTTCTTTCCTTAAAGATTCTTTTCCTTGCCATTTCGGATAAATTCCAGGGAATTGGCTGCCACAGGGGTAGCGCGGCCGCCGATTTCCTGGCTTACCTGGCAAAGGCTTTCGTGTACCCGAAACATCCGGGACTTCTGGTTGAAAAACACGGTCTTTTCGAAAGGCCAGCGGATGACTGTAGGCGTCTTAAAGCCCTCGCCCAGCTCCAGCACCACAAGCTTCCGGTTCAGAGTGACGGAAAGCCAGAGCTGGTATTTTTTCCACATGGGAAGGTAGCCTTCTTCCACATAATTTTCCGCCTGGATGGTGTTTTCCACCAAAGGCGCGCCGCAGTGGGGACAGACGCCTTCGGAAACCTCGCCCTCCTTCCAGACCTCCTTCACGCAGGCCTTCTCGCACTGCCGCAAATGGCGGTTGCCGCAGGGGGCCACAATCCGCTCCCCTGAAAGCTCCGACTTCCAGATTTCTCCGTCGGTGACGGTGGTCACCACAAAATAATCTTTATCCTTAATCAATTCATATAACTGATGATAGCCTTCCTTTACTTCGGAAATTCTCTGGAGATCTGCATCCTCGGAAAGCTTCCACTCTCCGCCGATTCCCACCAGAATTTTTTCTGCATCTGCCAGGGCCTCCTTAAGCTGTACGTAGGCCTCCTGGCTTTGAATTTTATTGTTTTCCATAATGCTCCTTTTGTCTGGATTTTTTGCCCAGGTTTTCTTTTATTTGATATTCCTTTTATCCGGGCCTTTGGTTCCCTCGGCGGCCCGCTCCTGCTTCCGTCCATCGTACTCCACATAGTGGTGAACCTGCTTTCTGGCCAGGCGGTACTGCTCCAGGCTCATGGTCATCTTCCCATGGCTCATGGTCACCAGGCCGTCCTCCTCCAGCCGCTTGATGGTGCGGTTTAAGGTCTTTACGGTAACGCCGCATTCCTCGTAGAGGGCCTGCCTGGTTTTCTGTACGGTGATGTGCTTCTTTTCCTCAATGCCCTCCGCCGCGGCGTATTTTAATACATAATCCAAAAGGATAAACTGGGGCGGATAGAAAAGTCTGGCCCCCCGGTTGTAGGAGGAACGGTACAGCTTTAATGCCACCTTCCCCGCCACCAGGCGCAGGAAATGGATATCCTTCGCAATCCAGTCCTCGAAATCCTTTCTCCGGAAATAAATTACCGTAGTCTCCGTCAGGGTCTCGATGGTCACCGAGGTGCGCTCCATGCCAGCAAGGATGGTCACTTCTCCGATAAAATCAATGGGCTCGTTCTTTTCAATCATGTACACGTTGCCGTTTTGAAATTCATTGATTACCCGGTGCTCGCCCTTGGCCACAATGCCGAAATAATCCAGCTTGAAATCCTTCTGATGAATAATGGTTCCCGGGGGATAGATCCGAATAGTATACCGTTTCTCCAGCTCCGGGGGCATATTCCGAAGATAATCCTTTAGCTCCGGGACCTCCCGGACAAGCTCCTGAAGGGTCATTTGTGCTCACCTCTGCTTTTTTCCTATGTGTGCTTGCGTATGCGGGGCTGCAGGTTCGCAGACTGCTGGGGCTGACTCCTGTCCGTTCTCGCCCGCAAGGTCTGACCGCCTTAACGTTTACGGGCCGCAGCCCCTTCCCCCATTATACACAGAAAAAAAATCTCTGAAAAGTGCCATTTGTCCTTTTTTTCTGAATCGGATTGATTTACAATGCAGGACGTATTGAACCGCTTCCGCAGATGCGCGGGGCAATCCGGTGTCAAAGGAAAAATACCTTTGGGCCCCAATACCACTACTTAGGAGGAAAGATATGGAAAAGCAGTATCAATATTCATCGCTGGGCGAACGGTTCCGCACGGAATGGAAAATCTACGTGCTGGCCTTCGTCTTCATTCTCATCGCCGATTCTATCGGCCAGATCAATATTCCCCTGGGCGCGGGACGATTCATCCTGTTCCCCATCTTTTATTCTCTGATCCTGGGCGTGCTTTCCGGGCCTCAGGTGGCAAAGATCATTAAGAGCAAGCAGGTAAAGGCCGCGTCAAAGCTGGTCATCGTGGCCATCTGTCCCTTTATCGCAAAGCTGGGCATCAATGCCGGTGCAAGCCTGGAAACGGTGCTGTCTGCTGGGCCGGCTTTACTGCTCCAGGAATTTGGGAACCTGGGCACCATCTTTTTGGCCCTTCCCCTGGCCCTTCTCCTTGGACTTAAGCGGGAAGCCATCGGCGCCACCCATTCCATCAACCGGGAAACCAATCTGGCTCTGATTACCGATATGTACGGCCCCGATTCCCCGGAAACCAGAGGAAGCCTTTCCATTTATGTGGTCGGCGGTATGGTGGGAACCATTTATTTTGGCTTTATGGTTTCGGTCATTGCGGCTCTGAACATTTTCCACCCCTTCGCCCTGGCGATGTCCTCCGGTGTAGGCGCAGGAATCATGATGGCCAGCGCCACCGCGTCCCTGACCGCTATTTATCCGCAGATGGCCGAGCAGATCTCCGCTCTGGCCAGCGCCAGCGAGACGATCTCTGGAATCGACGGCATCTATATGACCATCTTCATCGGACTGCCCCTGTGCAACTGGCTGTATAAGGTGCTGGAGCCGAAAATCCGGCCCTTTGCCCTGAAATCAAAAGAAGATACGAAAGTGGAGGAAGCATAATGCGTTACATTGAATGGGCTGTATTATTTATCATTTCCGGTCTGGGCATCGCCCTGGCAAATTTCGTTGGCTTTCAGGTGGGCTTTATGGAGTCCCTTCCCGGCGTGGCCGTTCTCCTGGTCATCGCCTTCCTTGGCCTTGTGGCAAGCAAGCTGATTCCCTTAAAGCTTCCCATCGTAGCTTATGTTTCCATTATCGGCCTGCTGGCGGCATGTCCGGCCTCCCCGATTCGTGAATTTGTCATCGAGTCGGCCAACAAGATCAATTTCACCGCCCCCCTTACCATGGTGGGCGCTTATGCCGGAATGTCCATCAGCGACCAGATTAAAACCTTTGTCAAGCAGGGTTGGAAAATGATCCTGATCGGCGTCTTCGTGATGACCGGGACCTTCTTAGGCTCCGCCATCGTTTCCCAGGTGGTGCTTTCTCTGACTAATGTAATTTAGGAGAATGCCGATTCAATCAACTTAAGATTAGGAGAATATCCATGGCTGATTTATTGATATCTGATGCGGCTGTGCTGCAGCCGGACGGCTCCATTGCCTGGCATCAGGATGTGACTGTGGAGGGCGGGCGGTTTACGTGCATCTGCCCTCATGGGATGAGGGATGAGGGGGCTGATGTGTCTGGCGCGCCCGGCCAAACGGGTCGGGTGAGTGCATCCGGGCTGTCTGATGTACCTGGCCAATCCGGCATGTCAGGTCTTTCTGGCAGCCGCTGCAAAACCGTTATAAATGGCGCCGGAAAACTGGTGATGCCGCCCCTGGCTGACTGCCACATGCATACAGGCCAGCAGCTTTTGAAAGGGCGGATCCTGGATGAGCTGCCCATGATCTGGACGAGAATCATGCTTCCCTTTGAAAGCACCCTGACCCCGGAGCGGATGACCTTAAGTGCCGGGCTGGCCGCTCTGGAAATGATTCTTTCCGGCACAGGCGCTTTCATCGACGCAGGAAGCTACCACATGGAGGCGGCTGCTGAAGTTTACCTTCAGTCCGGCCTGCGGGGAATCCTCTCCGCCTCCACCATGGACCAGCCGGGCCTGCCCCCTTCCATTGCTCAGAATGCAGAGGAGGCCATCGCCCAGACTGACCGGCTTTATGACGCATTTCACGGGAAAGGCCTTCTTAACGTGGCCTACTCCCTGCGCTCCCTGATCTCCTGCTCACCGGAGCTGATTGACCGGGCCGGAGCGCGGGCGGCGGAGCGGGATACCCTGCTGCAGGCCCACATGAACGAGTATCCAAATGAAGTAAACTATTATCTCCAGCATTACGGCTGCCGTCCGGTGGAATACTTATCCTCCCGCGGCATCCTTGGGCCCCGCTTCCTTGGCGCCCACAGCATCCTTCTTTCATCCAGGGAAAAGGAGCTGCTGGCACAGAGCAAAAGTCTTGTCTGCCACTGCCCATTCAGCAACTGCGGCAAGGGCGCGCCGGACACCCCCGGTCTTTTGGAGCGCGGCGTGACGGTAGGGCTGGGAACCGATGGGGCGGCCCACGGCGGCTTAAGTCTGTGGAATGAGATGAAGATTTTCCGCTCCGTGATGAACGTGACCTGGGGCGTTTCCACCAGCGATCCCGCCATTATGCCTGCATCCCGTATCCTTTCCATGGCAACGCAGAATGGTTATGCCATCATGGGAATGCCCGAAGGCGGCCGGATACAGGAAGGCGCACCTGCGGATTTTATTACCATCCGCCTGGATACTCCTCATCTGTACCCTACTGGAAATCTGGTGAATACACTGCTGGAATGCGTCACCGCCGGGGATGTGGCAGATATGGTGGTTGACGGGAAACTGGTGATGAAGGAGCGGCAGGTTCTTACGCTGGATCAGGAGAAGATTCTTTTTGAGGCGAGAAAATATATGGAGGCCTGCTCATGACCGCCCTCCTGATTATGGCGGTAAACCTGGTGGTGGGCGTCTGCATCGGCCTTACCGGCATCGCCGGATTCCTTCTTCCCATGTTTTATACCGGATTTCTGGGGATGCCGTCGGTGGAGGCTTTGGCTTTAAGCTTTGCCGCCTTCTTTATCTCCGGCGTCCTGGGCTCCTTTAATTATTTCCGCAGCGGGAACCTGGATCTGCGGACGGGTGGTATTCTCTCTGCGGGAAGCCTTGCAGGGGCTATTCTGGGAGTAAACTTAAATCTGCTCATTCCGGAAGATGTGATTAAGCTGCTCCTTTATCTGGTGGTGCTTTTGTCTGGGATCTCTATTTTGGTGCGGGAGTATCTGGGGCGGAGGAAGGCTCTGAGGGCCGCGGCCGGAAAGCTTGCGGCTGGTAAAGCTAGGACTCTGGCTGATGCCGGTAATATAGCTGGTGCTGGAAATCGGACTGGTTTCAGGAATGCAGCTGGTGCTGGAATCAATACCTCAAAGAAAAGCCTTATTCTCTACCTGCTCCTTGGCCTTTCCACCGGTGCAGTCTGTGCCGCCTCCGGGGCCGGAGGGCCGGTGCTGGTGATGCCCCTTTTAACCACCATGGGGTTTCCCGCTCATATGGCGGTGGGAATTGCCCTTTTTGATTCCATTTTTATCGCCATTCCTTCCATGGCAGGCTACTTTGCCGCCGCGCCGGATATGGCCTCTCTTCTGTCCCTTCTTCCGCTGGTGCTTCTGCTCCACGGAGCTGGGGTGCTGATTGGAAGCCGGTATGCAGTAAGGATCAATCAGGGGATACTGAAGGCGATTGTGGCATCTGGTTCCATTCTGATTGCCTGTGGGAAGCTGGCGCCGATTATTTTGGGGATGGGATGAAATGGGTACGTCAAAATAAAAAGAGGTAAAAATAAGAATATCACTTTAGGAAAAACAGCTAAGGAAACGCTGATTAAATCATCGTTTCCTTAGAACCTCCGGTGGATGTACACGGATTTGCAAGGGAAATTGCTGCTTCGCAGCGCAAATCCGGCACGGGAAACGCTTTAATCAGCGTTTCCCTAATGCTGATACGGACACCGATATAACAGATTGCGCAAATTTGATTTATGGAATGCATTTCGATTTTTTATTATTTTTCTACAATTTCGGAATGTATTCCATTTTTCTTATAAAAAATAAGCTTTTCGGAATGTGTTCCAAAATATTGATTTTTCTCAACTTTCCGCGTATACTAAACCTGGAGGTGATACGATGAAACGGTTAGAACGGCCAGATTATCTGAACTGGCTCATCAACCATAAAGACCAGCAGATCATCAAAGTGGTAACCGGCGTCCGCCGCTGCGGCAAATCCACAATTTTTGCTATCTACCGGGATTATCTTTTGTCTCAGGGAATCCTTCCTGAGCAGATCATTTCCCTGAATTTTGAAGACCTGGACTATGAAGACCTGACCGATTACCGGCTGCTGTATCAATATGTAAAAGAACGGCTTTGTCCCGACAAAATGAATTACATCTTTTTGGATGAAATCCAGCATGTGGATGCTTACGAGAAGGCTGTTGACAGCTTATTTCTGCGTGAAAACTGCGATGTGTATATCACCGGTTCCAATGCTTACTTTATGTCAGGCGAGCTTGCCACACTGCTCACCGGCCGCTACATTGAGCTCTCCATGATGCCCCTCTCCTTTTCAGAATTCTGCAGCGGGTTAGAGGAAGGAAGAAAGAATCTTTCTCTGCCGGAAAAATTTATGCAGTATATTGAAACGGGAAGCTTTCCCTATGTTTTAAAATATCAATATGGCCCGGAAGAAGCGAAAGAATACATGGATGGCATCTATCACACAATTCTTCTGAACGATGTGGTTAAACGCCTGAAAATATCCGATGTAAATATGCTGGAATCAGTAACCCGCTATCTGATGCACAATATTGGAAATCGTACAACACCCTCTGCTATCGCCAATACCATGGTTTCCAAGCAGCGTAAAATCGACTCCAAAACCGTAGACCGCTATCTGCGGGGACTCACAGACAGCCTGCTGTTTTATGAAGCACGCCGGTACAATATTAAAGGAAAAGAGCTGCTCAGCTCCATCAGCAAATATTACGTGTGTGATATTGCCCTGCGAAATATGCTGGTACGGGGAAAGGATTCAGATATCGGGCATATTTTGGAAAATCTCGTTTACCTGGAGCTTCGCCGCAGAGGTTTCCAGGTTTATGTCGGACAGTACGGTACAGATGGAGAGGTTGACTTTGTAGCCATCAAAAATGGCCAGCCAGAATACTATCAAGTGGCCCAGACGGTAATGGATGAGCTGGTTCTTAAGCGTGAGCTGGAACCCCTACGGAAAATTCAGGACAACTATCCCAAATATCTGCTTACCTTGGATGAGCTTTTCAGTGACATGAATTATGAGGGAATACAAAAAAAGTATGTGCTGAAATGGTTTCTTGGGCAATCATGATACCGAAAAAGTATATATCCCAACAAATCCCATGGGACAGCCTATCATAAGCAGACCCATGGGATTCCCTTTTTAGTCAAGCCTGTCCCCTTCATCCTCATCCCCATCAATTCCAATAAACTCCCTGGAGGACACCCGCTTTTCCTGGCGTTCCTTCTCAATTAACTGAGAAAGCTGCTCCTTCACATTTTCACTGTCCTTGATATTTACCAGCTGAAAATCGCCCATGGACTGGTCAGAGCTGTAGATCTGAATACTTCCCATACCCATAATCCTCTGCCAAAAGCTGCGGGTCAGGCCGATGTCCGTAATCCGGTACAGGCGTACCTCGTCCTCACGGGTGCTTAAAATACCAGTCTTAATGTACAGCCGGTCCTCCGAAAAGCCGTAGACCGTAAAGGTCCAGGGCAGGCCCAGAAAATTTCGTTTTCTTGCTTTCCATATGGTATTGGTCATAATGTCTCCTCCTTCAGGTGCAGCCATCTAAGGCCTTTCACCTTTATCCCCTTTTTGTTGTCTTGTTATCATCCCCCGGAGGGATAGCATAGCTGTAAGGTTATGGTATAACGAATCCAATAATTTTGCAATATCCAGATTTTCGTAAAAGGGATCAAGCAAAGAGCCATCCCAAAACAGATAATTTTTATGAAAATCCGGCAAAATTTGAAACATTGTTGCGCTAAATTTCCTGAAACTGTATAATGACAGGCAAATACAGGCGGTAATGAGGGCTGTCCTTTCCTCTTGCCGCCCGTATCCATTTCAATACCAGGAGGAAAGAGTATGATGAAATTTTGCAGGAAAGCCATCGGCGTATGTGTAATCGGCGGACTGTTGTTCTCTATGACAGCCTGCCAAAGTCCAACCGGAAAGGCCATTGACAAGGTGGTTTCCGGGCTGGAAAAACTGACGGATAAGACCGAGGACGATGACGCCGCCCAGCCGGAATCATCGGATAAAGAAGCCCAGGAAGATGCTGACAGGAAAGAAGAAGCACAAGGCGAAGGCCTGGACGGCAGCAATAACAGCAATAGTAGCAATAGCGACAATGACGGCGATAGCAGAGAAGAAAGCAGCGAAGACAGCACAAAGAAAGACGATGCGGAGAAAGACAGCAACAACGCGGCAGCCGTAGACATGGATCTTACCTACGGCAATGACCCCAATAACATTTACCAGCTTTCCCAGGCGCCGTGTTTTGGCGATGGACGGGCCTACTACATTAATTTCAATGACGAGGTGGCAAGCTTTGCCCTTGACGGCAGCGATCCCAAAATCCATGGAACCATAAACAATATTACCGAAATAAGTTTTGGAGCAAGCTGCCTGAACTGGCGTGACGGTTTTGTTTACTATATGCTCACCCAGTACCGGGAGGATTATACGAGATATGTAGAAATACGCTCCATGAACCTGGAAACAGGTGAAGAGCAGATTCTGGAAACCTGCGAGGAAGGCGATAATCCAACAGCTAATGGTATGATTATCATCGGGGATAACCTGCTCTACGCCTGCTATGATCCAGGAAACAGTATGACCACAGCCACTGTGGTGAATCTGGTTTCCGGCGAGAAAAATCTGCTTTTCAATAAAAC